>JAQUVS010000004.1 GCA_028693275.1 Bacilli bacterium
TATGGTGTCCTGTGGGCGATTCGAACGCTCGACCGATGCCTTAGAAGGGCATTGCTCTATCCAGCTGAGCTAACAGGACAATTAACTATCTTATTTATAAGACAATTAAGATTATACAATAAAAGATTATATTTTTCAATCTTTTTTTGATAATTTATCAAATAAACTCGATATAATTAATTTATGCTTTAGAAACGTATTTACCATCTTTAGTAGATACTAATATTACGTCTCCTTCATTAATAAATAAAGGAACTCTAATATTCATTCCTGTTTCTAATGTTGCATCTTTCATTGCACCAGTTGTAGTGTTACCTTTAACTCCTGGTTCAGTGTTTGTAACTGTTAAGTCAACTTTATCAGGAAGTCCTATTCCTAGGATTTCACCTTCATATGTTGTAATATTAACAATTAAATTTTCTTTTAAGAATTTTGCATCATCACCAAGAACATTTTTATTTAACTCTAATTGTTCATATGTTTCCATATTCATGAAATAGTAAACATCTCCCATTGAATAAAGAAATTGAGAATCTCTTTTTTCAATACGTGCTGATTCTATTTTAATTCCTGAGTTAAAAGTTTGTTCTACAATTGAACCAGTTCTTAAGTTTTTCAACTTAGCCTTAACAATTGCAGCTCCTTTTCCTGGTTTTACATGTTGTGACTCTATTATTGAATAAATATTACCATCAAATAATATTGTTATTCCATTTTTAAAATCATTTGTATTTATCATAATAGTAAAACCTCCTTAATAATTATTTAATTATTATTTTTTTTCTTTATGTGTTGTATGTTTTCTGCAATTAGAACAATATTTGCTCAATTCTAAACGATCTGTAGTATTTTTTACATTTTTACTTGTTCTATATCCTTCTTTATTACAAACAGTACAAACTAAAGTTTTGTTTTGTCTATTTCCTACTTTTGCCACAATTCATCCCTCCTTGTTTCCTATATGCTATTATATCAAAAAAAACCAAAAAAGCAAAAACTTTTTTTAATTATTTATTGGTTTCTAATCTTTTCTAGTAATTTTTCATCAAATTCTTTGTTTTTTATCATTTCTATTTCAAATTTATATGGTGCAAATTTGTGATCTAGATATGGTGTTTCTAATATTTTTGGAATATCTTCTAACCTTTTGTTATATACAATGTTTATTAAATTATTAAAACCAAGTTCTCCAAAACCAAAGTTTTCGTGTCTATCTTTTTTTGCATTCTTAGGATTTTTACTATCGTTAATATGAATAGCTTTTATTTTTTCTATTCCAATTATTTTATCAAAATTATCTAATAATTGATCAAAGTTATTTATATCATACCCTGAATCACTTAAGTGGCAAGTATCTAGGCAAATACCTAATCTTTCTTTTTTATCTAC
The DNA here is from genome assembly GCA_028693275.1 of Bacilli bacterium. Taxonomy (GTDB): domain Bacteria; phylum Bacillota_I; class Bacilli_A; order RF39; family UBA660; genus JAQUVS01. The sequence goes on from JAQUVS010000004.1 coordinate 1,390, forward strand.
TCTATCTATTATTTCTTTTAACTCTTCAAAGGTAGTTCCAACTTCACTGCCTTTTCCAGCCATTGTTTCAAGAAGAATCATTACATCTTGATTATTAGTGGTTAATACTTTATTTAAGGCTTCAGCAATATTATTTATTCCTACTTCTACACCAACACCTACATGGCTGCCAGGGTGAAGGACTAAATATCTTATACCTAATTGAGCACATCTTTCTATTTCTTCAGTTAAAAATCTCATAGAAAAACTATAATTATCTATTTTTTCTTTATTAGCAAGATTTATTATGTAAGGTGCATGAACTATAACCTTACTAAAATCAATATCTGACTCTTTTATTTTATTTAAAGCTTCAATGGTTAGAAAATCATTTATTGGACTTCTATTTGTGTTTTGAGGAGCTCCTGTATAAAACATAAAAGTATTTGCATTATATGACAAAGCTTCTTCTACACTACCTAATAATTGTTTTTCTTTTGTAAATGATACATGTGATCCTATATATAACATAATTCCTCCTTATTTTTCATTATAAATTGTTGAAATCCAAAATGTATAACTACCTCTTTTTGTTACATCTGGTAATCCTATTATAGATGGTGGATTTTGATCATATGAAATATCTTCTAGACCTGATGATAGATCTTGAATAGTTATTTCCATGGTATTTTTAGCGTTACTTATGACAACAGATTTATTTAGACTAATTTCTTTTGTTAATGGAATTGCATAATTTTTACTGTCTTGCATTGCAATATAATAAGTATATTCTGGATTAATGTTATCTCCATCATTAATTATAGCTATATAACTTTTTTCTTTAATCCAATTATTGCCATATGGTGATACTACTCCACCTTTATTTAAATCTATACTTGATATTGGTATGATTGTAACTTCGTTTTTTTCTACTGGCAAAATATATTCGTCATTTGATATTGACGTTTTTACAGCAGATATAAATTGTTTTGCAGTAGTAACAAAAGTTTCATTTTTCGAGGCAATAATATAGTTACTAATTGATGGTATAGCTATTACCATTATTACTCCTAATATTACTATTACTGCTAATAATTCTATTAATGTAAAACCTTTTTTCATAAAATAACCTCCACTATTAATATAGTTTAATTATACTATATTTTATATATAATTAAAACAAAAAAAGAATACCTGAGTATTCTTTTTTCTAATCGAATTTTATTTGCTTATTTATTAATTAAGCTGCGTAATAAATATTTAAAGTTGTATAAGTGCTAGCACCAATCACGATTGATTGTGCTGCTGCTCCAGCGATTGGAGTAACTGTTCCTGTACCTGTTGCAGATGCAGTAGTTATACCATAAATTACTGGTGAAGCAAATGTACTAGTTCCGATTGAAGCTGTTGCTAATGTAGCTTCTTTTGAAACGCTTGCTCTTCCTAAAGCGTTTTCTTCAGTTAATGCTATATAGTTACCTTTAGCATCTACACCTTGGAAATAATATTTGTAAGCTGGGTCTGCTGCTGTTCCAACGTTAACGATTGCAACGAAAGAATAAGCATAATTCCAAGCTTCACCGAATGATGAAGTTGTACCACCTTTGTTTAATTTAACATCTTTAATTGAAACAATTGTTACTTCATTAGTAGCTAAAGGTAATTGATAATCACCAACTGCTGCTGATGTAGCAACTGCGCTCATGAAGCTCTTAGCTGTAGCTACATAAGTATCTTTCTTTGAATTAGTGATGTATTTAGTAACTGCTGGTACAGCGATTACCATGATAACACCAAGGATAACGATAACTGCAAGTAATTCGATTAGGGTAAAACCTGTTTTGTTTAATTTTTTCATTTTCTTTCTCCTTCTATTTTTATTACATTTTGAGTATAGCATTGTTTTTTTTGCTAGTCAATTCCTTTTTTGATAATTTTACATTTTTAATTATAGAGATTTATTTTGTCTAATGTTATCGTTGTAGAATTAAGTATTTTATTGGCTATATCTACTGGTGTTGCATATGTATTAATATTTTTTAATACATATGTTGACGCATTTTCCGTAGATAAAACAGAACTTTTTACTATGTCTATTCCTCTATTTTTTGTTGGATCTGTTGCATTTTCACCAATCAACATAACATAGTACACATAATCATATGTTCCTGCCATACCTGAGACAGCTTCTTTTGTTATAGCTACAAAAGATTTTGTTAAAGAATAACTATTCCCTTCAGGATCTTTCTTTATGTCTCCATCATACACATCATTTAAATAAATTATTGTTATAGGATTAGTTGTATTTGGCCATGCAATATTATCATTTGATCTTATTTCTGTTTTTACCTTGCTCACTAACTTCTTAGCATCTGATATATAAGTATTCTTTTTTTGTTTATCTAACATCGCTACTACATTCGGTATTGATATAACCATAATTACACTTAATACTACCATTACTGCTATAAGTTCAACTAGTGTAAATCCTTTTTTATTCATTACTAACCTCCTTATTATAATTAAATTATATCATAACAAATAAAAAATGAAACAAAAAAAAGATTAGTTAAACTAATCTAGATTGTTGTATACACTTTGAACATCATCTATATCTTCTAATACATCAGTAAGATTCATTACTTTTTCTGAATCTTCTTCACTTAAAGATATTTTATTTGATGCAATATAAGTTATTTCTGAAGTTAAAAATTCTTTAACCCCAAGTTCTTCTAAAGCTTTTTTTACTGTTAAAAAGTCTTCTGGATCTGAATATATTTCATAGTTATCTTCGTTTGCTATAAAGTCTTCTGCTTTATTATCTAAAACAGTCATCATAACTGTTTCCTCATCTAATTCATTTGGAATAACAATTAACCCTTTTCTACTAAACATATAAGAAACTGATCCATCTGTACCAAGATTTCCTCCTCTTTTAGTGAAAGCAGCTCTAACTAATGATGCTGTTCTATTTCTATTGTCAGTTAAACAATCTACCATAAAAGCAATTCCATTAGGACCATATCCTTCATATCTAATATTTTCGAATTCTTCTCCACCATTAGATTTTGTTGCTTTTTCTATGGCATTTTTAATATTATCCTTTGGCATGTTTTGCCCTTTTGCTTTTTCTATTACAGCTCTTAATGATGGATTAGTATCTGGATTACCATCTGTTCCTTTTGCTGCCACATAAATTTCTCTAGCTAATTTTTGGAAAATTTTTCCTCTAGCTGCATCCAATTCCCCTTTTTTTCTATGAATTGTTGCCCATTTTGAATGTCCACTCATTAAAATCTCTCCTATCTTGTTAAAAATTCTAATAAAACCGGAGATAAAATCAATAATAATATCATTGGTATAAAAAATAAGACAGAAACTACGCTTATCTTGATTGGCATTTTATTTATTTTTTCTTTAATTTCCATCATTTTTTTATGTCTTAGATAGTTTATTTGATTATCTATAGTTTTAGTTATATCTGTACCATAATTATTAGATTGCGATAAATTAGAAATTATATTATTTATACTTATCGAAGGAAGATATTCCATTAAATCATTTAAGGCTTCATCTAATGACTTTCCATATTCAACTGATTTAAGAACTTGATCAAATTCCTTAGATATTTCTGAATCAATTATAGAAACAGTTAATTCTAATGATTGTTTTAAATTCTTACCTGTTTCTAAAGATAAAAGTAATGTTTCAAAGAACAAAATACTTTCGTCTTCTAATTTCTCTTTTCTAATATTGATTTTGCTATCCAAAAAAATATTTGAATAAAAACAAAAATATATAATGGTTATAATTGGAGATAAGATATATCCCCATTCAAATAAATATATTAACATAAAGAAGATAATTAAGGAAGATAATATTCTAATATTTAAAAATTTTTCTACACTAATAAAATTATGATCTTTACCTAATAGATTTATTTTATTTTTATATTTTTTAATAGTTTTATTACTATATAATTTAATACTTTTCATATTATAGATCCCCTACTTTCATAATTTTATTAATTATAAATATATAAAGAATATATAATAATAGAATAATAAAAATAATAAATAAACCAATTATATTTGTAAATAAAATAGAAAAATAACTATAATTAATTAAACTTATTAAAACTATAATTAATATAGGCATTAGTATTAATAATCTTGATAAAAAGATAGATGAAGCTATTAAAGCTTTTTTCTCTGATTCTATTTTCATATTATTCATATAGTTTTCTTCTATTATATTAAAAATATTTGCATAATTACCACCGGTTTTATTTAAAATACAAATAGATGTAGAAATATATTTAACTTCTTTTATATTTATTCTTTTAGAAAATCTTATAAAGGCTTCTTCTATTCCAAGTCCAAAAGAAATATCTTTATATATTTTATTAAATTCTTCTTTAATATGGCCATCTAATTGATTACAAACATCTAATACAGCTTCTGTTATGTTTTTGCCTGACTTAAAGGCATTATTTAATATTGCAATAGCTTGTTCTAAAGAAATAGCTATCTCTTTATTTACTTTTTTAATATGAAAATAATTATAAATATCTAAATACTTATATCCTATTATTAAAAAGACAATTAAATATAATAAGTTACTATTATTATTTAGAGATAGTATAACTATACCTAATATTAAAAATACTATTGATAAAACTATTTTTTTAGAAAAGATAATATAAGTATCTAATATATCTTTTTCTTTTGGAGAAATACTTCTTTTGATAAAATATTTTTTAAAAAATAAGGTTTTATTTAGAAATATTCCTAATTTGTTACTCATAAAATTATATAGATATATAAGGGAATCTATTATGGATAAATTACTTTGATTATAGTTAAATGTATAATTACTTATTCTTTTATCTAATTTTGATACAAATTCTAATCTTATAATGAAAATGATTATAGCTAAAGACAATACTATAGTTAGTATTTTAATTATATCTATAAAATCCATTATATCACTTCCTTATTAATCTATATTTTGGAATATATCATCTATTATGTCTATGCCTTTTTGTTTTATTTCTTTGTAAGTTTTAGGTTTATACTTATATAATATAAATTCTCCATCTACTTTATTGTTATCTAATAGTCCTTTTTGTCTAAAGGCAAAAATTTCTTTTATTTTTATATCATCATTACTATCTATTCCTACTACTTCAGTAATAGATGTTACTTTTCTTCTTCCATCAGTTAATCTTTCTATGTTAACAATTATATCAATAGCTGATTCTATATATTCTCTTATTACTTTAACTGGTATTTCTAAACCACTCATTAGTACCATTGTTTCCAGCCTATTTAAAGCATCTTTTGGGGAATTGGCATGTAGTGTTGTTAAGCTTCCTTCATGTCCAGTATTCATTGCTTGTAACATATCAAAAGCTTCTTTACCACGGACTTCTCCTACTATTATTCTGTCTGGTCTCATACGTAATGAGTTAATAACTAAATCTCTAATTGTAACCAAGCCATTTTTAGAAGCATTCTCGTTTCTTGTTTCTAAAGAAATTACATGTTTTTTATTTAGTTTTAATTCTGCTGCATCTTCAATTGTGATAATTCTTTCATCATCTGAAATAAATTCAGATACAACATTAAGTAATGATGTTTTACCACTACCTGTTCCACCACAAATAATTATATTTTTTTTAGCTTTAACTGCAGCTTCTAAGAATCTGGCCATATAAGGTGTTAATGTTCCATTAGAAATTAAAGATTCTATATTACAAATTTCATTTTTAAATTTTCTAATTGTTAAAATAGGACCTTTTGTACTTAATGGAGGAATAATAGCATTTATTCTTGAACCATCTTTTAAGCGTGAATCTACTATTGGATTAGAAGTATCTATTGTTCTACCTAGGGGTTGAATAATTCTTTGAATAGTCCTTATTATATGTTCATCATTTATAAATGAAATACTATTATCTTTGATTATTTTACCTTCTATTTCTACATAAATTTCTTTTGGAGAATTAACCATTATTTCTGTTATATTAGGATCTTCTAATAATTCTGATATAGGACCATATCCTGATACTTCATTTTCTATTAAGTTATAAATATAATTTCTTTCTAAAGAGTTTAGATTTAATCCTTCTAAAGTATTATTTACTTCATTATTTATATAATTTTTTAAGGATTCTTTATCATATTCAGAGTGATCAATAAGATTTTGAATTATTTTTATTCTAAGCTCATCTAAAAGATTTTTATCTTCAAATACTTCATAATCTGAGACAATCTTTATAGGTTTGATATTATTTGTTATTGAAAAAGTATCTTTTAAAGTTTTTGTCATTAGATTGCCTCCTTTTTATTCGTTTATTAGTTCTTTAGCCATATTAACTAGTTTTTTATAGTCTCTTTTGTCTTTAAAGGTTAAATTTTTATTTAATATCAATATTTCTCCTTCAAGGATATATTTTGTTATATTTTTTATATAAAAACTTTCTGATATTGTATAATCAATATTTTTCTTAATGATATTTCTTATATCGAAATTACTAAAATAATTTAAATTTAAGTCTCTTGAGTTATTTAAAACTAATTTCACATTTTCTAAGTTAGTTTCCTTTATTATAGACATGAATGATTTAGTATTTTTAATATCCATAAAATCATTAGTCATGACATATAAAATCACATCTGCTTCATCCATAAGTATTATATTATTTTTATCAAAGCCACAAGGGGTATCTATTAAAACGATATCATAATTATTTTTAGCCATAGTTATAATACTTTCAAATGTTCTTGAATCTATTTTTAGTGAATCTCTTGGATCTTTTGGTGCTTGAATAATATCAATGTTATCATTAAATTTTATTACATAATTAGATAGTTTATCAAATCTATTATTTAATAAATCTTCTGTTAGGGTAAAGATTGTATTGCTTCCTTTAACATTTAAATTTAGGGCAATCGTTCCTTTATTAATATCCATATCTATTAATAAAACTTTTTTACCCAATTCAAAATATATACCAGCCAAATTCATGGTTAATATTGTTTTTCCTACTCCACCTTTAGAAGAAGCTAAAATTATTGATTTACCTTTTCTATTATTCATATTTATCCCTCTTATAATTTATATTCTTTTTTTATATTATATTTTTTAAAACCTACTATTTTACCAAAATAGCTAGGAATTTCTTTTTTTATTATTAAATTTGATTTTACCTGTGTAATATCTGTTATATTAGTATCATTAGCTAATAGAATTTTTTTATTTTTATCTAGGGTATTTTTTTTTAAATAATCTTTATTTGTAATAACAATATTATCTAATTTGTTTTCTTCATATTTTATATAACTTACGTCTATTACATACCCTAAAAAAGCAATAAGTAATGGTAATAAAAGTACAAAAGAAATTAGTATTTGACCTTTTTTATTCATAAGTCATAATCCTTTCTACTTTTATTTCATAGGGGTTTGATAATATTAATTTTAATACAGGGTTTATTATTTTAATATCTTTCTTTAAAACAATTTTATAAAATGTATCATTTCCATCTTTAAGTTCTAATCTATAATTATTTTTTTCATTATTTATACTATTAATTATTTTTTGATATGAAAAGTTATTTTTGTTATGAATTTCTATAATATCTGTTGTTTTATTTTCAAGTTCGTTTTTAGTATAGAAAATATTACCAAAATCTATCATAGCAAATATAATCATTATTAAAACTGGAATTAATAAAACAAATTCTATTAATGCCTGTCCTTTTATATTAAGTTTCACTATACCACCCCTAGTATGTATATATTATATCATATTGTTTTATATTAAAACATAATTATTCTTCAAAAAGATCATCTAATTCATTTGATTTATCTTTACAAGTACCTTCTCCTACTTTTTCACCAGGAACGTATTCTTGATCAGCTATCCCACATGATGTTTTAGTTATAGAATCTTTTATATATCCACCGAATGTTTTAACAATTCCTATTATAATTACTGTTACTAGAGCAATTATTAGTACATATTCAACTAAAGCTTGTCCTTTTCTATTCATTTACTTCACCCCTATTTTTGTATATATTTAGTTTATATTTCTTTTACTTATTTGTCAAATTATATATTTTGTGATATATTCTCTTTGGTGATTATTATGATAGTTGTAATTGGAAATAATAAAATAGAAGTTCGTGAAATGAAGACTTTTTTTCAGAAATTAAAAGGTTTCATGTTTCATTTAAATCCTATAGAATATGGTATAAGACTTAATAGGTGTAATAGTATTCATACTTATTTTATGTATCACAGGATAGATATCATAATGACTGATAAATATAATAGAATTATTAAAATATATAAAAATTTCCCGAGTGAAAGAATTATTCTACCTAAAAAAGATGTATATTATGTTTATGAACTTCCTGTTACAGAAGATATAAATATTTTAAAAGAGGGAGAAATACTACAAATAGAAAAACCTAATCATTTTACTGATTAGGTTTTTTATTAATCTTTATATTCAAATTCAAAGTCTAAGATACGTACAATATCTCCTTCTTGTGCTTTTAACTCTTCTAATTTATTATCTAGACCCATTTTCATAAGTTTCTTAGTAAATCTTTGGATTGATTCATCAGTATTAAACTTAGTCATTCTAAATAATTTTTCTACTTGTTCACCTTTAACTACCCATACATTTCCCTCTTTTTCAATTGTGTATGGAGTTTCTTTTTGAAATTTATAAAGAACATGTCCTTCAAATTGATCATCTTCATATAAAGGTTCAGCTTCTACTTTTTCAAGCATATCTGCTAATCTTTCCAAAACTACTTCTAAACCTTCGTTATTGATTGCACTAATAGGTATTATTTCATGAGAAACCTTTTCTTTGAATTTATTTAGGTTCTCTTTTGATTCTTCTATATCCATTTTATTGGCAATTATTAATTGAGGTTTTTTTATTAATTTTTCAGAAAAACTTTCTAATTCATTATTTATAGTAATGTAATCTTCATAAGGATTTCTTCCTTCGCTACCACTCATATCAATTATATGAGCTATAACTTTTGTTCTTTCAATATGTTTTAAAAATCTATCTCCTAGACCTTCTCCTTGAGAAGCACCTTTTATTAAACCAGGTAAGTCAGCCATTACAAAACTTCTGTTTTGTCTATCATTACATACTCCTAGATTTGGAGTTAATGTTGTAAAATGATATGCTGCTATTTTGGGTTTTGATTTTGATACCATAGAAATAATAGTACTTTTACCTACACTTGGTAATCCTACTAATCCTACATCTGCAAGTAGCTTTAATTCTACTTTTAAGAATTTATTTTCTCCTGGTTCTCCTCTTTCAGAAAAATTAGGAGCTGGATTACTTTGTGTTTTAAAGGCTGTATTTCCTCTACCACCACGTCCACCTACTGCAACTACTACTTCGTCATCTTTTTCTTTTAAGTCAGCTATAATTAAGTTAGTATCAGTATCAGTTATTACTGTTCCTTGTGGTACTTTTATGATTATATCATCACTTGCTTTACCATTACAGTTTTTACCTTCTCCGTTAGCACCTTTTTTACCTTTAATTATTTTATTATATCTTAAATCTAATAAAGTTCTTAATCCTTCATCTACTTTAAAAATAATATTACTTCCATGCCCACCGTTACCACCGAATGGACCTCCCATTGGAATATATTTTTCTCTTCTAAAAGCTGTACATCCGTCTCCGCCATCTCCAGCTCTAACCTCGATATTTACTTCATCTATGAACATAATATCATCCCCTTTCTTTTATCTTTTAAGTGTTTGATTAAATCTAATCATTTTTGCTAATTGTTCTACATTATCTACTGTCCCTAGTGAACTTTTCATTATTTCTTGTTCACTATTTCTAATAGAATAACCATTATATGCTCTAATCATATCTAAGTCTTTTTTCATTGAAGAAATAGTATAAACATTAAAATCATCTATTCTATATAGGTCTTTAATACATTCAATTTCTTGATTTTCTCCTACATAAGAACCTTCTACTTTAATATTATTCATATTTAAAATAGTTCTATCTTTATCACAATATATATAATCATAAATAATTTTTTCACTCTTCATTGATTTTATAAATCTTTCTGTTAATTCTTGAGATGTTTTTAAAACAAAAATATTGTTTTCTGCCATAAACTTTTCTATTTCTAAGTAATTAACTATAGCAGTCCCTCTTGAAAGATCTAAATAACAATTTTCTAATCTTGATACAAGAATGTTTTTCATATAATTCACTCCTTCTTAAACGAGTTATATTATAGCATATAATAAAAAAAAAGTATACTACTTAGTAGTAATACTTTTATTCATTTACTTCGTAAACACTTACTTGTTTTTTATCTCTTCCTAGACGTTCAAATTTAACAATACCATTTACTGTTGTATATAACGTATCATCATTTCCTCTTGAAACGTTAGTTCCTGGAAATATTCTTGTTCCTCTTTGACGGTAAAGAATAGAACCAGCTGTTACGAATTGACCATCTGCTGCTTTAGCTCCAAGTCTACGTCCGGCAGAATCTCTACCATTTGATGTAGAACCTTGTCCTTTATGATGGGCAAATAATTGAATATTTAAAATCATTTTCATTGGATTTCCTCCTTACTTAATTTTTATATTTTTAGGATACTGTTTTTCTAAGTCTTCTAATATGTTAAGCATATTTTTAATTAACTTTTCACAAACAGAATCATTTTCTTTTATTTCGATTATAAGTTCATCTTTATTCTCTACAATATTTAAATATTGATCATTAATTTCACTTATACCATTTACTGTTGTAATTACACAAGTACTTGCTGCACTACATACTATATCTTTTCCATAGTCATCATACTTAGCATGTCCATTAATAATTATTTTGTTAATTCTATGATTTGTACTTTCTATAAATACTTTTATCATAAATTACCCATTAATTTTAGTGATTTCTACTTTTGTATATGGTTGTCTGTGTCCTTGAGTTTTACGATGACTTCTGTCTTTTTGTTTGTATCTAAAAATTCTAATTTTCTTTTGTTTTCCTTGTTTAGATATAACACCTTCAACAGTTACATTTTTCAAGTAAGGACTTCCTACTTTACCATCAAGCATTAATACTTCATCAAAAACAATTTTGTCTCCATCATTACCATTTAGTTTTTCAACATAGATAACATCTTTTTCAGAAACATAATATTGTTTACCACCAGTTTTAATAATTGCTTTCATAATTTTACCTCCTTTATTATTTTCTAGACTCGCTCTTAAGGCAACATAATTGTTTTAAAACCTTTTTAATGCGGTTTGAGCTAGAGGCTTCAAACATATGTAATTATACTATAAAGTATATTGCGAGTCAAACAAAATAAGCATTTTTATAGAAAAAAGAGCAAATTTTGCTCTAAACTTCTTGAACTACAGTAATAATCATTGGTCTACATTCAGTTTGTTTATATAAATATTTACCTAATTGTTCTCTTACTTCGTTCTTTATTTTTGTATAATCTACTCTTCTATTATCTAATGATATATTATTTGTAATTATTTCTAAAGATATTCTCTTGCTTTCTTCTATTATATCTAAATTATCTTTTACAAAGATAAATCCTTTAGTTAATATTTCTGGTCCTGCTATTATTTCTTTATTCATTTTATTTAATGTACAACTAATAATAACTATTCCGTTTTCAGCAAGCATTTCTCTATCTTTTAGTACTAATTCTCCAACATCACCATCAAAATTTCCATCTATTAAGACATCATCTACTTCGATATGTTCTATATCATTTGTTAAATTTCCATCTACAAATGTTATAACGTCTCCGTTTTGTTTTAATAAGATATTTTCTCTAGGTATTCCTATTTCTTCTGCTATTTCAGCATTTTTATATTGATGACGATATTCACCTTTTACAGGGAAATAATATTTTGGATTCATCATATTTATCATTAGCATTAGGTCTTCTCTTGATGCATGATGTAATAAATGTTTTTTACTAGATAATGAGATAGCATTAGCTCCACATCTAGCAATATCATCCATAACCATTGCCAATCTTTTTTCTATACCATCATAACTTGGTTCTGTTATAAAGACAGTATCTTTTTCAGTTAATTTTACGTACTTATCATGACCTTTTATAATTCTTTCTAAATTGGCAAAAGGTTTTTCTTTTTCATCCGATATTAAGACAACTACACCTTTTTCATTTAAGTGTGTAAGATTACCTATTCTATCTTTATTTATTGTTAAATATCCCATTTCTATAGATTTGTTGATAATATCTTGAAGAGATTTACTCATAATAACTATTTTTCTATGTGTTCTCATTACTTCATCAAATATTTCTTGAACTCTATAAATATGTGCTGGTAAGATAGTTGCTATAATTCTGTCATCATTATTTTCTAATACTTCTCTAATAAAAGGTTTAACTCTATTATTTGGAGATGTGTGGCCTTCTTTTTCTGCATAAAGAGATTCTGCTAATAAACATAATACTCCTTGCTTACCAACATAAGCTAACTTTCCTATATCTGTTTTGTAGTTACCTTGCATTGTTGAATCAAAAACAAAGTCTCCTGTATAAACAATTGCTCCATTTTCAGTATATAATACGTAACATACTGCATCTGGAATTGAATGTGTTACACTTATTGGAAAAATAGAATTCTTACCAAATGTAATTTTAGAATGAGGTCTTATTTCTTTTAAAATAGAACTATTCTTAAATTGTTCATCTAATTCACTTTTTACTATTTCCATTGTAAATTTTGTAGCGTATACATTAACATTTGGAAGAAGTTTTACTATGTCAGCTATTGCCCCCATATTTCCTTCATGTCCATGTGTTAAGAATATCCCTTTTATTTTTTCTTTATTTTGTACTAAATAATCTATATTTGGAATAATATAATCTACTCCAAGTGTATTATTTATTCCGTATTTTAATCCTGCGTCAAAAACAAATATATCTTCATCAACATTGACTACATATAAGTTTTTTCCATTTTCGTTTAGTCCACCTAAACTAAATATTTTAATTTTACTCAATTTTATTCTCCTTTCGTTTTATGTAGATAAGTAAATTAACCTTTAATATTATAACATTAATTTTGATAAAAGTAAAACAAAAAGAGCTACATAGTTATATGTTTTGCTCTTTTATCAGAATATTGCTCTTTGATTATTTTATTTCTAGTACTTTCATAATTGAAATAAATTGTATCAGTACTTATTTGCTCTCCTGTTGTTCTATTTTCAATTGATAGTGGCATATCTCCTGTTTCATCCATATATGAAGCAAGCGTTATATCTCCTATTTGGTCTTCAAACAGAGCCATTTTTGCTCCACCAAAATCAAAAAATTTTCCTATTTTTGAAACCGAATATTTACCTTTTCTTCTTAATTTAGAATTATATAATTGTTCTTTTTCATCTTCTGAACTTACTATCCATAAATAATCACAACTAGTTTCTTTAATATTGATTAGGTTTTCTTGTAACAATTTATATTTATTTTTACTTATTTTATAATGGTTAGCTATTGTTCCTTCTTTAGTTTCTTCAATTATAAAAAATTCATCTTCTGTTATTCTTATTAAATTTGATTTTTCCCCTGACATAATTACATTCTCCTACTTTGTTTTATTTTTTATTTGTTCTAATACCAAATTAACAAATTCTTCTTTTGTAATAGTTGTAGTATCTTCTTTACCATACAATCTATAGCTTATTGTATTTTCATCTCTTTCTTTATTTCCGATGATGATTGTTATAGGATTTTTATTTGTTTGAGATTCTCTCATTTTATATCCAAGTTTTTCTTCTCTATCATCTAAGCTAGTTCTTATATTATTTTGTTCTAATAATTGTTTTACTTCGTTAGCGTATTCTAAATGATATAAATTATTTACTGGGATAATATTAACTTGTACAGGTGATAGCCAAAGTGGAAATGCTCCTGCAAAATGTTCTATTAATATTCCTATGAATCTTTCTATAGATCCAAATATAACTCTATGTAACATTATTGGTCTTTTTTTAGTACCATCTGAATCAATATAAGTTAAATCAAATCTTTCTGGAAGATTGCAATCTAATTGAATTGTTCCGCATTGCCAAACTCTACCTAATGAATCTTTAATATGAAAATCTAATTTTGGACCATAGAAAGCTCCATCTCCTGGATTAATCTTGCAACTTCTACCTGCTTTATGGCAAGCTTCTTCAAGTATTTTTTCACTTTTATCCCAAGATTCAATTGTACCTATAAATTTATCTAATGGTCTAGTTGATAATTCTATGTCGTAGCTTAATCCAAATATTTTATATATTCTATCTATAAAAGCTATTAATCTAACTACTTCTTCTTCTATTTGATCTTCCCTCATAAAGATATGAGCATCATCTTGAGTAAATGTTCTAACTCTAAATAAACCATTTAAAGCACCTGATGCTTCATGTCTATGTACTTGTCCTAATTCTCCACATCTTATTGGTAAATCTTTATATGAATGTAGTGAATTCTTGTATACAAGCATTCCTCCTGGACAATTCATTGGTTTAATTGCAAAGTTTTGTTCATCTATTGTTGAAGTATACATATTTTCTCTATAATTCATCCAATGACCTGATACTTCCCAAAGTTCTTGATTTAACATGATTGGAGTTTTAATAAATTCATAACCCTCTTTTGTATGTTCATCATACCAGAATTTTTCTAATTCATTTCTAAGAATCATACCCTTTGGTAAGAAGAATGGGAACCCAGGACCATATTCGCTCATCATAAATAATCCTAATTCTTTACCTAATTTTTTATGATCTCTTTTTTTAGCTTCTTCTAATAGATTCATATGATCTTCTAACTGTTCGTTTGTTTCAAAACAAATTCCATATATTCTTTGAAGCATTTTGTTATTAGAATCGCCTTTCCAGTAAGCACCACTAACTTTAAGTAATTTGAAATTTCCTAAAATAGAAGTATTTTCTACGTGTGGCCCTCTACATAAATCGACAAAATCACCTTGACTATAGCAAGTAATGTTAGATCCATCTTCCATTCTTTCTATTAAATCAATTTTATACATATCATTTTTAAATTTATCTAAAGCTTCTTCTTTTGTTAATTCTTCTCTTATAATAGAAACTTTTTCTGAAACTATTTTTTTCATTTCTTTTTCTATTTTTTCAAGATCTTCTTCCTTAATTACTTCATCTTTTAAGTCAATATCATAGTAAAATCCTTCTTCTATTACAGGACCTACCCAAAATAAAGAGTCCTTATAAAGTCTTTTTACGGCATGTGCCAATAAATGAGCACATGAATGATTTAATTTATTTAAGTTTTCATTTTCTTTTATATTTATCATATTTATCTCCTTTTTTCTATTGTTTCTTTTTCAAAAACAGTTCTTTTTAATTCGTTATGTTTTTTTTCGATTTCTTTTTCTATCCTTTGTGAAATTTCGGTATTTCTTTTATTGAATTCTGCTTGTAGCCTTAAATCAAATAATTCTTTTTTTAGTATCTTTATTCTATCTTCTACCATAAAAAAACTCCTTATAAATGTATTATAAGGAGTGCTAAGCACGGTACCATCCTATGGTTTATCTTAATTTACTTTAACGGGTTTTCATCCGGGAATCCTATTATGGTCCAACTAAAGAATAGTAATAATTAAACTAAATATTCATTTACACCAACCATGAACTCTCTTTTATTATCATTTAATTATCTTGTTTCTTATTACTGCTTTTGTAAGTATATTATACCATTATGCTTTTACTTTTTCAATATCTTTATTTTTTCATATTCGTTAGAGAAACTTTCTACATTTATTCTTCTTGCATTTATATAATTACATTGCTCTTTTAAGAAGTCTTCTAATGCATATATTTTTTTATCTTCTACTTTTTTATCTATTATTTCGTCCATACAAACATTTGCTACTATATCAGCACTTCTTCTTAAAGGACTTGTTACGTGTGAATAAGTATCTAAATTAAGACCAAAATGTCCTAGGCATTTTGTATCATAATATGACCTTGGATACATCTTTTGATATGTTTCAATTATATTTCTTATTTCTATATTTTCTGGATCTTCATCCATTTTTAATTTAAAGCTTTCTATTTTTTCTTGTAATATTGGATCTTCTTGATGATTTCTATATATGAATGGTAACTTATTATCATAAAAATATTTAGCTGTTAAATGATTGGTTAAAATCATTGTTCTTTCTACTAATTTTTCTGCACTTGTTTTTCCTATGATATTTGTAGATGTTGTATTTTTTTCATTTCTAGTAACTTGATAATAAATATCATCTATTTTGACTAATTTTGCTAAAATATTAGAAACTTGCTCTAATTTGTTTATTGTGTCATCTAAAACTATATCACCTGTTGGTTTTTCTAACATTTGATTAAATTGTTTATAAGACATTTTTTTAGTTACAAATATAGCTGTTTTTTTAACATTGTAAGAAACTATTTCTGAATTGTTAGTTAATTCTATTTCATAAGTTCTTGCTAAGCGATAACTTCTACTTTTTAATGATAGAAATTCTTTTGTTAGTTCCTTAGGAAATTGTGGAATAACACCATCTGACAAATATATAGATGTAGTTCTTTTTAGAGCTTCATCATATATAATACTATTATTTTTTACTAAGCCTACTGGATCAGCTATATGAACTTTCAATAGATAATTACCATTAATAAGTTTAATAACAGATAATCCATCATCTATTTCTTCAGCATTTTCTCCATCTATTGTTAAAATACATTCTTCTTGAGGAATTATTATTCTTCCATCTAAACATTTTTTAGACATACATTTTTTTGTTAATCTAACTTCAGATAAAATATCCTCTTCAAAATCATCATCTATATCATATTTATATTTTATTTTCTTTATAGTTTTTTCTTCTGATAAAATATTTTCAGTAAATAATTTTTCTTTTAAATTATTAATCCAAAATATAAATTTTCTTTTAGTTTGTTCTGTATATTCTTCTTTTTTTAATGATGATAAATATTTTTCTATTTGTTTTAGTTTTGGTGAATGTAATTGTAGTTTATTAAACTCTTTACTATTAATAAATAAATCTATTATTTTATCATAATAAATTAGGTCTGCATTACTTGATAATTCTTTTAGATTAGTATATCCAGTAAGAACAGTTAAATAGTTATATATTATTTTTTCTAATATATAATTATCATTCTCATCTTTTATATTTGTTATATATGGAAACTTTTCTATTGCATCTTCTATTAATGGAAGGTTTTTTATTTCAAAAACTAAAAGATTAATAAAATTATATGTTTCATTATTACAATCATCTATATAATCATATAGATATGATAAAGTTACTGCTTCTAAATCATTTATTATTTTCTTTAATGTTTTATAATTTTGATTAGTTTTATTTATATGGCCTGGTTTTTCAATTAATTTGTTTTTTATTTTTGTATGAATATCTTGAATTAATAAATAAATTTTATCTTTATCTGAATCATTATTTTTAGATAAAGTCACTCTTAAAACATACATTATATCTTTAATGTTACTATTTTTAGATAAATCTTCAAAGTTATAATTGTCTATTTCTTTTTCAAATAATTCAAGTATAGTTTTTGTTCCAACTTTTTTAAGCTCATTATTTTTTTTATCATTTGCTTTTTTTATTATTAATCTTAATTCTTCAATAGTCATATATTTATCTCCTATTGTCTTCTATTTTTGCTTGATAACTCCTCATTTTTAGTTAATTGTTTTATTCTTTCTATAATTCTTCTTGCTTTTACTTTATCGATTTTATTATTTGTTGATGCTAAGTGTTCTTCTAATTGTTCTAAGTTTAAATTTGATGTAAAGAATGTTGGTAATTTTTCATCCATTCTATATTGAAGTAATGAGCCTAAAATTTCATCTCTTGCCCACGGTGTTAAATTTTCTGCTCCTATATCATCTAAAAGAAGAAGATCTACTTTTTTTATGTGATTAAATTTATCTTTATATTCACTTCCATCGTTAGAAAATGATTCTTTTAAACTTCTTAAAAATTCAGGAAAATATATCATACCACTACGAATATTTTTTTTAGCTAATTCATTAAAAAGTGCTGCTATTAAAAATGTTTTCCCAGAACCAAAACTTCCATGTAAATATAATCCTTTAGGTTTATCGCCTTTATTGTAATTATCAATAAATTCTTTAAAATATTTGATTATGTCCATTCTATTTTTATCATCTAAATAAATATCTTTAATATTTGCTTTTGTTATTTCTTTAGGTATTTGAAAATATTCAACATTATCTTTATATTTATTATCATTTTCTTGTTTTTTTAAATATTCGCATGCTACGAAATCAAAATTAATTATATTATCATTTTGAGTTGGACAATACATATATCCTTCAAGTTTATTTTTACAAAAACTTAATCCTTTACAATTATTACAATTTTTAAATTCGTTAGCACATTCTTCTATTGTAGAAGTATATTTTTTGGCTAAATCATTATCTAATTTTCTAATATTAATTAAGTCTTTAAAATAAGGATTATTTAAAGCTTCTTTAAAACTAATATCTAATTCATTATTGTTATTACTATTATAATTAATTGTTTCAGTTATATTTTTCATTTAATCCTCCTTAAATTATATCTTTTAATATTCTTTTCATCTCTTCTTGTTCTTCTTCTGTTGTTTCTTCGTTTGTTAATTCTTTGTTAAACCAATCAGGTAATACTTCTTCTTTAATATTTTTTGGAGTAAATACTTTTGGTGTAAAATTATCAGATAATTTTTTCTTCATTTTCTTATGTTCTTTTTCTGATACTTTCATTGCTTCTTCTACTGTTTCTATATTTAATCTTTTCCATTGTCCTGCAATTGTTTCAACATAGTTTTTATTTAATTTTTGATTATTTATTTTTAATACATAAGCAATTAGAACGTTTACTACTCCTGGTTTTAATTGTAAATCTACTAATAAACTTTCAATTAATTTTAAATCTCTAATTGATGGTTCGCCTGTTTTATATTTACTTCTTAAGTAATCATATGGGGTTGCATTTTCAAAAGTATAAACCATTTTAGCCCATTTTGAATTATCTCCTACAGGAGTTTTAAGATACTCTGGTTGAGTTGAATAAATCAAAGTTGGAAGTTTTCCTTCTTCTTCAAATTGATAAAAATTTCTACAGTCTTTTCTTAATTGATTTTTATCTATAGTTCCTTTTTCATTAATACTATTTCTAACTAATCCTTGCATAGATAAATCATCTATATTGTATATGAATGATAAATTATTTATTAAATCTTTTACTTCTTCAGTAAAGCATCTTTCATTTATCATATTTTTAGGAATAGAAGATATAAGTAAATTGAAGTCTACTCCTTTTTCTAAGATTAATTTATTTGTATTATTTTTGGCAATATCATCATTTTCCATGAAAATATTACCACTTACAGATGAAAAAACTTCATTAAATGAGCAAGTGACATCATTGTAATCTTTAATATTTAACTTAGGTATTTTAAAATAATCAACTATCTTTTCATATTCTTTTTTTCCTAAATTATTATATAAAACAACATTAAGAATTGGATGATTTAAGAAGTCTGAGGGGCTTAAAGGAGAGTATATCAAGTATATATAATCATTTACATTTCCTTCTTTAATTAGGGTCTTTATTAGACCTACTGCTTCTAATTTTCTTCTGGCTATTGTTACATCTTCTAGTCTTAATTGCATAGTTGACATTAAGTGATGATGAGTTAAAATATCACTATTTATTTCATGTTTATCTAAGTCATCAATTAAGGTAAAATATAAGCTTGTTGCAATATGACCTATTATTGGTTGGTACAACATAGTTATTATCTTTCTATCTATTGTTTTTATGATAGTTTTATTTACTACAGTATAAGTATCTGCTGGTAAAATAGTTAAATTTTTCATATTTCACCTCCGTATAAAGTTATTATAACTTATAAATTCTTTTTTGTGGTATATAAATTAAAAAATAGTTAAGAAATTCTTAACTATTTTAAAAGATTAAATATATTATATATAGAATTAATATCTACTTTTAGCATAAATAATAATACTAAAGATATAAGTATAAATGGACCGAATGGAATAACATTATTTTTATTTACTATATATATAACTGCTGATACTGGTAAAGCTATTAAACTTGATAGGAATATTACAAATAATCCTACTACTGGATGTAGTACTAATCCTACTACAAACATAAGTTTTATATCTCCTCCACCCATGCTTTCTTTTTTAAACATAAAGTTTCCAAGTAACATTATCAAGTACATAACAGTAAGTAATAATAAACCACTTCCTATAGCTAACATTCCACCTTTAAATCCTAGATCAATAAATTTAACTATTATTATTAATATTGAAAAAAAGATTGTTACTTCATCTGGAATAATTAGATAATTAACATCACTAACAATTACAATCATTAAAAATGAGCAAATTGATAAAGCTATTATTAAATCTAAGGAAATTCCAAAGGAATAGTATGAAACCATAAATAAAAGTCCTGTTACAGCTTCAGTAAATGGATAAAAGAATGATATTTTTTTATGACATTTACGACATTTTCCGCCTTGAATTAAATATGAAATTATTGGAAATAATTCATACCATTTCAATTCTTTTTTACATTTGGGACAGTATGATTTCTTTGGATTTGTTAAAGAACCTCCTGTTGATAATCGATATCCCACAACATTATAGAAGGAACCAAAAATGGTTCCCATTATAAATGCTATTATTAAATAATATGTTTGCATAATCTTCCTGCCTTTCTAGTACTAGCCAATTTCTCCATAAATACTAAACATTGGTAGAATTACTGATAATAGGATAAAACCTACTGCTACTGCTAAGAAAACAATAGTTAATGGTTCTATTAAGCTTTTAACAGCTGATATAGAGTTTTTATGTAATTCGTTATAATGATCAGAAACTTTTTCCATCATTATTCCTAATTGACCTGTAGATTCACCTGTAACTAACATTTCGTATGCAACAATTGGGAAAGCCCATTGTCCACGGAATGATTCAGATATTTTACCACCTTTACTTAAGGTATTTAATGTATTCATAATTATTTCTTTAAAAATTTCGTTATTTGATATTTTTGACAAAATTTCCATACTATCTGTTATATGAACACTATGGTTTAATAATGAAGCAAATGTTTTAGTAAACATTGTTACTTCGTTATAAATTATAATTTTACCAAATACAGGTAATTTCATATAAAAAGTTTGAACTGAACGTCTAAATGATTTAATATTTTGAAATAAATTTCTATAGACAACAAGTAAAAATACTAAAACACCAACTATATACATCCAATTGTTTCCTAAAAA
Source organism: Bacilli bacterium (assembly GCA_028693275.1). Lineage (GTDB taxonomy): Bacteria > Bacillota_I > Bacilli_A > RF39 > UBA660 > JAQUVS01. Next base: position 22,823 of record JAQUVS010000004.1, read on the forward strand.
ACCACTTATTCCAACAGTAAATTGAGTTATTGCTGGTAATGCAGCTTCTTGATCTGCATACATCTTTGTAAAGTTTGGAACTACATATACCAAACAGAATATAACAACCATTACTGACATTGAAAATACTACTGCAGGATATGCTAACGCTGAAATCATTGCCTTTTTGGTTTTTTCAATTGATGTATAGTAATCACTCATTTCTTCTAATGTTGTTGGTAAGTCACCTGTCATTTCAGATGTTTTTACCATGTTTATTAAAAGTCTTGGAAAAACATTATTTTGATTTTCTAAAGCTTTAGAAAAATTTTCTCCGGTAACAAGATCATATACTATTCTCTCATAAATTTTTCTTTTGTTTGGGTTAGTAGACTGCTTAGCAAGGATTCTAATAGAGTCTATTAGAGGGATACCTGCTTTTATATATGTTGCTAATTGCGTAAGCGCAAAAGACAATTCACCTGTTTTAAGCTTTCCTGATTTAAATAATGATATGTCTATAGAAGACATTGGCTTTTTAGCTGTTATACTAACTATTTCATATCCTTCATTAATTAAAAAGGCTTTTACTTCTTCAACACTTTGAGCATCGAAAGAACTTTTTGTAATTTGTCCAATATCATTTTTTACAACGTAATCAAAAGTAGTACGTTTTTTGTGTACATCTGTTTTTGGTAATTGATTTGGATTATTTCTTGATATAGATGCTGAGTTACTTCTTATTTCTTCTTCTAAAGTTTCTGTTCTGTCATTACTTATAGTTGATACTTGTTGTCTTTGAACAGGTTGTTCAACACTCATCTTTAATTCTTTTTGCTCTTGTTTTTGTTTCCTAATTAGTTCTTGTTGTTCTAATTTTTCTATGCTAGTATTACCGTTAATTAACTTCATAGGGTACATAATAATATTTTTTATCGCATGATATGTTCCTGTAAAAATATTCATTTTGTATCCTCCCTTACTATTCTTATACTTTATAGTATAACATAAAGAATTTTAATTTAAAACTATTTTTTAATAAAAAAAATAAAGTTAAATTTTATTTATTAACTTTATTTCTCTTTTTAATTTATATCTTTTAATTATTTGATTTTTAGGAATCATTTTATGTATTTCTTTTAATCTTTTCTTTTCATTTTCAATTAATTCTAAAAAAAGTTGTTCTTTATTTTTAATTAAAATAGGACCATATAATATTTCTAATTTATTGTATCTTTTTTTACCTTTTTTAAACTCTAAAATAGTATATACAATTCCTTTTTCTTTAATTAGCTCTTCATTTGATATATAATATTTCATCTTTATCAAATGTTTTCTAACTAAATTTATATCATTGTTAGGAGATAGAACAATTTTATTAATATTCTTAATTTTTCTTTTATCATTTAGAATATCAATAATTGTCTTACCGCCCATACCAGAAATTACTATTGTATCTGTTTTTTCATCGATGGTATCTATTCCATTTCCTAATTTTACTTCAATTTTGTCATATAAATTATATTTTTCTATATTAGCTTTTGCTTGTATCAATGGATTTTTATTTATATCTGATGCTATTACTTTTATGTTATTTCTATTTAAACATAAATATATTCCTAATAAAGAATGATCACAACCTACATCTATAATATTAGAATTATCTTCTATGTAATTAGATATTGCTTTTAGTCTATTATTTATTTTCATATTAATCAGTTAAAAAGTCTTTTAATTTTCTTGATCTAGATGGATGTCTAAGTTTTCTTAAGGCTTTCGCTTCTATTTGTCTAATTCTTTCTCTAGTTACTCCAAAGATTTGTCCAACTTCTTCTAATGTGCGGCATTGTCCATCATCTAATCCAAATCTAAGTCTTAAAACTTTTTCTTCTCTATCTGTTAATGTTAAAAGAACATTACTTAACTCTTCTTTAAGCATTTCTACTGTTGCATATTCTTCTGGTCCCATTGTTCTTTCATCCCTAATAAAATCACCTAAATGAGAATCTTCTTCTTCACCTATTGGAGTTTCTAAAGATACAGGATCTTGAGAAATCTTGTAAACTTCTCTTACTTTTTCAATGTTAATGCCAAGTTTCTTAGCTATTTCATCATCTGTAGGTTCCCTATTTAATTCTTGAGTCAATTGTCTTTGTACTCTTGCCAATTTATTAATTGTTTCTACCATATGTACAGGAACTCTTATAGTTCTAGCTTGGTCAGCAATGGCTCTAGTAATTGCTTGTCTTATCCACCATGTTGCATATGTTGAAAATTTATATCCTTTTGTTGGATCAAATTTATCTACTGCTTTCATAAGACCTATATTACCTTCTTGGATAAGGTCAAGGAATAACATTCCTCTACCTACATAGCGTTTTGCTATTGATACAACTAAACGTAGGTTTGATTCTGCTAACATTTTTTTCGCATATTCATCACCTTGTTCAGCTAATTTTGCATATTCAAATTCTTCATCAGAAGTAAGCAAGTTAATTTTACCTATTTCTTTTAAATACATTCTTACTGGATCATTTATTTTTATATCTTTTGATAAAGATAATTCTTCTACATCAATTAAAAGTGGTTCTTCAATATCAATTGGTTCTCCACCTGAAGCTGGTTCTGCATCTTCAGCTACTATTTCAATACCTTCTTCAACAAAAGTATTATATAAATCATCTAATGTATCACTATCAATTTCTAATCCTTTTAATTCATCAGCTAATTGTTCATAAGTGATTGTTCCATTCTTTTTACCTATTTTAAGTAAGCTTTCTTTTCTTTCTTCAATCGTTTTTATTACACTTGCCATTTAAATTCAACTCCCTATTTTCAATAATTTGATTCGTTCTGCTATTTTCGCTTGTTCTAATGGATTGATTTCTTTTTTTATTAATTCTTGTAATCTCTTAATTTCTTGAATAATATTGTATTCTTTTACTACATTTATATATTCCATCATTACAGAATCATTAATATTTTCTTCTAAATCCAAAGAAACTATTTCATTTAACAATGACAATAATTCTTCTTTATTACTTAAATATGTATAAAAATCTGCTAAATTGATATTTCCATATTTTCTAAAGTAGAAAATTATTTCACTTACTAAATTTCTTTGAACTGTTGTTGGAAAAATAATTCCTTCATTTTCATAGTACTTTATCATTTTAGGATTTTCAATCATGTAATAAAGACATGCTAAAATTGCTATATAATATTTATCTTTTCTTTTTTCAGTAGTAACCTTTGTATATTTTATAGGTTCTTTTCTATCAATATTATTTAACTTTTCTTGCAACCTTTTTTCTAGGGTATTATAACCTATATTGAACTCATTTGCAAGGTTTTTGAGCATTATTTCTCTTCTTATATCATCTTTTACTTTACTTATTTCTATTATTACATTATCTAAGTATCTAGATAGTTCTTCATCACTTTTAAAATTAATACCTTTTCTTAAATATTTTATTTTAAAGTCATTATAATTTATTGCATTCTCTAATAATACTTCAAATCTTTCTTTTCCATATTTTATTATATAATCATCTGGATCTAGGTTTTCTGGTAATTCTATTACTTTAACATTGACATCCATATTTGATAGTTGTTCTCCGTTAACTAGTGTTGCATGACTACCAGCATCATCACCATCCAAACATAAAACAATATTATTTGATAATCTTTTTATTAGTTCTGCTTGTTCTTTTGTCATTGCTGTTCCCATTAACGAGACAACATTTTTAATTTCTACAGTACTTGCTCTAATACAACCCATGAATCCTTCCATGACAATAATTTGTTTTTTTAATCTTGCTGCATCTCTTGCACGATGGTAATTATATAGATTATTACCTTTTTGGAAAATTGGTGTTCCTTTTGTATTAATGTATTTATTTTCTTTTAAATTTGTATTATAAATTCTTCCAGAAAAACCTACTACTCTACCATTTAAGTCATGTAGAGGAAACATTATTCTATCAATATAAATATCATGATCTTGATTTGATAAACCTATATTATTTAGTGTATTTATAGGATAATTTTTTTGTAATAAAATATTAGTTAAATCATTATCTTGTTTTAAACTAAGACCAATTCCAAATTCTTTTATAGTTGTATCATCTAGGTTTCTCATCTGTAAATATTCTTTTGCTTTTTTACCTAATTGAGTATTTAAATTATTCTGAAAATATTTATTTGTAATATCATAAATATCATAGTATTCTTGATATTTTTCTTTTTTTTCAGTTATTTTAAGACCCTTTATTTCTAAGTTTTGTTTTTTAGCTAAAAATTCTAATGTTTCCCTAAAAGACAAATGTTCATAGTCCATAACAAAGTTAAAGACATTTCCGCTTGCTCCACAAGAAAAGCATCTATATATTTGTTTTTCTCTAGATACACTCATTGATGGATTTGTATCCTCATGAAAAGGACAAACTCCAAAGTGATTTTTACCTTTTAAAGTTAGAGGAATATATGAAGATATTAAATCAACTATATCTGTTTTATTACGAATTTCATTAATTATATCGTGTTCATTCATAGTAAACCTCCTTTTTCTTTATTATTATACACTATAAAAGCAAAAAAAGTATTAAAAAATACTTTTAAATTATTGATTTTCTTATATAAGTTTCAGCATTTTTATCAATATAAATATCTAATTTACCTTTTTCTACTATTTTGATCCATCCTAATCCATTAACAACTATGTCTTCTCTAAATTTAACATCATAATTTGTTTTGGATAAAGTTTTTAATCTATCATTTTGAAGAGATATTTTCTTTATTTTTAGAGGATTAGCCATATAAATAGTAAAGCTATTTCTTTCTCCTTCTAAATAATCTATTCTCATAATATCATCTATTATGATTGATTGATTAGGTTTTATTTGAAAAGTTTTAGGTTTTATTTCTTTTTTTGGATTTATCTTTTTTAAAGTTTTTTCATCTATATAATTAGTTATATTTTTTCTATCTACTAAACCTGGTGTATCTATTAATGTTAAAGTTTCTGATAGTTCTATTTCTATTTTGTCAAGAGTAGTTGATGGTAATGGAGATATAGTTAATTCGGTTGGATTATTAGAATAATTTTTTAATAATTTATTTATTAATGAACTTTTACCAACGTTTGTATGACCAACTATATATACTCTTTTACTTGTTTGATATTTCTTTATTGTTCTTAAAAGTAAATCTATATTATAATTTTTCAAAGTACTTATAACTACAATATCTTCATAATTAAGACCTAAATTTTTAAAGTACTCTATGATTTTTTCATCTTTAACACTTTTAGGTAAAACATCTCTCTTATTTAATACCAATAATATTTTGTTATTAATATAATTTCTTATTTCACTAAGATCTTTATCAATATTTAATAAATCTACTACTTGGATAACTAAATCTTTTGTATCATTTATTGATCTTAGTATAGGAATATATTCATCATTTGATTTTGCTACAGTTTGATATTCTCCATAATTTTTAATTCTAAAACATCTTTGACATAAATCATTATCTATACTTGTTGTATATCCTTCAAGAGTTATATTATCTTCTTGTAAGGACACACCACAACCATTACATTTTTTATTCATAGTAATTCCCCTTCATTAAAAGTTTTTTCTCATTGAATTTTTTTATTACTTTGTTTTCTAGGTATCTATTAAAAGAAGTTATTTTTAAATCTTTTATTCCTAGTGGGTCTACTAGTATTGATGAAGACCCAAAAACATTTCCTGATTTTATATCAGTCATTATTTGATCACCAATCATAGCCATTTCTACTGGTTTTAATTTATATTTTTTAGAAATCTTTTTTAACCCTCTTGTAGATGGTTTCATAGCAAAAGAAACATAATCTACTCCTAATTTATTTGAATATGGCATTACTCTTTTTTTATAATTATTAGAAATAATGACTACGATAAATTCTTTTTTTAATTTTTCAAATAAATTTAAGGTTTCTTTATTTACATCTTCTTGATCTATTAAAGCTATTGTATTGTCTAAATCAAATACTAAGCATTTTATCCCTATTTTTTTTAATTTCTCATATGGGATTTCTTGGATATTTTTTTTATACATTCTTGGATAGTATTTATTCATTTTATCACCTTCATCATTATACTAAATTTATTATCTTTTGTCTAATTAAATACTCTTTGTTTTACCATAGGTGTATCCATATTTATTTTACCAAATTTATAGCCATTTGCTTTAGCATATCTTATTATATCTCTTAAAGCATCTCTAGTATAATATCTAGTATCATGCATTAAAACCATGTTTATTCTATTCTTTGATAAGTTTGTTGTTACATTTTTATATACACAATTACTTTTATTAGAGGCATTTGCACATGTGCCAGCATCATTAGCATCAATATTCCAATCATAGTATCTAAAACCACGAAGTTGTACATCTTTAACTAATTCTGTCATTATTCCTAATTTATATTTCTTGCTGATTGTATTTGAACTTCCTCCAGGAAATCTTATTATTTTAGATTCTACACCAGTAATTTTTCTTACTCTATTAGATACATTATATAAATCCTCATAATATGTTTCTTTAGATTTATAAATATTAAAATAATGACTAGCAGTATGAAGTGCTACTGTGTGTCCTTCTTCGTATTCTCTTTTTATTAGGCTATCTGGTCCATAATTTGTTACAAAGAATGTTGCTTGTATTCCTTCTTCTTTTAATATATCTAAAATAGTATTAGTAGTAGATTCATTTGGTCCGTCATCAAAAGTTAAATATATAACACCATTTTGATTATAACTAGTATTCATATAACTACCTTTTTCATATACTGTTACTTCTCTTATATTTTCAGATAAGTTACCAGCTGAATCTTTTACTCTATATAGTATATTATATGTACCTGGCTTATCTTTATTAACATTATTTTCTATTTCTACTTGATTATTTAAATCTTTATCGCAATTATCTTCTGTTGTAAAACCTTGTTCAATATAAGGACTATTTTTTTCTAGATATACAGTTTTTTGTCCAATTAAATTTATTATTGGTTTTTCTTTATCTATATAATTTATTTTTCTTGTTATTTCAACTTTATTATTTGATGAATCTTCTACACTGTAAGTATAATAATCTTTATTTTTTATAACTTTTACATTATTTGTTATATCTTTATCATAATTATCAAAAGCTTTATATCCTTCTTCTATATATTGTTGGTTTGGACAAAGGTTTGATTTGTTATTATCAATTAAGTTTATGACAGGCTTTTCTTTATCTACAACTTTTATAATTCTAATTTTTTTAGTTACATGCATTCCTTTTTTAACTTTATATTCTATTTTATATGTACCTATTTTTTTATAATTAATTTTACCTTTAACCTTTACTTGATTAGTTATATCTTTATTAATATATTCAGCCTTATATCCTTGATCAATATAAGTTTTTCCGTAATCTAAATTTATTGTATCATTTCCAATTATACTTATTTTTGGAGATGAATAATTACTTATTATAAGGGAAATTATGATGATTATGAATTCTAAAATTAAGGGTATACTATTTATTTTTTTAGATTTTATATCATCATATATATCTTTGTTTTTTAGTTGTCTACTTACCCTTAATTTTTTCATAATCTCACCCTTTAATTAAAATATTTATCTATTTCTTCTTTGTCAGAATATGGCAAATATTCATCATTTATTGCCATATAATTATCCGTTCCTTTTCCAGTAATTAAAACTATATCGTTTTCTTTAGCTATACTTAAAGCTTTCTTTATGGCTTCTGTTCTATCTTCTATTATTTCATAATTATTTTTAGTTACATTTGTTAACATATCTTTAATTATATCTAGTACTTTTTCATTTCTAGGATCATCCATTGTAAATATTACATGATCTGATAAATCACTAACTATTTTACCCATAGGTCCTCTTTTATCTTTTTGTCTTCCACCAGCTGATCCTGTTACAGTTATTATTCTATTAGTTTTTATCTGCTTTAACATACCTAAAACCTTTTCCAAAGCATCAGGAGTATGGGCATAATCTAATACTATACTATAATTTTGTCCATACGATAAAAAGTCTACTCTTCCACTTGGATTCTTTATGTTTGGAATTCTATTTATTATTTCATCTATATTCATTCCTAAAGAAATTAAAGCTAAAATAGCACCAGCAAGGTTATAGATATTAAATTCTCCTACTAAAGGACTAGCTACTTTATATATGTTGTTTTTGTAATTAAAATCTATTATTGTTTTATCTTTCTCTAATTTATAATTTTCAAAAGATAGGTCTGCTTCTTTTTTACCATAAGTTAATACATTTGATTTTACTCTTTTTAATTCCATATCATAATATTGATCATCTTTATTTAGGATTGCATAACCGTCTGGAATTATATGATCTAATAGTTTTAATTTTGATTCTACGTAATTTTCTATAGTTTTATGAATATTCAAATGATCTTCTGTTATATTTGTTATTATTCCTACTTTAAATTCTATATAATCTAATCTATTTCTAAAGTATGCTTCACTTGATGTTTCTATACTTAAGTATTTGGCTTCTGCTTTTACAAATTTATCAAAATACTTATATAATCTATCTGCATCAGGAGTAGTATTCTTTAAAGTTTCTCTAAACTTTTTACATATAGCTCCATTTGTACCCATATATGCGCAAATATCTTCTCCTAATAACTGTTGTATTATTGAAGCTACTGTTGTTTTACCGTTTGTTCCTGTTGTTGCTATTATATTTAATTTTTTTTGAGGATAATCAAATAATTTCATAGCAAGAAGTGGTAATTCTTTATTTGTATCTTCTACCTTTATTGTTGGAACATTAAAATTAACATCTTTACTGACTACAATTGCACTTGCTCCATTATTTATTGCTTCTTCTATAAAATCGTGTCTATCTGCCGTAATTCCTGTTGTACAAACAAAAATATCTCCTTTATTAACTTCTTTAGAGTTAATTTTGATATCATCTATTTCTACATCATAATCACAATTATATAATTCATTTAATTTTTTCATTGTACCTCCCAAAACATCTTGTGTGGTTTCATTTTATTATTATCTTTTTCATATATTTTATATAAAGCAAGAAGCTCATTTTCTTTATTATATATTAAAACACTTTCATAGTCTTCTATTTTATCGATAATTGCTCCGTTCTTTACACTTTTTGCTAAAGCTTCATCTACAGTTACCTTATTGTAATTAGAAAGAGCATCTTCAATTTTTATTAATTTACTATATGATATATCATCTACTTCAATAGCATCTTTTAACAAGAAAATTCCTTGTCTTGTTCTTTTTAAATTTTTCATTGTAGCATAAAATCCAAGTTCTTTTCCTATATCATCTATTAAACTTCTTATATAAGTACCTTTACTTACAGTTGTTCTAATATTAAAACATGGCTTATCTTTTTCATAATAAATATTACTTATTAAATCTATGTTAAATATATTTACATCTCTTTTAGGTAATTCTACTTCTATATTATTTCTAGCATATTCATATAATCTTTTTCCATTTACATGAACTGCAGAATATAATGGAACAGTTTGATTATTTATTCCTACTAGTTTACTAATTGCTTCTTGTATTTCTTCTTTTGTTATTTTTATATCTTTATTTTCGTCTATTATAGTACCAGTTATATCATTAGTTGTTGTAAGTATGCCTAGAATTATTTCTGCTTCATATTCTTTATCATCGCTTGTTAATAATTCAATAATTTTAGTTCCTTTATTTACTCCCATTACTAAAACACCTGTTGCTAAAGGGTCAAGTGTCCCAGTATGTCCAATTTTTTTTGTATTTAATTTTTTACAAGCTATATTTACTATATCTCTACTTGTAAATCCTTCTTTTTTATTTACTACTATAATTCCATTCATAATACCACTCCATATATATTTTAACATACAAAATAAAAAAAATTAGTATTTTCATACTAATTTTCTTCTTCATTATTTAGTTTATCTAAAATATTTTCTATTTTATTTCCATATTCTATTGAATCATCATAAATAAATTTTAGTTCAGGAGTATGTCTTACATCAACTCTCTCACTAAGTTTACCTCTAATAAAAGATGCAGCTCTTTTCAAAGCTTTATCTGTTTCTACTTTTTTAGTTAAATCTAAAACTGTATAGAAAACTTTGGCAAATGATAAATCACTAGTAATTTCACAATCTGTTATTGTTACAAATTTGATATTTTGATCTTTTACTTCTGTCATTAAAATATAACTTATTTCTTCTACAAAAGTATCATTTAATCTTTCAATTTTAACGCTCATTTAAACACCTTCTATCTTTTTATTTCAACTAATTCATATGATTCTATTATATCGTTTTCTTTTATATCTTGATATTTTTCTAATGTAATACCGCAGTCATATCCTTTGGCTACTTCTTTAGCTTGATCTTTTTCTCTTTGAATAGATTTTATTTTACCATCATATACAACAACACCATCTCTAATAACTCTTGCACTACTATTAGTAACAACTTTACCTTTAGTAACGTGGCTACCAGCAATATTTCCTATTTTAGAAAATTTAAATATTTGTCTTATTTCGGCTTCACCTAATATTTTTTCTTCAAAGATTGGTTCTAACATTCCCTTCATAGCAAGTTCTATATCTTCAACTAGTTTATATATTATATTATATAATCTAATATCTACACCTTTTTCTTTTGCTATTTCAGTTGTTTTATAGTTTGGTCTTACATTAAATCCTATTAGAATTGCATTTGATGCTTTAGCTAGAACTATATCACTTTCTGTAATTGTTCCTACACCACTTCTAATAACATTAACTCTTACTTCTTCTACTCTTATCTTTTCTAAAGATTGTTTTACAGCTTCTTGACTACCATTAACATCAGCTTTGATTATGACATTAATTTCTTTTATACCTTCTTTAATAGCTCCGAAAAGGTCTTCCAACGTCATACCTGATTTGTTTGTATCTTTTTCTTTAAAACGAGCAAATCTTTCTGATGAAATTGTTTTAGCTTCTTTTTCTGTTTCAAAAGCCATAAATTTATCACCTGCTGAAGGTAATTCACTAAGTCCTGTTATTTCAACTGGCATAGATGGTAATGCTTCAACTATATCTTTACCTAAATCATTTTTTAAAGTTCTAACTTTACCATAACTTGTTCCAATTACAACTGGATCTCCTAGTCTTAGGGTTCCATTTTGAATTAAACAAGTTACTACTGAACCTATTTGTTTATCTAATTTAGCTTCTATAACAGTTCCTGTTGCATAACGATTTTTGTTGGCTTTTAATTCTTTCATTTCGCTTACAAGTAAGATTGTTTCAAGTAAATTATCAATTCCTTCACCTGTTAAAGCAGAAATTTTAACAACAATAGTATCTCCACCCCAAGCTTCCGGAGTTAAACCATATTCTACTAATTCAGTTAAAACTCTATCAGGATTTGCTCCTGGTTTATCCATTTTATTAATAGCTACTATTATTGGTACATTAGCTGCTTTGGCATGGTCTATTGCTTCTTTTGTTTGCGGCATTACACCATCATCTGCTGCAACAATTATAATTACTATATCGGTTACACTTGCACCTCTTGCACGCATTTCAGTGAAAGCTTCATGTCCTGGAGTATCTATGAATGTAATTTTCTTTCCTTTACATTCTACTTGGTAAGCACCAATTGCTTGAGTTATACCACCAGCTTCTTTATCAGTTATGTTACTATTTCTAATAGCATCTAGTAATGAAGTTTTACCATGGTCTACATGTCCCATAATTGTTACTACTGGAGGTCTTTCTTCTAAATCTTCACTATTATCTATGATTTCAAAATTTTCAAAATTAGATATATCTACTGATTCTTCTTTTTTTAATTCTTTATTATAATCAGCTACTAATAATTCTGCTACATCATAAGCAACAGCATGATTTACAACGGCCATTATTCCTAAGGCCATTAATTTTTTTATTAATTCTGAAGGAAGTACTTCTAATTGATTTGCTAATTCTCCAACTGTTATTCCCTCTTTATAAATAACAACATTTTCCATAGAATTATCTTGATTACTCATCAATTTATCTCTATGTTTGTACATTTCTTTTTTATCTTTTTTGAAAGTATCTACTTGATTTATTACCTTTTTAGGTTTTATTTTGGTTTTACCTTTTTCTTCAGTCATTTTTGTTTCACTTGCCAAAGATTCTACCTTTTCAAAGAAATCGTCATCATCATTATAATCATTTTCTTCTTGAATATAATCTTCTAGATCTTGAACTTCATTATCTAGTAAAACTATATCATCCTCACTTAGTAAATCATCAGCATTACTCTTTTTTATGCCTAATTTTTCACATAGCTTTATAATATCTGATACATTCTTTTTTACATCTTCTGCGTATTCTAAAATACTCATCATATGTATCACCTTCTTTCTTTATTTTTCTTGATACTTAACCAATTCGATATTACTTTCTTCTAATAATTCTCTTGATAATTCATCATTATAATCGCTTAAGTAAACTATTCTACTTATTCCAGCGTTTATTATCATTCTTGCACATATTGAACAAGGAAAAGTATTTACATAAATTGTTGCTTTATCTATTTTTATTCCTGATTCAGCGGCTTGAATTATAGCATTTTGTTCAGCGTGAACTGCTCTACAAATTTCTTGTCTAGTACCACTTGGGATATTTTGTTGTTGCCTTAGGCACCCACCTAATTCACTACAATGTTTTAATCCTTTTGGAGGTCCGTTATAACCTGTTGTTTTTATTTTATTATCAATAGTTATTACTGCTCCAACTTGTCTTCTACATGTACTTCTTTTACTAACTACTTTAGTAATTTCCATAAAATAATCATCCCAACTGATTCTATTCATTTTATTCACCTGTTTCTATTATTCTTTTTATTTCTTCATATATGTCTTCTTTAATTGGACATTCTAAGTGTCTTTCTAATGCTTTTGACTTAATTGCTTTATTTAATACTTCTAAATCTTTTTTTATGTAAGCCCCTCTTCCATTTAACTTTCCAGTTAAATCGATTGATACTTCATTTTCTTTATTTCTTACTATTCTTAGCAATTGTTTCTTTTCTAATTTTTCTCTAGTAACTACACAACTTCTTAATGGTACTTTTTTATTCATTTCTAAAATTAATTCCCATTTCGCTAGCTTGCTCATTATTTTTAATATCTATTTTATAATGAGTCAATCTAGATGCTAATCTAGCATTTTGTCCTTTTTTACCAATTGCTAAAGAAAAATTATCATCTTCTGCTACTACTAAAGCTTCTTGTTTTTTTGGATCCATTATTATTACTTTTAAGTTTTTTGCAGGTGATAGAGCATTTTCAATAAATACTTCTGGAGCTTTATCATATTTTACTATATCTACTTTTTCTCCATTTAATTCTTCAAGAATTCTTGCTATTCTAGTTCCTCTTTCACCAATACATGAACCAATAGGATCTACTTTAGAATTTTCTGAATAAACTGCTACTTTACTTCTATTTCCAGCATCTCTTGCTACGCTATATAAAAGTACAGTTCCATCTGATATTTCAGGTATTTCTAATTCAAATAATCTTTTTAAGAAACCATAATGAGTTCTTGATAATAAAATTAATAAGCCTTTTCCATTATTATCAACTTTACTTACATAAACTTTTATTGTATCTCCCATTTTGATCTTTTCACCTGGAATACATTCTTTTTTAGGTAAGATACCATTGCTTCTTCCAAGATTAATATAGTAATTATCAGTATCTTCTAAATCTACTGTTCCTATTAATAATTCGTCTTGTTTATCACCGAAATCACTCATGATACTATTTCTTTCAGCTTCTCTTATTTTTTGTACTAAAACTTGTTTAGCTGTTGAAGTAGCTACCCTACCAAAATCTTTTGGAGTTACTTCAGTATCAATTGTATCTTCTAGATTATATGTTTTGTTTATTTTTCTAGCATCTTCTAAGCTAATTTCTAAATATTCATCTTCTACTTCTTCAACAACAGTCAAATATGAATATACTTTTATTTCTCCAGTTTTTTTATCGATTATAACTTTTACATTTGGCATTGAATCAAAATTCTTTTTATAAGCTGCTATTAATGCTGCTTCCATTGCTTCAAATATAATAGTTCTATCTATTCCTTTTTCTTTTTCTAATAAATCTACTGCTTTAATAAATTCTTTACCATTCATTATTTTTCTTCTCCTTTTGACTTAGCATATACATCAAGTATATATTCGTCGTATTCTAAATTCATTTTATCTATAATTGGATTCATAATTCTAGTTGCCATTGTTACTTTTTTTAGGTCAATTATTTCTTTACTATCTAGGACTATTCTTAAGTAATTTGTTTTACCTTCAGTTTCATATATTACTTCATCAATGAATACTTCTAAATTATCAAGTTTATCCCCAATAGCTTCTATTAGTCTTTCTTTCATTATTACCTCCTATTAAATATAAAGAGTGGGCTTTTATTCCCACTCCTTTCATGTAAATAATTATATCATATAGTTGTAAAATTTTAAAGAATTTTTTTATTTAATTTGTTTTTAATATTATTTATCTTCTATTTATGTTAGAATACTATTAGATAATTTATAGAATTGAGGTTTATTTATGAATTTTGATGGATTTAATTTTTTGGTAACTTTAATATTTACTTTGTTACCTGTTTGTATTTTAAAATGGAAAGATTTAATTACTAGTGATAAGAAAATGAATATTTTAGTAACATTATCGGTAATGTTTATTTCTTCTTTATGTAGTTATTATTTTATAGGATATTCAAAAAATTCAATATCATTGTTTACTATAGGAGCTACATCATTATTTGGAAGTATTATTAATTATTATATTTTAAGTGAAAAAATATTAGTAAAAAAATTACCTTTTTCTTTAGGTTTAATTTTATTATTTATATTATCTGATTTGTTTCAATTAATACCTATTTCTTTATTTGATATAGATATCAAAAAGATGTCTCATAATATGGAATTATACTTAACTATATTTAATAATTTTATTTTGATGTTAATATTACTATTTATATTTAGAAAAAGAATTATTAGTGATTTTAAAGATTTTAAAGATAGTTTCAATAAAAATATAGAAATTGGATTTAAGTACTGGTTTATTGGTATGGCTTTGATGGTTGGCTCTAATTTAATTATTATGCTTTTAACTCCAAGTAAAGTTTCTAATAATGAAGAAGCTGTTAGAAGTTTAATAGAAGCTAGCCCTTATTTATCTTTAATTCTGACTGCTATTTTTGCTCCTATTTTAGAAGAATTAGTATTTAGAGTTGGATTAAAAGAAAGTTTTAAATCTAAATATTTATTTTGTATTGCATCTGGTTTAATTTTTGGATTATTACATGTAGTATTTAGTTATACTACTTTAACTGATTTCTTATATGTTGTACCTTATGGTAGTTTAGGATTTGTTTTTGCAATGATGCTTTATGATACTAAAAATATTTATACTTCAATGGCTATGCATATGGCTCATAATTCATTTTTTACTATTGTTCAAATACTTTCTTTAACGGTGGTGTTTTAGATGAATAGAAGTCAAAAAAATCAAGATTTACATGAAGAATTAATTTATCAAGAAGAAAATGAAAAAAGAAAAAAAAGAAATAAGAAAATATTTATCGTTTTAACTATATTAGTTTTACTATTCACCTCTTTATATTTATATATGAGATATATTTCTACTAGTGGATTGATAGTAAAAGAATACAAAGTAACTAATAAAAATTTACCTATTGAATTTCATGGTATTAAAGTTATTCAGTTTTCTGATTTACATTATGGAACTACTATTAATAAAGATGAAGTTAATCATTTAGTTAAAGAAATAAATAGTTATAAACCTGATATAGTTGTTTTTACTGGAGATTTAATAGATAGTAGTTATTCAACTACTACTTTAGATATTAAGTTTTTAACTACTGCTCTTGGTAATATTAAAACTACTATTGGAAAATATAGTGTTAGAGGGAATCATGATTATAATAATGATAATTATATTTCTATTTTACAAGGAGCTAGTTTTACTCTATTAGATAATTCTTATGACTTAATATATTATAATGGTTTAGATCCAATTTTAATTACTGGTATTGGAAGTAAAATACAAAATGATACTGATATAAATAAAGCGTTCTCTTATTCATTATTAGAAAATGCTAATACTAATATATATACAATTGTTTTATTACATGAGCCCGATTTAATAGATAATGTTTTAAAGGACTATAGAGTTGATTTAGCTTTAAGTGGGCACTCTCATAATGGACAAGTTAGATTACCTTTTATTGGTAGTATATTTAAGATTGAAGGGTCTAAGAAGTATTATGATGAAGAATATCAAATTAAAAATACTAAATTATTTATTTCTGGTGGTTTAGGTACTAGTATGTATAATATAAGATTTTTTAATAGACCTAGTTTTAATTTATATAGATTAACAAATAGATAGAAATATCTATTTTTTTTACAAAAAAATAGTGCATATACACTATTCGTTATTAGCTATTACTTTTATTTTGGCAATTACTTGTTGATTATAGATATTAATATCTGTAGGATTTTCTTTAACCCAAACTCTTAAACGAAAATCTTTCTTATAACCATTTAATCCTATTGGAACTTCTCCATTATAAATTAATCTTTGATTATTGTTTTTCATATCTAAAAGTTTTAATTGAGAGTAAGTTCTAACTTCATTATTTATTAAAGTAAGTTTTGTATCTACTTCTAGAGTATCATCCGTTTTTTCAGTTAAATATACTTTTAGATCTTTAATATCTTCTAATAAAATATTATTTTGGTCATAAAATGAAATTACTATTGAATAATTAATTGGCAAATTACCTGTTGCACTTCCACCTACTGAAAAATCAACATAATTATAATTAATACTTCTACCTTCAAAATCATTTAGTGGATTCAAGTTAGAAACCAATAAACCATTTTCTATTGTAGAATTTTCTAAAGATAAAGAAACATTTCCTATTTTTTCTTGTTGTTCACTATTAGTATTTGTTGCTAAATTAAAAAATGCATAACTACTACCCATTGACAATAATACTAAAGCAAAAATAACAAAGGCTGATGCTACTGTGTTCTTTTTCATATTCATATAAAATCACACTCCTATTTTATAAGTTAATTTTACAATTTATATGTCTATTTGTCAAATGAATTGATTATTTCTTTTTCTTTAACAAAGACTTTATATTAAAATATAAAAAGATAGTCATAATTCCTACATATAACCATAATAGAATTGTTGTTAGTACACTAGATGTATATTTATCAATTATATTAGGAATTGATTCTGGCAAGTATTTAGAAATTAAACTTTGTATTTCTTCTACTTTTAAATTTATTTTTATGAAAGTCATTATTCTTAAAAATATATCAATTATAGCAATTGAATATATAAAACTATTTGTTCTTTTACTAAGAAAATATCCTAATAAAAGTAATACTAATATAATAATTAAATCTATATACATATATTTTCTCCTTTATTTAAAGTATGGATTATATTTTTTTTCATAACCTAATACTGTTTCTGGACCATGTCCTGGATAAAGAATAATATCATTATCCCTTTTTTTTATTTCTTCAATTGATTTTACCATATCTAGTTCACTACCTGTTGGTAAGTCCCATCTTCCTATTGTTCTTTGGAAAATAAAATCTCCTACGAACATGGAATTTATTTCTTCAAAAAAGAAAGATATAGAATCACTAGTATGTCCTTTGTTATAAGTAACATCAAAAGTAAAATTTCCAACTGTATTAATTCCTTCTTTTAAGTTATCCATGTTATAACTTTTAACTTTATATATTTCTAATAATTCATTTAAAGCCCCTACATGATCAAAATGATTATGAGTTATTAAGATTCCATCTAATATATAATTTTTTAATGATTCTTTTATTTTAAAATATTCTGCTCCTGGATCTATTACAAGTGCATGATTATTTTTTTCTAAAATATAACAATTTTCTTCTAATTCTCCTACAACTACTCTACTTATCTTCATCTTGTTGTTTCCTTTCTGTAATTGAAAAAATACACCCACAATAGTCTTGTCTATAAAGTCCATAGTCTTTTGATAATTCTATACTTCTTTTGTATCCTTCTTTTTTCTTGAAATCAGAATATAAATAATTTACTTTATACTTTTCTTCTAATTCTTTTCCTATTTGGTTTATGATTTGACTATCTTTATGAGGACTAATAGATAATGTTGTCGTAAAATAATCAAAACCTTTATCTTTAGCTACAGTAGCCGCTTCTTCAAGTCTTAATTTATAACACTTGTGACATCTTATGTCACCTTCTTTTAGATTTTCTAAACCTTTTGTTATTTCAAAAAATGGTAAAGAATTATAATCATATGACAACATTTCTACTTTGTTTTTTACTACTAATTTATCTATTAATTCTTGTTGTTCTTTTCTTCTTCTATCATATTCTCTTTTAGGATATATATTTGGATTGTAATATAAAATAGTAATTTTAAAATAGTTAGATAAATACTCTAATACATAACTTGAACAAGGCGCACAGCAACTATGAAGTAAAAGTGTTGGGATTTCGCTTTTTATTTCTATTTCACTTATTATTTTATCAAGTTCTAATTGATAATTTACTTTCATTTTTGACTTCCTACAAATAAGTTATTTAAATCTTTATCTGGTAACATCATTTTTAACCCTGGTACAACCTTTATTTCATAAGATAAATTTGTTGTCGGTAGTTCTTCTCCATCTATACACCAAGCTTTTCTTAGATCTTCTTTAAATACTACTTTTAAGTGATTAGTTTTATGAAAATAAAATCCCGGTACTTTAGTTATATCATTGGTTTTAAGATAAAATAAACTTCTTACTATATCTTTTTTTGTGTTTAAATTACAAAATAAAACTTCAAAACAATTGTCATCTAATTTAACATCTTTATAAAAATTGTTAATTCCAGCTATTCTATTTGCATTGCTAACTATGGCAAAAGAATATAGTCCTTGATACTTCTCACCATTTACTTCATAAGTTAAATCATATAAATGTGTTTTATTAGTAAAGAAATCTTTTAAACCTTCAAAAAGGTATGCAAGATAACCATATCTTTTTTTTAATTTTCTTGGGGTCTCATATGGTACATTCATAAATCTACCGAAACCTGCTACATATACAAATGGTTCCTCATTAACTGTACAAATATCTATTTCTTTTTCTTTACCTGATAAAATCAACTTTAAATTTTTACTTATGTTTTTACTTAATCCAAACATTGTTCCAATATCGTTAGTTGTACCCAATGGTAAGTGTGATAAAACTAGTCTTTCTTTTCTTTGTAGATTTCCACTTACTACTTCATTAAAAGTTCCATCTCCACCGACTGATATAACTAAATCATAGTATGGTAGATCTTCTATAATTTCTTTAGCATGATTTTTATATTTAGTCTTATAAAAGTCTATATTGTAGTCATATTCTCCAATTATTTTTTTATACTTTTCTAATTCGAATTTTTGTTTTTTTCTTTTACCACTATTCGGATTATAAATTATTGCTAATTTTTTCATTTGATCATCTCCTATTTATTGTAGATAATAATTCTTTTTTTTCTACTAAATTACCATCAAAAGCTTCTACTATTAAAGAAATTTTTTCAATATTTACTTCACTTTCTTTATCTATAAATAATTTTCTTACTTTGTTAAACAAGTCATTATATTCCTCTTTATTTTCTCTTTTCAAAGTATTAATTGAATTTCTTAATTGTCTTTTTAAATAATTTTTTATTAATTCATCTAAAAATTTATTATTATATTTTTTTAAAACTAATGAGTTAATATCGCCAAAAATTTCGTTTTTATTTAAATTAACTCTATTGTTGACTAATTGTTCTAAGAATGACTCTTGATCATAGATTATTCCAAAGTTAATAAGGTTATTTTCTCCAAAATTTTGTATGATGCTACCTAATGGATTTCTGTCTCCAAAAACATCATATTCTAAATCTAACATTTTGTTTTTAAACGTTTTTAATAATTGAGGATTTTCCTTAATAAAACGATCAAATAATGTATCTATTTTAATTTTATTTCCGTTAATATTTCTATTATTTTGATTTTCTCTTAATAGTGTTTTGTTTTCTTGTTCTAATTTTTTTATATATTTTTCTTCGTGTTCTTTTGCATAATTCTTATCTATCATTCCTAGAAGGTTTAGTGTATATATTATTTGGTATCTATCAGCATCTTTTTCAAAAGATATATTTTTATAGTTGTTTGTATAATAATCTTTATACTTTTCATCATCACTAGTCATTATAATAAAATCTTTTATCATTTGATAATGATTATAATCTAGTTTATCCTTTTCAATATTGTCTTTTTGCATTACATGGATAGTTTCGTGAAATAAAACCGAAAAGATTTCAGGATCTTTTGTTTTAATAAAATCCTTTAATTCTTTATCCCTTATTTTTATTAATCTTTTTTTGCTATTTGATGTCCCTTGCCTATTTCTCATTGCTGTTTCCGGTAAAAAAGAAATTGTATATTCTGAATTTCCTGTTTTTTCTAATAATTCAGAAAATATACTACTTAAACATGATTTAATACAAGTTTCGTTTGGTTTAATTTTATCATTTATAAATTTATTTAAAATAAACAGAGCAATTCCAGATGGAATATTCGTATTCATATAATAATTATTTTCAACTAATTTTAATAATTTGTCATAATCTGAAAAACCATATTTATTAATTTCTGTCTTATAGTTTGAAACATCTGTTACTAAATTTGGAATGTTTAATTTATCTAGAAGTCTTTGATAAATATTTTTGTGTGTTGGAGCATAGCAGTAATTACTTTTCATATATCTAGAAAATTCTAGAATAAAGTTAATTTCTAATGGACTCTTATTTTCCTTTATTATTCTATTTATATATTCATCTATAAAATAATAATTTAAGTCTTGAGTTGCAGCGTTTTCATCATTTTCCATAATATTTGGGATAGTACAAAAAACTCTATCTTTATAGATTTCTATACTTGATACTGATGATTCCAAATGCTTCTTTTCAATTGTTTTCATAAAATCTTGGTATTTTAGCATAGATATCTTTGGTATTCTATTAACTCTATCGTTCCCTATCATTGATAAAAATCGATCTATTTTTAATATTTCTTGTTCTTCCAACTCATCAAATGTTTTCGAATTTATTATTTCAATATTTTCTTTTATGAAACTATTTATATTTAAACTTTTAATTTTATTAATAATATTTGAAGGATAGTTTTTTTCTTTTATATTAATTATTTTTTCTACTATAGATAGGTTTCCTTCTAAATAAGGTATTTCTAAAATTATTGGGAAGATGTGTTCTATATATGATGCTAAGGTCTTAAAGTCTTCATTATCTAAGTCTTCTGAATTTTTTTCTATTAGTGATTCTATATAAAAGTTAATGTCATTTGTAAAGGTTATCTTTTCTTTTGTGCTTAAAAATGATAATATTTCTGATATTTTTTCTATTTTGCTACTTAGTAGTAGATTTTGCCTATTATCTTGTTTTAACATTTTCTTTTTTTCCCTTACTATTTAGTTCTTCAAGTTCTTTTTCATATTCTGTTTGTGAAATCAAATCATCATTCAATAGAATATTTAAGTCTATCATTTTTTTTATATATTCACTACTTAAAGTTATTGAATATATTTTTGATATTTCTATATCATTAAATATATCATCAAATTCTTCTTCCATATAGATTCACCTCTTTTTACATTATATCATTTTATCCTTTAAATATAAATAAGGCAAAAGAAAAAACTAATTATAAAAATTAGTTTTATTTTTTATTCTGTTCTTAATGCTTCTACTGGATCTTTTTTACTAGCTATTTTTGCTGGTATGTACCCTCCAATAGTTGTTAGAATAACACTTATTATTACTAAAACTATTGCATGAATTGGATTTAGTTGAGCTACATTATTTAGTTCAGTTAAATTTTTAATTATAACGTTTGCAGGAATTGTTAATAACCAAGCTATAAATATACCTAGTATTCCTGATAATGTACCTACAATAAATGTTTCTGCATTAAATACTCTTCTTATATCTTTTTTTCTAGCTCCTAGTGCTCTTAATACCCCTATTTCTTTTGTTCTTTCAAGTACAGAAATATAAGTTATAATACCAATCATTATTGATGAAACTACTAGTGATATAGCTGAAAATGCTATTAAGACTATTGTTATTGCATCCATAATCGAACCAGAAAGAGAAGTTATTATTTCTGCTTGATCTGTATAAAGGATCTTATCTGCTACTTTTTTATCTTTATTATAATTATCAAGATATTCTAATATTTCTTCTTTATCAGAAAAATTAGTTGGATAAATATATAAATAACTTGGTACAGTTGATGCACCTAAATAAGATAACATAGTTTCTTTTGTTGTTTTACCTAATTCGCTTGTTATATCTATTGCTTCACCAGTTAAAACATTATAGCTATTATTTTTTTGAGAAATTACTACTTTAGAATTTTCATTATTTGTTATTAAATAATCTACTAAATCTTCTGTATATGATAATCCCATATTATTGGCAACTAACATTTTTTTATCTTCTTTTCCTCTTATTATTGCTGTTATTTTAAGTGTTAATGTTTTACTTGAATTATACATTTTATCTAGGTTTGAACCTACAGTAAAGTAATTACCATTTTCAGTATAATAATCATCATTCATTACTAATTTTATTTCTTTATTCATCAATTCTTTAAAACTAATATCTTTACTAGCATCAAATCCTAGTGCTTCTAATAATTCTTTTGGAATTCTATTCTTACTATCTACTACTAATACAAGATCTTCTTTTTTAGTAGGAAGTTTTCCATAAATAACATCAAAAAAACTATCTACAAAAGCTTTTTCTCCTCCAGTACTACTTGTTGGAATAGAAAATAACATTTCAGTTAAATCTTTTGTTTCTATTTTATTGTTATTTTTTACTAATGTATTTAAATGAATATCTCTACCATAAGTTATACCTGTTGTTAATTTTGAATCCATTTTCTTTACATAATTAATGTAATCATCTGTTATTTTATTAATATGAATTGCCATTGCTTGTGTACTATCAAAACTATAAACTTCTTTTTCATTAGAGTAATCTTTTAATTCTTTTGTATCAATATTTTCTCTTATTTCTTTAATAGTATCTTCATCTAATTGCATTGCCTGTTTTTGAACAGCAAGTGGTAATGTAGATAAAGTATTTTCTTCAAATTTATCTATTTGAATTTGAAAACCATTTGATAATGATAAAACTAAAGCAATTCCTATTATTCCAATACTTGATGCAAATGATGTAATTAATGTTCTACCTTTTTTTGTTCTAATATTATTAAAAGATAATTTTAAAGCTGTTAGAAAACTCATTGCTGTTTTCTTTATCTTAAATATATCTTTTGTTGTTTCTTCTTCTTTTATTGGATTAGAATCTTTTATCAATTCTCCATCTCTGAATTCAACTACTCTTGAAGAATATTCTTTAGCTAAATCAGCGTTATGTGTTACCATTATAACTAATTTATCTTTAGCTATTTCTTTAATTAATTCCATTATTTGTAATGATGTAGTTGAATCTAATGCACCTGTAGGTTCATCAGCTAAAATTATATCCGGATCATTTGCTAAAGCCCTTGCTATAGCTACCCTTTGCATTTGACCACCAGATAATTGATTTGGCTTTTTATGAGCGTGTTCTTTTAGTCCTACTTTATCTAATAGTTCTAAAGCTTTTTGTTTTCTTTTCTTTTGTCCTACTCCACTTAAAACCATTCCTAATTCTACATTATCTAATACACTTATATGTGGTATTAAATTATAGCTTTGGAAAATAAATCCTATACAATTATTTCTATAATAATCCCAATCTTTATCTTTAAATTTCTTTGTTGATTTATTATTTATAATTAAGTCCCCATCATCATATCTATCTAAACCACCTATTATATTTAACAATGTAGTTTTACCAGAACCACTTGGTCCTAAGATGCTTACAAATTCATTTTTTCTAAATTCCAATGTTAAATCCTTTAAGGCAACTTGGGTGAATGTTCCTGTTGTATAACTTTTATTTATTTTTTCTATTCTTAACATACTCTCTCCTTTATGTTTATTATGTGTATATTTACTTACTTTACTTAAACACATTAAAAATAATTATACTCTTTCTTCAATTTATTACAATAAAAAAGATTAAATATTAATCTTTTTTTTCTTTTGTAAAAAAGTTTTTTCTTTCTTTAGCTAGGATTTTTTGTTTATCTTGTAATTGTGCATGTGCGTTGCACATATATATATAATTTTCTTTAGAAAGGACATCTCCTACTCCAGTAAAATCCTTAGATTCCATTATTATTTTTGCATTAACATATAATGAATTACAAAATCCAGAAAGCCCAGACATTGTATATCTCTTTAATTTATAATTGTTTAGCATAATTTTTATTATGTTATTCATATTACCTAAATTTATATTCTTAGAAAGTTCTGTGGTTAATTTTTCAAGATTTTGGTTATTTTCTTCTTCTTGATTTTGATCTAATGAATCATAAACTTGCGCAAGTGATTCTCTATTTATATATCCAATATCATTAATATCATAACGCTCATTTTCTGAGTCATCACTTAAAAATTCACTTTCATCACTATTGATTAAATCCAAAACGGAATTTACATATTTTTCTAAATTACCAAAAAGGAGATGACCAGTTAAATATAATTCAGAATATAAATTATATTCTTTTGATAAAATATAATTTGGGGCTTTTTCTACTATTATTTTCCCTATTTTTGATTCTAAGGAAATGATATCAATAAAATTCATGAAGTATTTATTTTGCTCCTTACTCATGTTTTTCGTTAAAGATATTAATTCATTTACTTCTGCTATTTCATTAAAATTTCTTGCCCAAATAAACTCTTCTATTATATAGGTTAATTCTAAAGATAGAGGAGATTTTTTTGATAATACATTATCTAATTCTTCTACTTTAATATCCATCATTTTATTATATAATTCTTTTTCTTTTTCGTTTAAATAATCTGATTTTAATTTTAATAGTTCTTGTAAGAGATGTTTCATATTACTCCTCCTTTATTAGTTACGTATTATAACATATTTCTTTATTTTTGTAAAACTAAAAGAGATATATTATATCTCTTTTGTCTTAGCTGCTTTAAATATTTTCTTCCACATTTTATCAGTAGAATAATTTAGAATACCTACTTTATATATTCTAAGACCATATTTTATTAATACCATATTAAATAGTAATAATAAAATTATAGAAATAGTAATATCTATTATACCTATTTGGCCAATCATAAATAATGATGGGGCTAATAAGGCAGATATTAATGGCACATATGAAAGAGCTTTGATTAAAATACTTCCTTCAAACATTCCTGCCATTATTGATAGATAATATCCTACTAGCAATACAAGCATTATTGGTGTTTGTATTTGTTGATAATCTTCTATATTAACAGTCATTGATGCAAATATTCCTGCTATTAGTGAATATGTAATAAATGTTAATACCATTAAAATTAGTGTTAATGGAACTATATAATACAATTTATCCATAAATCCAGTAGCATTTAGAGCATCATATATTTGTCCAATACTATCTGTTATTGAAGATGATGCATCTTTTACTCCAAATAAATTCTTTACTACTAAAGCTATTCCTCCATAAATCATAAGTAATAGTCCTTGTGTCATTACAAATATATTTGAAGATAGTAATTTAGAAAAGAAATGAACTTTTGGAGAAACATTTGAAATTATTATTTCCATGCTTCTTGTAGACTTTTCTTCATTTATTTCTGCTCCGATCATTTGAATTAAAAAGATAACTAAAATGAAGAAAGGTAGAATAACAGTTGGGAAAACTGTACTCATAATCATTTCCATATTTTCATCTTCTGATTTTATTTCTTCATCAAGAATTTTTCTATCAACTTTTATTACTTGTGTTATTTTAGCTAATTCTTCTTTGTCAATATTTGTCTTAGTCATAGCTATTTCTGTTTTAGTTGCTGATAGTGATTGCATTAGTACTTGGTAGTACATTACATCAATAGTTCCTTCAGAAATAATTTTTGCAGATAAATAATCTTCTTCACTAGAATTAAATACAATTAGAATTTTACTAGTATCTTTTAATTCTTTAATTACTTTATCTTCTTTTTCTTTAGAAATTTGAATATCTGTTTCTATATTTTCTCCAATTAAAGTATTTGTATTATCCATATTTTTCTTAAAAATATCTGTTGCAATATTAGTGTTATCTATTATTACTACTTCGTTTTTAGCTTCAAATTCTCCGCCAAAGAAAGATATAATTGTATTAATATTTACTATAGCTACAATTCCTAATAATATTAATATATTTGCTATTAGAAACCATTTTGTTTTAAATTTCTTTTTTAAACCTAAGTTTGTTAAAAACCAAAATTTACTTGCCACTAGCTTCACCTACTTTCGTAATGAATATTTCATTTAATGTTGGTTCTTCTTCAACGAATTTTGTTATTTTCTTTTTAGAAATAACTTTAAATATTTTATCTGTTACTGAATTATCTTTTATTTTAATGACAATATCTTCACCTTGTTTTTCGATATTTAAAACACCTTCTATATCTTTGAAGTCTTTCTCAGTAACATCTCCATTAACAAAAATATTTTTCTTCTTATAATCATTTTTTATATCTTTAACATATCCGTCTAAGATAACTTTTCCTTTTACTAGAATTACCATCTTTTCACAAAATCTTTCAATATGGTCCATTTGATGTGAAGAAAATATTATTCTACATCCATTTTTTCTTAATTTTTCTATTTGTTTTTTCATCATTTCAACATTTATAGGATCTAGTCCTGTAAATGGTTCATCTAAGATTAATAAGATTGGATCATTAATAATTGCTGAAATAAATTGTATTTTTTGTTGATTACCTTTAGATAATTCTTTAATTTTACGATCTTTATAATCTGTTATCTCAAATTCTTCTAAAAGTTGATCTAATTTATTTATAATATCTTTTTCTTTCATACCTTTTAGGATTCCATAATAAATTATTTGTTCTTTTACAGTCATCTTTGTTAGTAAGCTTCTTTCTTCTGTTAAGAAACCTATGTAATCTGTCATACTATAATCTACTTTTTTACCATCTAATGTTACTTCTCCACTATCAGCATCTAATAGTCCCATTATAATTCTAAAAGTAGTTGTTTTCCCTGCTCCATTTTCTCCTAGTAAACCAAAAATCTCTCCTGGTTTTACTTCAAAACTTAAACCATCTACGGCTTTGACTTTGCCATATGATTTTTTAATATTTTTAACCTTTAACATTTTCTCACCTCTTATTTACAAGTAGAACCTATAGATTTATATAATTCTACTAGTTTTTTAAAATCAATTTTTCCTTCTGAAATCAACTCAGAGTTGTTAGTATCTGCTTTTATTAATTCTTTTAGATCAATCTTAGAATAATCAATGTTTACTTTAGTAATTAAAGTATCATCTTCTATTTCAATATCATAATTATAATACTTGATATCATCATATGGCGCATATGTACTTTCTACTGAAGTCTTATATGCCTCTAAGTATGTTCCTTCTTTAGAAGTTAATTTTTCTATTGTTGAAACTTTTTTTACAGTATTATTAACGTAAGTAATCTTAAATTCTGTAGAGATTTTCATAGTTTCAGATATTTCTGATGTTCTACTACATTTCATAACTTTTGCTTTTTCACATCCTGTTAATGTAAAAACAAGTAATAATAAAACTGATAAACAAACTATCTTTTTCATATATTCCTCTTTCTAATTATTTTTTGGTTTTACTACTAAAACTGATTTATTAGTAAAATCTATACTTTCTATAATACTACTAAATTCTTCAATATTCAAACCTCTTATTAAATCTATTCTATTTTCATATACTTTGTTTGATAATATTACATCAGAAACAACTAAATTAGCCATTATATTAAAGTAATCTGTTTTACTAACTTCTTTAGCTATTTGTACTTTCTTTTGTCTTTCAAGGTCTTCCTTAAGTATTATTTTATTACTTAATTCTTTATCTAATTCATTTATTAAATATTTGTAATCATCTGTTTCAACAAAAATATAAATTATTAATTTATCATCGGCATCTTCTATGTCATATCCTAAGAAATTTAATTTTTGTTCTTTTTTTAATCTATATTGGAATTCAGATATATTTCCAATTTTTATTGATAAATAATTTTTAATATAACTTCTAAAAACAAATTTATCTATATTTACATATGGTATTTTTACGGCATAACATAATTTATTATTTGTTATATTTTCAAATATTTCTTTATATTCTTCTTTTACTTTTAATGGTTCATTTATTATTTGATTACTAATTTCAAAACTTGAATTTTTTTCTTTCAATAGTTTATTATCATTTATGATTTTAAGTGTATTATCTATATTAAAATTCCCTGATATTACCATAAACATATTAGAAGGTTCATAGAATGATTCATAGCATTCTAATAAATCTTCTTTAGTAATACTTTTCACAGATTCAATTGTTCCACCTACATCATCTTTATTTGGATGATTATGATAAAGCATACTTTTCATAGCTAAATCAATTTTAAAATCAATATTATCCATATACATTTTTAATTCTTCTATTATTATACCTTTTTCTTTTTCTATATTTTCATCAGTTAAATTTATTTCATAGACTAAATTTAGTAAATATTCTAAAGCTTCATCAAAGTGATTTGTTCCACTAAGATAATACGAAGTAATTACATTACTTGTAAAAGCATTACAATCTAATCCTTTTTCTGCAGCAAACATGAATGGATCTATTCCATCCTTTTGTTCAAATAATTTATGTTCTAAAAAATGAGCTATTCCTAGAGGAAAAGTTTTAAATTCTTTTTTGTTTTTAGGAATAAAATTTATATTATTAGAACCATATTTAGTAATTATATTTACTGTGAAACCTTCTTTGTTATCATAAGGAATCATATAAATATCTAAGTTGTTTTTTGTCTTTTCTTTATAAATAGTTTGATTTAATCCTTTTAATTTAATTTCTTTCATCATGGTCTATCTCCTTTTAAAAAATATATTAGAGCTAAACATGAGTCGTTAGCAAGAGATATTATTTCTTCTTTTGTTATAGAATTAATTAATTCTTTTTCTTCAGATTCATTAATTATTCCATCTTCTATATAACTATTAAGAATAGCTATTTGATAGTCCTTAACTTCTTTTAATTCACTTAATAGAATTAGTTTAGCATTCTCTAATTCTTTTTCTTCGAAGTTACCTCTTTTTATTTCTTCTATTTCGTTTATCATAAGTTCTTTAGCTCTATCATAATTACTTGAGTCAATACCTGATTTTATTGATATTAGATTATCTTTTTCCATGTATATTGAAGAACATGAATAAGCTAGTGAATTTTTTTCTCTTATATTTGTAAAAAGTTTAGAAGTTGGTCCTCCTCCTAAAATTGTATTATAAAGTCTCTTTATTATATTATTTCTTTTATCATTTTCTCTTTTTATTTTTAAAACCATGTTTAATTTTGATTGAAAACTATCATAATCTTCTACTATATCTTTTAATATTATTTCTTCTTCATGATTAATAAATTTTAAATTACTATAATCTGAATTTTTAGATTTTAAATCGAAATTTTCTACTATTAGGTTTTCCATCTGATCATTATCAAAATCACCTATAGCATATATTTCAATGTTACTATTATTAATAATCATTTTATGAAAATCTACTATATCTTTTTCACTAATTTCATCAATTTTGTCTTGCATAAAAAATCCTATTTTAGTATATTCTTTTTCATCTATTAATTTCATTGTTCTTAAATGGGCATAACTTGATGAAGAATCTTTCATATCCCCAAAAACTTTTTTCATATTTTTTTTACATAACTGTAATTTATTTGAATCTACTTGCCCGTCTTTCTCATCTATGTTGAAAACTAATTCTTTTAAAAATTTAATTGATTCATTTATCATATTTTCTTCTGTATATTGCTCTTCTAAAATAGTTAAATCAAATTCTATTGAAAATAATTTACCTTTTCTTCTTGAATTTATTCTTGTTGCTGCACTATATAAATCTCTTTTTTTCTTTTCCATTTCTCTTAAAGTATTATAATTTTTAGTTCCTTCATCCATATACTCAGTAAAAAGATTTCTAATTATTTGATACTCTTCTTTAAAAGGGAAAATAAAATTAATTTTAAAAGAAATACTTTTAAAGGCATTAGTCTTGATAAAATGAATTTTATATTTATCACAATCTTTTATTATGTATTCCATTTTGCCTCCTTAAATTGTTTCTAGAGCTAATTCTATCATTTCATTTAATGATGTTTGTCTTTCCTCACTTGTTAATTCTTTTTTGTCATATTTAGAGTCTACTACGGTAAGAAGACAAGTTGCTTTTTTATTTAATAATTTTGCTAAGTAGAATAATCCAAATGCTTCCATTTCTAATCCTATAAATTCTATATCTTTAGGATATCTAGCAAGATTTTTTTCATGGTCTACATAGACATCAAAAATATCACTGGTAATAATATTTCCTCTTACTATTTTTTTATTTTTACTACTAGCAATACTTTCTATTTTGTCATTTAAATCTTTGTCTGCTGGCATAAAATGATCATAACAATCACCAAATACTTCTGCAAAAGTACTTAAACTATATGCGTTATCTGCAAGTAAAACATCTAATAATTTAACATCTTCCTTACTTGTTCCACATGTACCTATTCTTATTATTGTTTCTACGTTATAAAACTTATATAACTCGTATGCATAAATTCCTATACTTGGAATACCCATTCCTGATGCAAAAACGGTTACTCTTTTATCATTATAATAACCTGTGTATCCAAACATATTTCTTACACTGTTAATTTGCTTAACATCCTTTAAATATGTGTCTGCTATATATTTAGCTCTCAATGGATCTCCTGGCATTATTACTATTGGAGCTACATCAAATTCATTACTTTCAATGTGTGGTGTTTTCATACTCATACCTTCTTTCTTATAATATATATTATAACATAATATTTATATTTTATTGACTTTTATGAAAAAAATAAGTACTATAAAAAACATTGTGAGGGATTACTATGATATGTGGCAACGATGCAATTGAATTTTATAAAAAAAGAATTGAAGAATTAGAAATAATTTATGAGATGGACAGAAGTGAGGATAGTCTCTTACTTATTAATAGTTTTAATTCTTTTTTAGAAAAAGAATTATGTAATTTCCCAATACTTAGATTTTTAATGGATTTTAGGTTTAGATTTATAGATAAGAGAAACTTTATAGATTCTTTTAATAAAATTAGTCAGATAGAACTCGATTCTATTTTATCTATGGATCAAATTTTTGAAAGTGATTTAAAATTAAATAATAATATGGTATGTTTTAGGCATAGTCTAGATAAAAAAAGTTCTATAGAATTAGTTGAAGAATTTTTCTATAGTATAGGCAATAAATTTATTCTAGATGAATATATTAAAATTAGAGATAATAAATTACCAAATATTTATTTAGCTAGAGGTAATATTATGGATATTAATCATGGAGTAACTTTTTTTGATCACTTAAGCAATGAATCTTTTGCTAAAATAAATATGACTCATACTTTATGCGATCCTATTACTATTGCTCATGAAATTATGCATATGATATTTTTTAATTTTTTTAATAAACTTGATGATTATTACTTAATGGAGATTGAAGGGTTCTTCTCTGATTATTTGTTTGCAGATTTTTTAAATAAAAGAAAAATTACTAAACATTCTGCTTTTCAAATTAATTATGAATCTTTTTTTAATTTAACTGATAGTTGTAAAGTCGTTAAAAAGGCAAATAATTATTTTAATTCTGATAAAAAGATACAGTTTATTGATTATCGCAATGACCCTCAAACAGCTGTTGATTATAATTTATCCTTTTTAGCTGCACTTGATTTGTTCTTTTTATACTTGGAAAAACCTAGTTTAGCTTTTGAAGAATTACTTTCTTTTTCTTCTAAGAGTAAAGATGCTACTACTAATTTATTTAATAATAATAGATACCCTAATTTTTATAGGGATGATTTTCAAAATTTAAGATATACAATAAAGCAAATGAAAAAGACTAAAATTTAGTCTTTTTTTATTCTTCTTCTAATTTTATTAGTACTTCTCTTGGTTTACTTCCATTTGGAGGTCCAACTATTCCTCTTTCTTCAAGTAAATCGATTATTCTTGCTGCTCTATTATATCCTAAACGGTATTTTCTTTGAAGAAGAGATGCACTTATTTTTCCCATGTTAATTGCATATTCTACTATTTCATTATATAAAGGATCATCATATTCTTCTTTATCATTTCGAACATCATCTAATCCCATTCTTCCATCATCATCTTGATTACTTGTTCCTAAATTAAGGAATCTTTCATCATATTGAGCTTTTTGTTGAGATACTGTGTAATCTACTAATTTTTGTAAATCTTCATCTGATACATAGGCACCTTGAACTCTAACAGGAGCATTTTCTCCCATAGGTAGGAATAACATATCCCCTTTACCTAATAATTTTTCGGCTCCAGACATATCTAATATTGTTCTTGAATCAATACTAGATGAAACTGCAAATGAAATTCTTGATGGTATGTTTGCTTTAACTACACCAGTAATTACGTCTGTAGATGGTCTTTGAGTTGCTACTATTAAGTGTATTCCTGCTGCTCTTGCCATTTGAGTAATCCTCATAATAGAATCTTCTACTTCTTTTGCAGCTACTAACATTAAGTCAGCTAACTCATCTATTATTACAACAATATAGTGCATTCTTCTGATTTGATTTTCTTCTGATAATTTTTCATTTTGTTTATCTACCCATTCATTATAAGTAGCTATGTTTTTAACACCTTTTTCACTAAAGATATCATAACGATCTTCCATTTCTCTAACAATTCTTTTTAAAGCATCATTTGCTTTTTTAGGATCAGTTACTACTGGTATAAGCAGATGAGGGATTCCATTATACATACTTAATTCAACTTTTTTAGGATCTACTAGTACTAGTTTAACCTCAGTTGGTTTAGTTCTCATTAAAATTGAAGCTATGATTCCGTTTATACAAACAGATTTACCACTACCTGTTGCTCCAGCTACTAGTAAATGGGGTGTTTTATCTATTTCACAATAAATACTATTTCCCATGATATTTTTACCAAGAGCTACAAGTAATTTGCTATTTGATTTGTTATTTGGAACTGTTTCAAGGATTTCTCTTAACCCAACCATTTGAACATTTTCATTAGCAAGTTCTATACCTACTGTTGATTTACCAGGGATTGGAGCTTGAATACGAACATCTTTTTTAGCTAATGCTAAAGATATTTCTTTATTTAAACTTGTAATTTTACTTACTTTTGTACCTGTTTTTATTTCTAATTCATATTGTGTAACACTTGGTCCTACATTTACTTCTACAACCTTACATATAATTCCAAAGTCTTTTAGAACTGTTTCTAATTTTTCAATATTTCTTTCTATTGCTTCATTATTACTTGTTTTAGTTTTTTTATTTAGAGCTAAAATTGAAATATTTGGCAATTTGTACTCTTTATTTGTTTCTACTATTTCATGGTGAGTTTCTTCTAATTGTTCATTCATTTCTTCTTTGTGTGGGTTAGTTATTTCATCTATACTATGAATTTTAATTTTTTTATCAATTACTGGTGCTGTTTCTTCTTTTTCACTTGAATCATTTACAATAACTGAAGATCTTTCTTTTTTTAATTCATTATTATATTTTTTTTCTTCTCTTAACCTTAGTGATTCTTCATGTTTATCTTTTATCCAATCAAAGATTGAAAAACCAGTTATAATTACAAGACCACCACCTATAAAAATAGATGCAACAATATATGTTCCTTCTTTAGCAAAAAGTTTTAAAAATAAGGAACTAAACATATTTCCTAATATACCAGGACCAGATAAAACTAAATCTTTACCGTTAAATGATTGTTGTAAATTATCAAATAAGTTTTTTAATGGATCTAATTTACTTGTATCCATATAAGTTATTGTTGTTAATACAAGAACTCCAATAACTATAATATATAGTCCTATTAATTTTGCATCAAAGATATTTACTTTATCTCTTTTTACTAGCATAAATAATCCTAGGAAAATAGTAAAAATTAATAAAGCTTGATATCCTGTTCCAATTAGAAACATAGCTAATGATGCTCCTATTTTTCCTACAAATCCATAAGGAGTTGATACAATACTTAAAATAGAAATTACTATTAAAATTATCCCTATTAATTCATTTTTATAATTAAATGTTAATTTATTTTTTTTTGATTTTCTTTTCCTACCCATTATGACACCTCATTATATATTCATTATACCATTATAAACTTTTTATATAAAGATTAAAATAAAAAAAGATACAAAAAGTATCTATGTTTATTAATTAAAAATTTCTATTTTTAAGAAAAGCTGGAATATCATCGTCGTCATCATCATCTTCTTCAAATGTTTCGATAACTTCTAATTCCCTAGGTTGAGATCTTCTTATATTTTGAACATTATTATAAAGTGGTTCTTTCTTTTCTGCAGTCTTATCAAAACCTGTTGCTATAATTGTAACAATTACTTCATCAGTTAAGTTTTCATTGATTACTGAACCGAATATTGTATTTATATCTGTATTTGCTGCTGCTCTTACTACTTCTGCTGCTTGTTCTGCTTCAAATAAAGTTAAATTTACACCACCTGTTATATTGATAATTGCATCTGTTGCACCTGAAATACTTGTTTCAAGTAATG
The DNA here is from genome assembly GCA_028693275.1 of Bacilli bacterium. GTDB lineage: Bacteria > Bacillota_I > Bacilli_A > RF39 > UBA660 > JAQUVS01. The sequence continues at coordinate 57,874 of JAQUVS010000004.1, forward strand.
GTGAAGAAACCGCTTGTTTAGCAGCTTCGATTGCTCTATCTTCTCCCATACCAATACCAATACCAATAATTGCATTACCAGATTTTTCCATAACAGCTTTAACATCGGCAAAGTCTAAGTTTACTAAACCTACTACAGCTATTAAATCTGAAATTGATTGTACACCTCTTCTTAAAACATTATCTACTTCTTTAAAAGCTTCTAACATTGGAGTTGTTTTATCAATAATTTCTCTTAATCTATCATTTGGAATAACGATTAATGTATCTACATGTTTTTTTAATTCTTCTAAACCATTTAAGGCGTTTTCCATTCTCTTTTTACCTTCGAATCCAAATGGTTTTGTAACTATTGCAACAGTCAAAGCTCCTAGGCTTTGTGCTATTTCTGCAACTACAGGAGCAGCACCTGTTCCAGTTCCTCCACCCATTCCACAAGTAATGAAGATCATATCTGCACCTTTTAGATTTTCTTCTATTTCTTTTTTTGATTCAATAGCAGCTTCTTTACCTATTTCAGGTTTTGCTCCTGCTCCTAGACCATCAGTTAATGATGCTCCTATTTGAATTTTAATATCAGCTTTAGAGTTATTTAAAACTTGCAAATCTGTATTTGCAACTATAAATTCTACTCCTTTAACTCCTGATTCAATCATTCTATTAACGGCATTGCCACCAGCTCCACCGACACCTATTACTTTTATTTTTGCTAATTGATCTACTTCTAATCCACCAAACATATATATCCTCCTTAATTACCTGTGAAATACTCGAAAAATTTATTAATCACTGTATCACTACTTAGATTAACTAATTTCTTTTTAGGTGAAACTAATTCATCCGTTTTTTTATCATTAATCATAGAATAATTTTTACTTCTTAGTTCTAATTTATAATGAAAGTACTTGTTAATTCCTGCTGCACTAGAATACTTATTGTTTCTAATTCCCATTTCAGTAATATTCAAAGTATTAGCTATTCTACCGAAAACATTTTCAACCACGTATTGAAAACCGGCTAGTTCGCTAATTCCCCCAGTTATTATTATATAACTTATTTCACGTTTTGTTAAGATACTAATTTGTTTTTTAACAAGTTTCAATATTTCTATTAATCTTGCTTCAACTATTTCAGATATTTCTAATTGGTTTATCGTTATACTTTCACCATATTTATTTGCTACTTCTATTATATCATTAACATCCGCATATCTTTTATTTGATACCGCAAAATTTTCTTTTAGTGATTTTGCCTTACCTCTATCAATTTTATACATGAAAGAAATATCTTTGTCAACATATTTACTTCCCATATCTATTTTTTCGTTTTTAATCATTATTCCTTTGTTAAATACTGATACTTCTGTATTACCATAACCTATATTAACAATGGCACCTATTTGTTTATCTAAATTTTTACTTCTTACTTGATAATAGTCTCCTACCGCTCCTAGACAAATATCAACTACTTCTATTTCTGCTTTCTTTATGATTGGAATAATTCTATTTATATTATTTTTAGGTACTGTTGTAAGGACTGCTTTTACTTTTAATTCTTCGCCTTTAGCTCCAGTAGGATTTTTAATTCCTTCATCATTATCTACATGAAAAGAGATAGGAATAATGGAAACCATTTCTCTTCCTTCTTTTACTGAGCCTAATACAGCATCTTTTAAAACATTAATCACTTCTTCTCCGCCAACTATATTGTCATCTGATTCTATAAATGTTTTACCTTCTACTATTGTTATTTCTCTATCATCTGAAGGAATAGTAATAATTGCTTGATCTATTTTTATTCCTAATTTATCTTCTATTTCTTTCTTTGCCTCTATAATTGATGACGTTAACTCTTCTTCATTAACAATCATTTCTTTCTTTAAACCTTTTGTTTTTGTAGAAGAACTAGCAAGTATATGAAACTTTCCATTTACTACTTCACTTACTACAATTTTAATTGTATCATTGCCAATATCTATACCAGTATATATTTGTTTCATTCGCTATCCTCTCCTATATTTAATATAATTATTATACAATAAATATTTATTATTGAAAAGATAAATATTTATTCTT
>JAQUVS010000050.1 GCA_028693275.1 Bacilli bacterium
TGAAATAGATGGTATTGTAATAAAACTTGATAATATAGATAATCAAAAAAGATTAGGTTATACTGCTAAATATCCAAAATGGGCTACAGCCTATAAATTCCCGGCTATGAAAGTTTTAACAAAATTAAAGGAAATTAAATTAACAGTAGGTAGGACAGGTCAAGTAACACCTAATGCTATACTTGAACCAGTTAGATTAATGGGAAGCGTAATATCAAAAGCTACTCTTCATAATGAAGAGTATATTAAGATGAAAGATATTAGAGAAGGCGATGTAGTATCTATTATAAAAGCTGGTGATGTAATCCCTAGAGTTGAAGAAGTAGAAGTTTCGAGAAGAGATGGCTCACAAAAAGAATTCATTATGCCACATGTTTGTCCTATATGTGGTAGTATCTTAAAGAAAACGGAATCAGCATATTATTGTGTTAATGATAAATGCGATAAAATCAAAATAGAACAGCTTATTCATTATGCTAGTAGAGATGCTATGAATATTGAAGGATTTGGCGATTCTATTGTTGAGGATTTCTATAATATGGGTTATTTAAGAAGTATTCCTGATTTTTATCAATTAGAGAAGTTTAAAGAAGAATTAATGGAACTTGAAGGATTTGGCTTTAAGAGTATTAATGGTTTACTTGAAGAAATTGAAGAAAGTAAGAATACCTCATTAGAGAGATTATTATTTGCTTTAGGAATCAGACATGTTGGATCTAAAACAGGTAAAATACTTGCTAAAAACTTTAAGAATTTAGATAACTTAATGAATGCATCGGAAGAAGAATTATTAAAAATAAATGATGTTGGTGATATAACCGCCAAAAGTGTTTATGATTATTTTAAAGATGAAGATAATATCAAAATGATTGATGAACTTTTACAGTGTGGTATGAATAAATATTACACAAAAATAGAAACAAAAACGAATGATGAAATAAATGGTAAGACATTTGTTCTTACTGGAGCACTTGAAACAATAACACGCGAGGACGCTACTGAAACAATTGAAAATTTAGGTGGAAAAACAAGCTCTAGCGTAAGTAAAAAAACAAGTGTTGTTATAGTGGGTGACAGTCCAGGAAGTAAATACGAAAAAGCTAAAGAACTTGGCATTACTATTTGGACTGAGCAGGAGTTTATAGAAAAAATCAAAGAAGTTTAACCTTTGACTTTTTCTTTACACTAAAATGATTATAAAAATTTACAATCAATAATTTTGTTGCTTAAGGCAGTCGAAGATTGACAGCTTATGTGACTATCTAAGTTTTGTCAAGTGGTGAAGATTTTATATTTATTCATGATGAAAATTACAACATAGTTGCATTTTTTTAAAATATTTGTATAATATTAGTTAATAAAAGTGGAATTATTCTTACATAATGCGAATATAATTCTTAATAATTTCGTACAGCACGCGGTAATACATTCATAATAGTGTTTACCCTCAGACTGTTTTTTTCGAAAGTATAAGTAGATTGAATTGTTTGGATTATTAAGAACAGAGGATGTGATTATACTCACACAGCAATTAAACAATATTTTTCTTGCTTGTCTGTTTCCTCTTTTAGAAATAGGCCCATGATAATTAATTGACTTCCCAGATTGCGTAATAGTTGGATCTAATCCACAAAAGGCGTTTAGTTGTTTAATATTATCAAACCTGGTCACATCTCTTAATTCTGAGATTAAAAGAGATGCGGATAATTCGCCAATACCAAATATTGAGTAAATTATCGGAAATAATGGTGATTGCTTTGCTAAAGTAATCATTTTTTCTTTGCATAAATCAAGTTTATCTTGATTGTAAATAATAATATCTATTATTTCTTTAAGGTTATCAACATCTTTGGAATTAACATTAACTCCTGGATAGGAGTTAATAGCATATTCTTTAATCTTATTTGCTTTATTTATATAATATTTATAACTTCTATTTTGAGTTTTTGCCATGTTATGAGCAATCGCATCAGTTCTTTTATATTTAATGATTTCAGCATGATGAAACTCTTTTAAAAGGTATAGAGATGTTTTGCCATATAATTCTTTTCCTTTAAATAATAATGCCATTTCAGGGAAAACTAGATCAACTAATTGAATATATCTATTTTTAATTCTCACTATATTTTCGGTTAAATTGTTATACTGCCTTGATAATAAATTAAGATCATTATATAAATCGTCAATTGGTGAATTATTATTTTTAATATTTGATTTAAAAAATAAATCAGCTAAATTAAAACAGTCTTCTTTATCAGTTTTAGTTAATCTTAAATTTCTGGTATTATTTTTACCATGAATAGGATTAATAACATTTACATTATAACCGTGTTCTAAGAAGTATCTTTGAACTGGTTTATGATAAGTTGAGGTTGATTCCATAAAAATTGTAAGATTATCTAAATTGAAAGATTTAATTTTATTATTCAACATATCAAAATCAGACAGATTATGTTTTATTTCATGCGGCTCAAATAAAACTTCTCCAGTTTCAGTCATAATAAATATCATGCTTTTATCTTTAGCAACATCAATGGCACATACACTTTTCATAATTTTCTCCTTTCTAAATCTAAGTCTTTATTTTTCTTATATTATTTCATCATGCATATATGGATTTAAAACCCTACTATCTAAAACTAAATTAATAAAGAAATAAAAGATGGACTGTCACACAAATGGATTCTTTAGACCCGTGATATAATCTGTCCTTACTTAAATTCTAATTCTACTATAAGTAGTAGAATTTATTATAATATAAATAGTAAAAAAGATATAAATAATCTTAAAACTATTTATACCTTCTAATATACATG
>JAQUVS010000022.1:0-5484 GCA_028693275.1 Bacilli bacterium
AATATGGTTGGGTATAACTAACTCTTCCATCATATACCACCTTACTTATATTATTATAATACAAAAAAAAATTAATCACAACATTTCGTGATTAATTAATCATTTTAATCTATTAAAGTCCTAGGAATTGTTATAACTGGTCGGATACCAACTCCACCATAAATATTTGCTGACTGAACACCTTGAAATCCCCCTGAATATAAAACTGCAAAGACATAATCACCACCATCATATAAATCATCCTTTTGATTATAAGAATCCGAAGTCCAATAACCATCTGAACCATCCTGTTCTATCTCACATTTATATTTTATACAATTTATAGTATTATCATATAAAAATGAATAATTACTAATTACTTTATCAGTATTTTCATAATCATATAAACCACAATCCCAACCAAGATTTTTACCATTTTCAAAACAATAAGAATCTTGGTAATGAGTTTCAGTAACAGAAAAATCATAATCATTAGGAGTAATAGGTAAAATTTCATTAACATATAACATTCTAGCTCTAAAACCTGTATAATCGATTGAATAATTATCTTCAGCTGACCTAAAATTATATATATCAGCTCTTTCTGGAATTCCCAGCCAATTAATTGTATCTTCATTTAATTTTAATAAAGCAGTTTTTGGCCCTTCCATTGAAAGTCCATCAACATTCCACAAAACATTATTAGATGTATTATGGTCCAATATCATATCAACAGTATTATTTTTATTATATGAATATAAATACCATTTCATACATCCATTCTTAGTTCCATTAATTGATGAGCTATCTACTTTATCACACTTTAATCCTGTATTTGGATTAAAATATATAACTTCAACAAGACTTTTAACACTATCACATGAGCCATTATAATCTATATTAGCATCTTTTCCATCATAGTAAACTTTATAATTATTAATGCAAAAAATCCCTCTTGTAACTTTTTCATTATCATCAATTTCTATAAATCCATTAGATGGTTTTTCCCCATTAGATTTTTCAAGTTCAGTTAAATCCGAAACACTAAATCTACCATAATAATTACTTTCTTCATCCATCATAGCCTTATTTTCTATTTCTCCAATATATTCTGTTATGCTAGTAATAACCAATTTTCTTCTAGAATTTTCTATTAAATGAGTAACTGCTGGTACCGCTAAAAATAAAATAATTCCAATAATAACGATAACTGCTAAAATCTCAATTAAAGTAAAACCTTTTTTCTCAAAACTATAAATATTATTCATAAACTACCTCCACTTTATCATTATTATACCTATCTTTTAAAATACCTGTAGAAAAAATTTGTTCTCTTCCAATTTTAAAGACATCAGACCAAATCTGATTTTTTAAAGAAGGATAAATAACTTTTGATATATTGGTGTAAGCAAAAGCTCCACTTTTTATAGCATTTTCTCCTATTTTAGTACCGGTTTCAAAAATAACTGATTTCAAATATCGATTATCAGAAAATGCAAATTCATCTATATATAAAACACTAGATGGAATAGTCAAAGATTCTAAATAATTATAACAAAATGCATATGATCCAATATATTCCAATGATTTTGGTAGCGTAATACTGATAATATTTAAATCAGAAAAAACACCATCACCATTAGATAAATTTGATATTCTTTTTACACCTTCTGGTACTATGACATCATCACTATTTCCTCCATAAGAAGTTACAACAGTATTATCAACAGTCCCATCTGGATTATATTTATAAAAAAAAGCATCATTTCCCACTAAATAATTTTTTTTAAATGCATTTATACCAAGTTCTTTTAAATTTACTGATAAAGTAACATTTGTTAAACTGTTTTGATAAAATGCTTTTTCTTCCACCTTAGTAACTGAATTTGGAATTGTTACACTTGTTAAACTATTTTTACCAAAAGCTTTTTGTCCTATACTAGTAACTGAATTTGGAATTGTTACACTTGTCAAACTATTATTATAAAACAAATATGGTTCAATTGTTGCCAATGAATTTGAAATAAATAAACTTGATAAATTATTATCAGAAAAGGCAGACATACCTATATTTATAACAGAATTCGGAATTGATACAGTAGATAAATTATTATTTTCAAAAGCAGATTGCCCTATACTTACTACTGTATTTGGAATTTCGACAGTCGATAAATTGTTTTGAAAAAAAGCATTTTCACCTATTTCCAATAACGAGTCAGATAATTCTATGTTTAATAGTGAATTATAAGAAAAAGCTCCCTTTCCTATAGTTTTAACTGAATTTGGTATTGATACAGTAGATAAATTATTATTATAAAATACGTTATCACTAATATTCGTCAAAAAATTTGGAATTGTAACTGTCGATAAATTATTATAGGAAAAAGCTCCATTTCCTATAGTTTTAACTGAATTTGGAATTATAATATCTGTCAAGTTATTATAAGAAAAAGCTTCCTCTCCTATAATTGTAACCGAATCAGGAATTGTCAATACCTCTAAGTTTCCACCAGCAAACAAATAATCAGATATAGCAGTTACTGTATCAGGAATTATACAATTATCTGCATTTCTGTTTCCAAAACTGACCAAAATTTTATCATTAATACTACCATCAGAATTTCTTTGATAAACATAAGCTGAATCTCCTTCTATTAAATTATCATTAAAAGCCCTATTACCAATATACGTAACTGAAGTAGGAACCACTAACTCTGTTAAACTATTAGACATAAAAGCCATTGATCCTATTTTTTCTAAGGTGTTAGGCAACTCCAAAGTTTGAATGCCTAATCCATAAAAAACCCATGATCCGATTTCTTTTATTTTTTCCCCTCTAACATATCCAGGTATGTTTAACTCTTCTACCTCACAATATCCAACAATGGGGTAACCATATTGATCTTTTCTCTCTCCATACCATTCTAAAACTCCATTTTTAACATGGAAGCACTTGTTAGATGAGCTCACTTTACAACTTTTATCATCAAATTGATTAGGATATACATCATAAGTGTTTATACCTTTATTAACACAATATCTATTATCTCCTAAAGCAGCAGTAATCTCTTTATCGTCATTTATTGTAATTATTCCATTATAATTACTTTTCATTTTTAAATCAAAATTATTTTCTTCAAGTATCTTACCATCTTTAACTGTATAAGTACCTGCATAATCTTTATTTTCTATTTCTAAAGAATGAATTTGAGTACTTAAGTCATCAAAAATACCAGCAACATCATACTTTGTTGCCTTCATTTTACTATTTTCTATAACACCCAATATATCCTTAGATGTAATAACTAATATTAATCCTATAATAACAATAACAGCAAGTAATTCTATCAAGGTGAAACCATTCTTCTTCATAAGTTCCTCCAAGTTTAGTATCTTATAATATAAATTATAACACTATATGAAAAAAATACTAGTACAAATTACTAGTATTTTACAAATGAATCCTTATAACTATTAACATTACCTATATCAAAAGTTTTTCCATCAGGTATAAATGCTTTTTTATTTTTATAATTATCAATAAAGAAAGTTAAATTATATTCTTCTTCTAAATTATCTTTATTATCAAAATAAGTATACAAAGTATCCATAAAATCTTTATTAAATAAATACATTCCAAAAATAGAATAAAATTTCCCCTCAGTAGATAAGTTATCTCTAGCATAATCTATATCAGGTTTTTCTACCATTTTAATTACATCAAAAACTCTATTATTTACTAGGTTACCCATTAAAATTCCATACTTAGAAACATCTTCTATAGGAGTATCTTGTCCAGATAAAAGAATCTCTTCATCTCTTCTATCAACTGATAAAAATTGACTAATACAAGAAATATTAGTATTACTACGATATATTTGATCACCAAGTAGTAAGATAAAATCTTCATCCTTTAAAAACTCCCTACAAAAATATAAACTATGACCAAACCCGTGTATATTAGGATTTTCTATATACTTTATTACCTTCTTTATTTTCAATAACTTATTTTTAAAATCAATATCAGTAATATCATCATCTCTAAAAAAACTTTCATAAATTTCTCTTTGATAAAAATTAGTTATAACTAAAGCTATCTCTTCAATTCCCGCATCAACTAATTCTTCTAATAAATAAAAAATAGCTGGTCTAATAACTCCATCTCTTACAATAGGTAGAAACTCTTTAGGATATATTTTGGTCATAGGATACATTCTACTACCCTTTCCACCAACTGGAATAACTGCTTTCTTTATCATTTAATCCTCCTATATAGTTATCTTATAAGAATTATATTTTAATTGTTTTAGTTTTATAAATATATAATCTTGTGTTTCACTATCTTTAAGTAAAAATTGAATTGCTCCTCCACCATGAGACCCAATACCCTTATAACCTAAAATCTTTTTACGCTTACTAATACTCATATATATATTAACTAAATCATCTTCACATAGAATTTTATCCAAAGGACTTATAATTTCATTATAATTATCTTGTGATTCTAACATTAACTTTCCAAGTAATACTATATCATTATTACTAATAGCATCAATTGCTTTATTACATATACCTATATCTTTAACAAAATATTCACTAATATTATTATAGTTATCATGTAATATACTTAAAATTTTCTTAGTATCTTTTTTCTTTATCTCAGAAAAAATCATATTTATATTACAATTATTTTCAATCTTATTAATATTATCTATTTCTCCATCATTAAAGTTAATAACATATATTCCTTTACCATAAGCAGAAATAAAATCTAATTTCCCACACAAAGAACCTGTTCTTCTTTCTCCTCTATAGGAAATATCTATTTTTTTATCAACAGTTAAATCAACTTTATACGCTTTACAAATAGCTTCAGTAACTAATAAACAAACTGCAGCACTAGAAGCTAATCCTTTACCAATAGGTAAATCCATATTATTAATTACTATTTTAATTCCACCTATTAAATATTCTTCTCTTAATATTTTATAAGTTTCTATAACATAAGAAAAGAATTTATCCTGATAGCTATCTAACTTATCTAAATCTAATTCAATTAATCTATTATTAAATATAAAAATAAATTTATCATTTCTACTAACTGTAGCTTCTATTCCTTCACCTATAGTAGAAACTATTGCGATACCCTTCTTATCAGTTGCAAAAGAACTTGCCCAATCAGAGTGTTCTCCAAATAAACAAAGTCTTCCTGGAATAAATATTTTATACTCTTCTGTCATTTTTACCTCTTCTATAATGATAAATACATTTTAAAGCTTCTACTCCATCAGAAAACTTTATCTTCTTACCCTCTTTTTTTGTTCTTGGATAATATTTAATCATAACCTCTTTTATATTATAACCTAAACTTATTACTTTTGAAGTTATTTCTGGTTCTAAACCAAACTTATTTTCTGTAATAGTAATTTTCTTTATACAATCTTTTCTAAACATCTTATAGCAAGTTTCCATATCTGTTAATTTACTATTATTAAAAAAATTAAA
>JAQUVS010000022.1:5584-12544 GCA_028693275.1 Bacilli bacterium
CTAACTTGCCAAATTAAATTACTTCCATTTAAACGATCAACAATTAAAGGAATAGGACTCTTTATAAATTGTTTAATATAATTACTAAAAATCAAACTATTGTCAAAATTAATATTTTTAATTGAACTGTTCGAGTAATGAAGCATAAGATCAATATCATTCTTATCATAAATATTTTTCCATTCAATTAAAGGTACTTTATTAATTAAATAATTATAAAAATCTTTATCTATTAAATCTTTATCTTCAACTATTAATTTATTAAATCCATGTAACATAAAAGCACTCTTAATATTTCTAGGATTAGGATATATTTTTAATTCTTTATAAATAGGAACTTTAAAAGAAAATATTAAAGAAGAAGAAATTAATATTGCAAAAAACAAATACTTTCTTCCTTTAATAAAAAAGTAAATAGTCATAATAACTAATAATATCAATATAACATAATAACTATTATGTCTAAATAAAGCAACTCCTAGTATTGTTAAAGTAAAATATAAGTAATTTAATTTATTCTTTCTAAAATAATTATAATCATTAAATATTAAATAAAATAGAAAACTTAAATATAATAAACAAATACTAAAATCTACATCTTTAACAATAGAAATAATATTTATACCCGTAACAGGAAAACTAATAAACAATACTGTAAATAAATACATATATTTTAATTTCATTCCCCTTTTAACAAAATATATTAATATATTAGATAAAAACTCTGCTAATAATAATATTCTAAAATAAATATATATTTTAAAATTACCAAATAATAAATAAAATATATACATAAATAATGTATGAGTATAAGGATGCCAATCAGATATATTATTACTAAGCATTTCTTCTATTTGCATATGTCCATCTGCTGTAATTATATAAGGATAAAAGATATAATGATATATTAATGAGATAGCTATAATAATTATCATTAATAATAACTTATGTAACAGTAATCTCTTATTTAAAACTATTTTATCTACTATATTATCTTTAAATCTATCTATAAAATTAATAACCTTATTTGTCAAAATATAAATTATAAAAATAACTAATATAAAAGATATAAAAGTACTTATATTAAAACTATAATTAATTATATAATTACCCATTATAGAAAAACTACTTATAATAGAAAATATAATTACTAATAACTTACTATTCTTTTTTTCATTATCTTTACTAGGTAAATTAATTAAAAATAATAATAACAATAATAATATAAGTTTGTATGAAAAAGACATATTACTTAAAGGGTATAAACTAATAAGTAATATCGGTAATAGACTTATTAAATTAAATTTATAGACTAATATTGAACTAATAATAAATAAAAAAGATAATGTAAAGATAAACTTACTTATAGAAAATACTTTAATATCATTATTATAATTATATGTATCAATATTTATTTTTATTGATGAAGCTTTATATCCAGAATTATAAAGATTATCTTCTATTTCATGATACTTTCCATTTATAAAATAGAATTTTCTATTACCTTCCTTTTTAAAATTAATCTTAATATCACTTACATTTCTTATATTAACTTTAAACTCAGTAAAAGGAAGTAATCTTGTTATATAAAGATAGCCCTTGTTATTATATAAATTATATTCATTATCTTCTTTAAAATCATTATTTAATTGTAGTTTAACTCCATCCAATATAATTTCAGATATAATCAAGTTACTACTACCATTTTTTATAATTATATAATCTTTTTTATATTTTAAATCATAACTACTATTTAATATAATAGTTATAAATAATGAAAATAATAAAGTAAAAATTATTTTTGTTTTATTCATACTTAGTAAATTCATAATTTCACCGTAATCCCAACTATTTACATTATAACATCATACAAAAAAAATACTAGATTTTATCCAGTATTTTAAAAACTATCTATATTAATTTTTACTTTTTTATTTTCTTTGATATAGCTACTAGCTTGTACTAAAGTTCTAATTGCATTAGCAAGTTTTCCACCTTTTCCAATAACTCTTCCCATATCTTTTTCTTCTACTAAAACTTGAATCAAGATTTCATTTTCGCTTTCAGATTCAAATTCTTTTACAGAAACTGAATCAGGATTTTCTACGATAGACTTTACTAAGTCTTCTGTTAATTCAACTAAACTCATAATTACTTACCTTGTTTTTGTTCTGCGTATTTCTTCATGATTCCAGCTTTGCTTAATAAACTTTTAACTGTATCGCTTGGTTGAGCACCAGTATTTAGCCATTTTAAAGCGATTTCTTCGTTTAACTTAACTTCTTTACTAATTGGATTATAAGATCCGATTAATTCAAGATATTGACCATCTCTCTTAACATGAGAATCAGCTGCAACAACACGATATGTAGGTTTCTTCTTTGAACCCATTCTTGTTAATCTTAATTTAACTGCCATAATAAATTCCTCCATTTCTAATAATAAATTAATATTATCATTTATTAAATCGCTTGTCAAGTATTTTTGCTTGACAAGTACCCATTGGTAATCTAACTATTTTAAAACCATTATTTTTTATAAAACTACTAATAATTTTATTTCTATTTACATTACCATTACTAGTAGTAATAATTCCTCTAAAATCATTACAATATTTATCTATATCTTTCTTTATATCAGATATTGGTCTACTATCGTTATAAAACTTACTAATAGACCCCTCTATAAAATCTCCTGAACCCACTTTTATTTCATTAGAAATATTATTTATATACGTTAATATCTCTTCCTGCTTATCATTCACAATTAATCCCTCTTGCTATCTAATTTAAAATATCAAAAAAATATTTATCTAAGATAAACTTAATATTTTGAAAAACTTCATTAAGTCTACCTTGAACTTCTATAAATTCTTGATAAATTATACTATTATTTAGTATTGTTACCTTTCTTTCTATTTCTTTATCTATTTCACTAACATTTATACCCTTGTATTCATCATTAACTGCTTTTTTTTGCAATATCTTAATATCATTAATTAAAATATTAATATCTTGATCTTTTTCCATATAAGATTTTAATTCAATATATCTTTTATAATCTTCACTATCTTTTAAATATTCAACGATATTATCAACCTTCATTAAAATATTCTCATTCATATATTTCACCATCTAAATTCCATGTTTTAGCTTTTGTTATCTTTATAGGAACTATTTTACCTATTAAGTCTTCACTTCCCATAAAATTAACTAATTTATTATTTTCATTATATCCAAACAAAGAACCTTTTTTCTTATTTGTTCCCTCTACTAAAACATAACATACTTTATCTATCATTTTCATATTATTCTCTAAAAAATATTTATTTACTATATCATTAAGTCTATATAATCTATCTTCTTTACCACTAATTGAAGTTATATCAGGAAGTCTACAAGCAGCAGTTCCTTCTCTTTTAGAAAATAAGAAAGTAAAGGCATGATCAAATTTACAATATTCTGCTAAAGACATTGTTTCTAAGAAATCTTCTTCCTCTTCTCCAGGAAAGCCTACTATTATATCAGTAGAAATACTTACATTTTTAACTTTACTTTTAATCTTATCAAATAAAGTTAAATAATCTTCTCTAGTATAACGTCTACCCATAAGTTTTAATATTCTACTACTACCTGATTGTACTGGTAGATGAATAAAAGGCATAATATTATCATATTTTGCAATTACATCAATCATTAAATCAGTAAAATCCCAAGGATGACTAGTCGTAAATTTAATTCTTTCTATTCCTGTCTTAGCAACATCTTCTAATAAATTAGCTAAATCATAATGATAATCAAAATCTTTTCCATAAGCATTAACATTTTGTCCTAATAAAGTTATTTCTTTATAACCATCTTTAATTAAAGAATTAATTTCTTTAATAATATCTTCTTTAGTTCTACTTCTTTGTCTACCTCTAGTTAAAGGAACTATACAATAAGTACAAAACTTATCACACCCATATATTATATTAACATAAGCACTATATTTACTAGTCCTTTTAACAGGCATATCCTCTATTATATTACCTTCTTTACTAAAAACCTCTACTTCAGTTTTTCCCTTTAAAAAAGCCTCATTTAATATAATAGGAAGCCTATGTAAATTATGAGTACCAAATACAAAATTAACCCATTTATACTTAGAAAAAATCTTATCAACAACTTTCTCTTCTTGAGCCATACAACCACATAATCCAACTACTAAATCCTTTTTAGTTTCTTTTAGATTTTTAAGTCTACCTAACATCCCAAAAGCCTTATTATTAGCATTCTCTCTAATACTACAAGTATTAAGAATAACTAAATCAGCATCCATATAATTATCTACTAGTGTATAACCCATTTCTTCTAACATAGCACATATATTTTCACTATCATGTTCATTCATTTGACATCCATAAGTTTTAACAAAATATTTCTTACCATATCCTATATTACTATAATTACTATTATATATATATTTCTCTATTTCAGTAGTTTTCTCTTTCCTACTTTTAGCCTCTTTATAATCTGGTAAATTCATATATATCACATCCTATATTAAATATATTATAACATATAAACAAAAAGTAACACATATTATGCATTACTTTCTGTTAATAAATCTTTAATAATTTTATCTAAACAACCATACTTATTTTTAAAGAATTCATCTTTAATAACTTCAAAGTTTTCTTTTATTACCTCGATTAGTTTTTCCATTCTTGGTAGTAATTGTCTATTTTCTAAATTATCTACTATAATTTCTAGATTTGTAACTTTAGAATATTTCCCGTAATGATTACTCTTTATGTATGTATCATATAAATTTTTAAATGATACTATATCAATATTATTAAATCTAGAATCCTCAAGTATTTTAATTGTAGTATAAATATAATTATTATTTATTGATTTATCAAGTATTGTTTCACCCTTATTGTTTTTGATATTTGGAATAAAAGTTTTATTCTTTTTAAGCTTATTTATAATTGGAGCAACATTTACATAATTAATTGTAGCTAATATATGTCCAAATGTATCTCCATCATTATTTTGCTTATTAATATCCCAATCAGGATTACTCATATTTTTTAATACTATGTCATAACTTCCATGTTTTAATAATCTCATCATTAGATTATTACCTAAGTCATCACATATATTAATATCAATTATTCTTTTTGATAACACTTTTTCTACTATAGATATATGATCTTCTTTAATTAACTGGAAGACCAGGGACGGTTCTTCGCCCACACTACTTATAGCTTGCGTCTCATCATAAAACATATTTTACACCTCTTATTTTTTCAAACGGGACAATTTAATATTTTACAGGATTATATGATTAATGTCAAGCACTCTAAAAAGAAGAACTATCCGGTATGTATTAAGACCATTTCTTATAAAAATTAGTTTAAATTTATACTTCTACTTATTTGGAAATATCCTGTTACAAATAAAATAGCTATTACCATTATTATTCCTACTGCTAAAAGTTCTGTTAATGTAAATTCCTTTTTATTATCTATATGTACTCTCCTATTATGTTTAAAGTATATATAAAAAAGTATCCTTTTAAAAGATACTTTAATAATTAATTTATGGGGTTAAGACTATTCTAGAACTGCCTGTAGATGCAGCCCCTCCGTCTGAGTATCCAAAATAAAATTGTCCATTTCTTACTCCATGAGTATAAGGACCACCACGCCCTTGCCAAGATTTAGTAGAATCCAAGAAGTCAGAAGCATCAAAATACCAACTATTTATATATATTCCTGTTGCAGACCCTATTGAAGTTGATATAAATGGTCCCATTTCACCTGTCGCATCGCCTAATATTCTATAATTATAAGTTCTAACTGCCGAACTTGCACTATACACATCAAAATACTTTGAATCATATATAGCAATATTGGCTGTCGTAAATCCACTACTAGCTAACGTACTGCTTCGATATGCTGCCATAAACTCCCAAGCTCCACCTGACATGTCATAAATCCCGGTTATATTACTTGTTGTCGAAGCCAAATACCCTGTTTCTGTATTATATGGCTCATTGTAAGTAACAGCATCTCCTACTATTCCTGGATAAGTTTGCTGACTTATTGACTTCAATGCACTAAATCCTGTTTTCTGTGAAGAATTATTATTTACATTTACTTCTCTATTAATTCCATATGTTGAATGGGATAAGTAAGCAATTGCTCCCCATTCTAAGTTCTTAATCATATGTGAATCTAATGTTCTATTATAATTATAACTAGATAAGAAAAAATTATAAACAGTATTATTTCTCCAACTATATACATTTGGTTTTATTATTACTTTAGTTGAATCATAAATATTTACTTGAGCGGCAACTGTTGTTGTGGCTCCCAAATATCCTGTTTCAAATTTTCCTACCCAAAATCCATTAGAATTAAAAGTAATAAATGCCGGATGAGTCATGTATTCGCCGTTATCACAGTTTCCACTTGCTCCTGTAGTCATAGGAGTTGTACATTCTCCACTTACACTATCACTTGTAGCATGATTCTTATCTTGAAAGATTATTTCTATTGAATGTTCAGTTTTGATAGGATTAGTAGTTCCTACGTTCCATAATTTATATTTATATCTTGGTATCCATACAAAGTATGATTGAATATTTGCTTCTGGTATTATATCTCCTACATTATATGTTCCACTTGATAAGATAACTGCATTTGCCCATTTCTTATTTGTATAGTTATACCATTCATTTGAGATATCTGCATATTTTACTGTTCCATCATCCATTATTGTTACTGGTATCATTCCAGTACCTAATACTGGATCTGCTCCATTAAGTATTCTATCTGCGTATTTTATAGAACTTAATCTTACCCAACTAGACCCATCATATAAATATGAGTCTACGCTAGTCCATTTACCTGCATTATATTGTTTTAAATTAGATACAGGTATAAAAACTTTACCCAATACCATATTA
>JAQUVS010000051.1 GCA_028693275.1 Bacilli bacterium
ACAGGTTTATTATCCCTCTTTCCATCCTTAACTTTCTCTATTAATGTTTCATAAAAATATCTGTGATTATATAGCTCAGTAAGTCCATCAATATTTATTAGACCTTCTAACTTCTTAATATGTTCTCCCTCTATCTTTACATAAAAGCCCAAAGGCCATGCTGTTAAAATAAATATTCCCGCCAAAATCAAATCGTCTTGAAAATAAATATTTACGTCTGCATTTGGCATCATAATAATATCCAAAACTAAAATAATAAAAGATGAAATACCTGAAACTATTAATCCCCGCTTCATTCCGTATTGAATTGTTGTTGTTATTATTATAAATAAATATAAAAATTTATACTGACTTTCATTTGCACCAGATATAAATATAACTAAAGAAAATAAGACTACAAAGAATACTATCTCAATTTTAGTAAATTTATTATACGAAACTCTATTGCTATTTTTAGTGGAAAAAGACCATCCAAAATAAATCAAAATTAAAATAAATAATGGTAAAATTGAACATACAAGAGTGTAATAAGATTTTGGAACAAATATTACTGAACTATCCCCTTGAACAAGATTTTTGCAGAAAACTATACCTATAAGTAAAAGCGAGGATAACTTTACTATAGATACTATATCATTCACTTGTTTTTGTTTATCATTTTTTACACTTTTCATATAATCTACCTCATAATAATCATAATGAGACTGATAAATCAGCCTCACTTTTATAAACTATTCATCTCTTAAGCACTTTGGTTCCTCTGGTTGATATGATGCCCACATACAAGCAGAAGTTGCTACTATTGAAGCAAAAACTGTTGCTATTGTTGCTATGCTCATTAGAATTCTTCTTTTCATTTATTACACCTCCTTTTGAATTTTATATATTTATTTAAAGAGCTTATCTAATTTTTCTATAAGCAAATGTCCATATTTAGTTAAAGAGAACGCCTGCCATAATATTCCCATATAAATACATAAAGAATAGACTAATGCACTAGAATCTTTTGTAAAATAAAAATATAAAAATTCATTTATTACAATAATTAAATAAACGCTTAAAATCACTATAGAATTCTTTTTTAATCTAATTCTTTTTCCTATACTCTTAATAGGTTTGGCTATACTATCTACTGGTGCTAATTTATATATAATATAGTATGACCATATAAATATAACACCTCCAACAAAAATAACTAAGCCTAAACTAACATTTATGTATTTTGATATTAAACCCATACCAACACTAGTAATAGTTCCTATGGTTGCACATCGTCCTGGTGAAGAGGCATGAACCCCGCCAGAACTTTTTCTTAATATGCTAATAGTAAAAGATACTATCACTGCTTCAATAACAACATTAAAAATCAACCCAAATACTATAACAAGTCCTATGCAAATTACAATTTGAATAAAAGCAAATATACCATAATTCATTACAGATCTTTTATCATCATCTAAATTTAATTCTTGAGCAATATTATTTGAAATTTTTTCACATATCTCTTCAATTTTAATCATCTTTAGATTTACCATTCTTCCTAAAGTAATAACAGCATAATACAATAACTGCAAAGCCTCCTAATGACGGCATCCCATATATTGTTTTTAACTGGGTATTTAGCATTGCTGATTGTAGTTGTTCTTTAAAAATAAGATTTAGTACTAACATATTCAATACTTCCGCCATAAATAAGCATATAGTTGCTATTATTGATGCTTTTATAGCTAAAATAATATCTATTTTACTTATACTAATTAAAATTATAATTTGCATAATAATAATTAATATAGTATGTACTCCATAATTTATAGGAAGCATCCTTATAATAAATGTACTTACTGCTAATAACAAACTAGCAATTAAGTATCTATTTACATTAAGTTTTTTATTAGAAAATACATGCCCTGCAAATATGTATATAAATGCTTCTGGAAGTGCTCTTAATATAAACTCAAATGCTGTTAATCTTAACATGCTTCTCCTCCTTAGTTGCTAACTTACTGATTTTCTTTATAGAATTGTATATTATAATAAATACAAATACTCTTATAAATACATCTCCTATACTAAGAACGCTATACCCTAAATCAATAAAATCAGTTAATATCTTTAGTTTAGTTTGTGAATTACCTAATATATGAATATCCTTTACTAAATCAAATGCTTCTGGTTTTATATATCCTGTTAAATAAGATAAAGTAGGATAAACTGGCATAAAACCTTCATTAGCTTTTATTGCAATATTATTTAATACTCCACCTAGAAGCACAAAAATTGCACCTATTATTGAACTTATATATAATTCATATTTAAATACTAATAATAAGTATGTACATAAATAAAAGATTTTTAAACTTGTAATAAATTCAATAAATTCATAATTCCCTGAGAAAATAGTAACTTGTCCTATTAAATAGATTATTTCAAATATAATCACAGGATAAATAGTCCATGACTTAAATAATAGTTTTATTTTATATCCCTTTATTTTTGCAAATAAAAATGCAAGTAATATTGTTTCTGGCATGTTTCCTCCCATGAAAATCACAAATCTATATATCCAATATTTTTATTCAATATTTTTATTCAATAACTCAATATATTATATTAGACTTTATCATTATAACACTAATTTACCTATATTCCCACTTTTTTCTGTTTATTATTTATACAAACTACATTAAAATACAGAAACAATAG
>JAQUVS010000023.1 GCA_028693275.1 Bacilli bacterium
CAATAATTTCCTTTTTCCACCTATTATTATAGTATTTTTACAAAAAAATGCAAGTCAAAACTTGCATTTACCTCTGTATTCACAATACTTCGTGGAAAGTTGCATTTACATTTTCAACTAACCTTTACTTGATATAGAAAAAGAGATTGTATAATCTCTATAAATATTCATCATCATTTTTATTTAAAAATAATTCAATGATTCTATTTAGTTCTTTTTTATCTATTGGTTTTGATATGTATTCATCAAAGCCCTCTTTTAGATATTTTTCTCTCATTCCCTCTAAAGCATTAGCAGTTAGTGCTATTATAGGAGTTTCTAATTTAGCTTCTTTTAATCTATGCATTGTTTCTGTCCCTGTTGTTACTGGCATCATATCATCCATGAAGATTAAATCATATTTTTCACCGCTATTTATTTTAGATATACATTCATCGCCTGCTAAAACAGAATCGATGATAAAATTATAAGGTTTTAGAAAAATATTTGCTATTTTAATATTCAAACTATTATCATCTACTATTAATACTCTTTTATTTGGATACTGCTTAACATTTAAGTCGTTATTTATTAAATTAGTAAATTCAGGAGCTTTAGGATTTTCCATTATTACTCTTTCTGGATTTATAAAAGTTTTTAATACCCTTTTTAGTTGATCTCTTTCAATTGGTTTTGCCAAATAATCATTAAATCCTGATGCTATATAGCTTTCTCTCATTCCAGCTATTGCATTAGCTGTTAGAGCAATTACTGGTATATCAAAATTAGGATTTTGTTTTAATCTTATTAATACTTCTATTCCTCTTAAATGAGGCATCATATCATCCATTAAAATTAAAGAATATTTTTCTCCTTTATTAATTCTACTTATACATTCTTCACCATTATCTATGGTTGTCACATCTAAATTATATGGTTCAAGTAATTTAGCTGCTACTTTAAGATTCAATTTATTGTCATCAACTATCAAAATTTTTGCCTTGTTAAAGTTTAATACTTCTGCTTTAGTTTCTTCATTGGTTACTACATTTTCAGATCCACCATGAAGCTTTACAATTTTTTGTTTTAAGTAAACTGTAAATTTAGAACCTACTCCATATTTACTTTGAACAACGATTTTTCCGCCCATCATTTCTGTTAATGACTTAGTTATTGCTAATCCTAATCCTGTTCCTTCTAGAGTTGTATTTCTATCTTCTTCTAATCTATTGAATTTTGTAAATAAACTGTCAATTTTTTCTGGTTTAATTCCTCTTCCTGTATCTTCAACTGATATTATTAGGGAGGAATACTCACCTTCATTTACACAATTAACTGTAAAGTTAATTTCACCTTGTTCTGTATATTTTGCAGCGTTTGTCAATATGTTTGTAATTACTTGTTTTATTTTACCGATGTCTCCATACATTTCTAAAGGAATATCTGGTGCAAAGAAGGATTTTAGTACCACTGGTTTTTCTTCCAATCTAGGTAATACTAATTTCTTTATATTTTCTAAATTTGGTAGTAATTCATAATTTGAATTAACTATTTCCATTTTATTTGTTTCAATTTTAGATATATCAAGAATTCCATTTACTATTTCTAGTAAGTTTTGCGATGCCATAATTATATCACTTGCATCTTTTTTAGCTGAATCTAAATTTTCTTCTTCTTTAATACACTCTGAAAAACCTACTATTGCATTTAATGGGGTTCTTATTTCATGAGACATACTTGATAAGAATTCTGATTTAGCTCTATTGGCTTTTTCTGCATGTTCTTTTGCTAAGTTTAGTTCAGCTAACATTTTCATATCTGGATTTTCTATAGTAAAGTACATTAGAAATGTTACAAATGCACAGCCTGTTGTTACTAGCAATACTTCTGGATTATACTTTTGAGTTAAAGATGCTACTATTAATAATATTACGAAAACTAACAAAGGATATATTTTCTTTAAAATTATTTTTTTGTAGTTTACTAATAAAACTATTAATAATTGAATAATAGCTATACCAGTAAACAAGTATGTAAGTGTAGCTGATGGACCATATGTATATATTATTTCATTTTCACTAAAATTATATAAAGGTGCAATCAATGTAGCAATTAAAAATATTGATGTAACTATAAAATTCATTCTGACCATTACTTTTCTTTTATTGTCTTTTAGGGTTACATATAAAACATATACCACCATTAAAAATACCCATAATATTAAAAACCAAAGATAAAATTTACATAATATATTTAACATAAAAAATTTCACATCAACATATGCTATATATGTTGTAAGTATATCAAGTAAAACTCCAATATCGGTTAATAATATCAAATATGCATATATTTTTGTTTCTGCATTTGATAATCTTTTTTTAGAAAAATAAATAAATGTTAGCAAAGTCATAAAAAACAAAGCTTCCCATTGTAGTAACAAACTTCCTATTAACATTTACCTCACCTCTTTCTTACATTGCTTTTTCTTCAAGCACTTCTGTTCCTTCTTCTTTTTTTGTCATATCTTCAAAATTTCTTCCGTCTTTATGAATATATTTTTCGACAAAGTTTTCACTACTTTCTTTAGTAATATATCTAATTTCACCAGGAATTATTCCACGAAGTCTTTTATTTTTATTTATTTCTTCTACTACTTCATCAATTGTTTTTCCTTCTTTTTTTGCATTTTGCAACATAATATTTTCTTCTACCATTCTATATAAAACATCATAGTAAACTTCATAAAAGGCTTTAACATGATCTACATTAGGCTTAATAATAATTGGTTCTCCTGCTAAAACATAAAAATCATTTCTAAATTTTCCATAATTATCATTTATTGTTAAAGGATAAATTGGAGCTCCAGTTATTATTGCTGCCATAACTATACCTGCATTATTTTCATCGAATGGTTTTAATAGATCTTTTCTATCTTTATTTCTTCCACCTTCTGGGAAAACAACTAAATCTTTATCAATAGCTGGATATTTAATAAGTTCTTTAAAAGCTTTTAATCTGTCCCCAGAATCACTTCTATCTAGCGCAACACATCCAGAGTTTCCATATATAAAATTCTTTATTGAATTCTCAAGTAATTCTTTAGCGATAACAAAATGTCCAGGTCTTTCTCCTAATGCATCATAGAAAACAAATTGATCCATATAATGTAAATGGTTACTTATAATTATAGCTCCTTGTTGATATGGAATATTTTCTTTATTAACAATATTAATATTATAAATTTTTTTCATATTTGGAACTATACTTCTATAAAACAATCTAAAATTATTTTCTTGTTTTTCTATTAATTTCTTATCATATTTCAAATTCTTAATTTTATTCTTCTGTAAGTCATATTTATCTTTACATCTTTTTTCATCACTTCTATTATTTTTATCATAGGTTAGTTCTTTTTCAGTAATATGACTATCTCCTTCATAAAAATCTTTGACTGTTAGTACTTTCTCGTTTACATAATCTTTATTATGTGGTCTTAAAACTTTTATTACTGTTAAATCATTTACTTTTGATAAAGCTTCTAGATTTTCAATTTTGTCTTCAAAGAAATAATCTATTCTTCTTTTTTCTGCTGCTATTACTTTATCCCTTGCACTTAATTTCTCATCACAAAAATCTGTACCATCAAATTCAATTCCCAATTCTTTAAATCTCTTATCAGACCAACTTCTATTTATTTTTCCCCAAATATTTCTATAAGTAGTTCCATATCTTGCTGTAATATTATAAAGTTTGTACCCTTCTTCTTTCCACTTAGTTATCTTTTCTAAAGCACCTGGAATTAATTCGCAATTAAGAGCATAATCCCTTATATGAGTTAACCAAAATATATTTCTCATAAATTTACTGCAGTGAAACATACCTTCAAAATCATATGAAGATATATCAATGTCTATATTTTTATATTTCTTATTAATGAAAGACATTTTCTTAAAAAACTCTTTCCCTTTTTCTAATTGATATTTTCTTAAATCAAAAATTACATCATCTGAATCTAAACCAATATTTAGTTTTCTTTCCATATGAAGACCCCCTTGTAGTATCTATATTATTTTAATTTTATCACATGTTTTTTTAATTTGCTATATCTATTATGTATAAATATTTATTACCTGCTTGACAATATAACAAATTAGCGTTATTATCTTAACTGACCAAAAAAATAATTTAGTCAGTTTGGAGGAAATATGAACAAGAATGAAGTTATAATTAATGAAGCTAAAAAAATGTTTAATGATATTGGTTATAAGGCTACAACTATGGAAGCTCTTGCTAATAAAATAGATATCGGTAAAGGTACACTTTACTTATACTTTAAAAGTAAAGAAGAATTATTGAAATATATAATTGATGAATTAGTTAATACTATTAATAATAAAGCTATTGATATAGAAATGATGGATGTTGATCTTAATAAAAAAATAATTCTTTTTGTTGATGAAATTATTACTTTAAAAAAAGAACAACAGCTACTTGCTAAATTGGTTGTTGAAGCAGAAGAAAGTCATAATACGATAGTAAAAAAATACGTTGATCAAATAGAAAATAATATTATAGAAAAAATTAAAGAAAAAATTGATATTGCGGTATCAAAAAAATACATTAAGGCATGTAATTCACAGTTTAAAGCTTTTTTAATATATAAGGTATATTTAATTATGGTTTTAGAGTGGGAAGAAAAATATAATTCAAAAATTACTGAGGAAGAACTTTTTGGGTTAATAAAGAACATGTTTAATTAGGGGGAATGTTTATGAAAAAGAAAATCAAAGATAATAAAATGTTTATTATTTCTATAATTGCAATACTATTTATACCAGTTATGTATGCTGCTAATTTTTTAATAGCTTTTATGGATCCTTATAATAGATTAACTAATGTTGATGTAGCAATTGTTAATATGGATAATGGAACTACTTATAATGAAAAGGAAATTAATATTGGTGAAGAGTTTATTAATGAACTTAAAAAAAGTGATAATTTTAAATGGAACTTTGTTTCAGAAAAAGAAGCTTTAAGCGGGATGAAAGATAACAAATATTATTTTACAGTTAAAATACCAGATAATTTTACTGAGAATGTTTATAAAACTCTTAATGGTAATTATTCAGAATCTAATATTATATATATGGCTAATGATAATAAAAACTATATATGTGGTGTTTTAGGGAACGCCTTAGTTAATGAATTAGAAAGTCAATTAAATAAGAAAGTTATTTCTAGTTTTTTAGTTAATATGGATACTAATTTAAAAGATGGTGGAATGAAATTAGAAAGTGCTATTAGCAGTATATTTGATGGTAGTAACAAGATTACTACTAATTTAGAAGCTTTGAATAGTAAAACAGATGAATTAGCTACTAATGTATCTAAAATAAAAGATGCTTCTAATACTCTTAATTTAGGTACTAATGAATTAAATAATAAGTATAATTTATTTAATAAATATATTGGAGATATTAGTACTTCTACTTCTACAATAGATAAAGCTTATAGTAGTTATAATAATTCTCTACTTACTTATAAAAATAGTTTAAGTCAAGTATTATCTACAAGTAATATACCTGTTGAAGTACAAAATGAGTTATTAAATAATTATGAAACCTTATATCAAACAAGTTTATATTTAAATAATAATTTAAAAACTATTGATAATAGCTTAATTGGTATTAATAATAATAGTAATGCTATTAAAGATAGTTTAAATAAGATAAACACAGGAGTATCTACATTGGATAGTTATTTAGGTAATTTAAATGATGCTACTATTAAACTTAACTTAGGTGTTAATAGTTTATATAATGGTAGTTACAAACTTAATACTGGTATTAATGATTTTAGTAAAGGTATTAATACTTTTAACGATACAATTAATAAACTTAATTTAACTGACAATAGTAGTCATATTTCATCTATTGTTACTAGAACTGATAATAGTTATAGTCAAGTAGATAATTATGGTTACGGATTTGCTCCATACTTTATATCATTAGGTTTATTTGTAGGGGCATTAATTACAACTATTGTTTTAGAAATGAAAAAGAAAAAAGGTAATATGAAATTTGATATAGTTAAAGTAATTAAAAAAGTTGGATTATTTGCTTTTATAGTAATAGTTCAATCAATTATTTTAGATACAGTCGTTTTGAATATTGGTATTAAAGTTAGTAATATTCCTTTATTTATAGGATTTACTCTATTAATGGCTGTTACATTTATGGCAATAGTTCAATTCTTTGCTTCTCTATTTGGTGATGTAGGAAGGTTCTTATGTATAATTTTACTTACTCTTCAACTTACAGCATGTGGAGGAACTTTTCCAATTGAAACTGCTCCAGATTTTTATAATATTATTAATCCGTTTATGCCTATGACATATACAGTCGATGGTTTAAGAGCAATTATTGGTAATGGAAATATGAATACTATTATTACTTCATCAGTAGTAATGATTTCTATAATTATAGTTTCATACTTAACTATTTTTATCTATTTTAAAAAGAGTAAGAAGTTTATATAAAATAAAAAGTATTGGATTATTACCAATACTTTTTTGTTTTTTTAAATATTTTTCTTACTAAAGGACCAATATATAATAATTGAGCTAATAAAGCTACTGGTAAATTCATAGTAAATGCTTTTACAAATAATATTGGTATTTCACTAATACTATTATAATTATGAATAATTGTCTCTACTAAACTCATTAATGGACACATATAAATAACAGTTATTGTTGATATAATTATAATCGTTACTATATCATCATACTTTCTTGGATCAATTAACTTAAAAGTTTTTCTTTTACTACTTTAGATACTATAAAATGTTCTAATAACCAAGCAGTTAGTGCTACTGTAGGTAAACCTTTTAAAGCTATTAGAAAAGTATTATAAGTTAAACCCAGATTTAGACTTATATTATAAACTAACATAGTATAAGCCATAAATATAACCATTATTATTGAAAAAATAATTTCCTCTTTTTTTGTTTTTGGCATAATATACTCCTTTCACTTTTTTGTTGTGTTGTTCGCATATTAATGACGTTTCCAATTAAACCAACTTTAAGAGTATATCAAATTATTTTTATTTATGTAAGAATTATTTATTTAATATTGCATCTACTGGATTCATCTTAGCTATTTTTCTTACTGTAAATAGTGAAGATACATATATTATTACTAAAACACTTCCTATTAATAATAGTAGGTTTTCTATACTAAAAGTTATAAATTTAATATTAAAGAATAACATACTAGAAATCTCTTTATTAGAAATAAAGATAATAATATTAATTGCTATTATTGATAATATTAAAGATATTATTCCTATGATTAATCCTTCGTTTAAGAATATCTTAAAGACATCTGTTTTTCTTGCTCCTAGAGCTCTTAAGATACCTATATTTTTCTTACTATAATATATTGAATTAATTATAAAACTTGTTAATAAGAAGAAGGCAAATATAGCAAAAAGAATACTTGCATAAAAGGCTACTATACTAATAGAAGTTAACATATTATTTATATTATATATAGTGGGTGCATAAATAGTTGTTGACATATATTTATTATCTTCTATTGGGAATTTATTAAAAATATTTATTAATTCTTTTTTGTCATTAGTTTTTACTAGTATTGAGTTTAACTCTTTATTATCAGAAAGATATTTAGAAATAATATTATCTGATAAATAAATATTACTACTATCTTTTATAGCTCCTACTATTTTTAAAGTTACTATTTTTTCATTATCTGAATTATTATTATCTGAGAACTTTATTTTAACAATAGAATTAATAATATTATTCTCTTTTATATATTTTAAGAAAAATTCTTCTTCTAGACCAGGATTATTTTTTAAGTAATCCTCTTTTAGAGATTTATATGATTCTTCATAAACTTTTTCTAGATATTCCTCATTAATAATTATTTCATCATTATTTAGATTAGTTATTTTACTTATATCAGTACCATTAAAATAACTTACTTCTTTATTTAAAAGACTATAAATACTATCTAAGTAATATTCATTTTTATTAATAATAAAAATATTATATTTACTTGTATCTATACTTTCGTTTTTGTTTAGATTGATATTATCTATAAAACCTTCTTTAACATAAATATCTAAAGATTTTCTTGCTACAGTTTGATCAAGCTTATAAGTATTATATTTATCTTTATAAGCTCCTCCTATATTCTTTTGATAATCATTCATAATAGTATCTCTTTTGATAGTTTTTAATATTTCAAATTCTTTTGTATTATCTAAAATAATTCCTGATATTTTTACTTTTTTACTTCCAAAAGTATAATATCTATCTTTTGATATTAAATCTTCATATGATGTTGGATAATAGTAATTATTGGTAAATAAATTTTGATTTTCTTTATATAAACTTATTCCTGATTCCATAATATAATCTGCAAGATAACTATGAATCATTACTTCATCAATTTCTTTTGGATAGTTTCCTATTATTTCACTATTAATAACACTTTTGTCTGCTTCTATAATATATTGTTTTGTAGGTATAACGAAAGTGTAATAAGCTGTATTAGAAGAATCCTTATAAAAATCTTTATAATTAATATCTAAGCCTACTGATTCATTATACTCATTTAGATTATATTTATTATAAATTTTACTATTTATATTTTTATCAATATAGTTTATATCTTCATCCGTTAAAATAGAACCATAGTCATTTCTATACCATGTCTTACTGTACTTTTCATAAGAACCTTTATTAATACTTATATATTCTTCTTTATTATCAATCATGACATTGGCATGACTTCTAGCTGTATCAAAATTAGTAAGTATTTTTGAAGTACCAAAGAATAATAATGACATAAATAATAATAGAATTGTAAAGAATAATTTTACTTTTTTATTATTTAAATTTAGTAAAGCAAATTTAATACTTGGTAAAAATGGAAGTTTAGATTTAATAGCTTTAAATTCTTTATTACAAGTTAAATCTAAATTACTATCAGTACTTATTACTCTACCGTCTTCTATTTCTATAATGTGATCTGAATAATTTTTAGCAGAATCTCTATCATGAGAAATTATAATAACTAATTTTTCTTTACTTATTTCTTTTAATAGATTAAATATTTGTCTTCCTGTTTCTTGATCTAGAGAACCTGTGGGCTCATCTGCTAAAATTATTTCAGGTTCTTTTATTAGTGCTCTAGCTATAGCTACTCTTTGTTTTTGTCCACCTGATAACTCATTAATTCTTCTTTTACCTAGACCATCTATTCCTACTTTTAAAAGTAATTCATCTATTTTTTCTTGATCAATATCTTTATTTTGAAGTTTAGTACTTAAAAGAATATTATCATATACATTATATTCTTCAATTAGATTAAATTCTTGGAAAATAAAACCAATATAAGTATTTCTATAGTAATCAAAATCTTTACTTTTAAACTTCTTAGTACTTTTATTATCAATAATAAATTCACCATTATTATACTTATCTAAGCCACCTAATATATTTAATAAAGTAGATTTCCCACTTCCACTTTTACCTAAGATAAAATATAATCCTTTGTCAGGTAATTTCATACTTATATCTTTTAAGGCTTCTGTTTTTACACCTCTTTTACTCTTGTATATTTTATTTATATTTTTAAGTTCTATCATAAAGTCCTCCTATTATATGTAATTATATCATATTATTTTTATTAATTGATAGAAATCATGTGATATGATATATTTATATTATATTAGGGAGGGTACATGGAAAAGGAAAAAGGTTTTACACTAATTGAGTTACTTGCTGTTATTGTAGTATTAGGATTAATCGTCTCTATAACTATTCCTGAAATTTTAGGAATTATTCAGGGTACTGGGGAAGAAAATGCTAAAATAAGTAGTATTAATTATATTGATGCATTAAATAAGAAATTATTATTTGATAAAATAAGTAATGACGGATTCAAACTTGCTGAGGGTATTCATGATGTAGTTAAAGTTCAAAATAATTATAATTTAAATTTAAATGGAACTTTGCCTACTAAAGGAACTATTAAAGTAGACGGTAATAAAAAAATTATTAAAGCTACTTTGTGTATAAATGATTTTAAGATTGGTTATTATAATAATAAAACGTCAGTTCTTGCAAGTGATTGTTCAGATATGAGTGCTGATACTAGTGATGGTAATTTTTTGACCTCATATTCAGATGGTGATTTTTTCTGGACTAGTGAGATTTTAAGTAAGATTAGAAGCGTTAACTTTATAAGTAATATTGATACCACTGATGCTATTCAGGAATGGGACTTGTCAGAAAAAGGAAATAATTCTATAAGAGGATGGATAAAGACTAATTCTATTGATAATAGTTATTATGATTTATATATTGGGAGTGAAAACGTTATATATGCAAATGTAGATTCTTCTTGTTATTTTGCAAATATGACTGATGTTATTTCATATAAATTTGATAATTTTGACACTAGTCATGTAGTTAATATGGAATATATGTTTGCTCATAATAATAATTTAGTTAATATTAATTTAAAGAGCTTTGATACAAGTAATGTTAATAATATGGGATTAATGTTTTATTATGATGGAAGTATTACTAGTTTAGATTTATCTAGTTTTGATACTAGTAAAGTTATGAACATGAGTTACATGTTTCATGAAAATAGTTCACTAATCAGTTTAAATATTTCTAGTTTTAATACTTCTAATGTTATTGATATGAATCATATGTTTTATAAAAATAGTTCATTACTTAATTTAGATGTTTCAAAATTTAATACTAGTAATGTTACTGACATGAGTTATATGTTTGGTTACTGTGAGAGTTTAACTAATTTAGATGTTTCTAATTTTGATACTAGTAATGTTAATAATATGGAATATATGTTTGGAAGATTGTATGGTGTTTCTTCTCTTGACGTCAGCGGATTTAATACTAATAATGTTACAAAAATGGGTTATTTGTTTTATCATAACGATAGTTTATTGTCTATTGATGTAAGTAATTTCAACACATCTAAAGTTACTGATATGAAATATATGTTTGGATATAATATGAGTTTAAATAATTTAAATGTGGATAACTTTGATACTAGTAATGTTAATAATATGGAATATATGTTTGGAAGATGTGAAAGTTTAACATCTATAAACTTATCTAACTTTAATACTAGTAATGTTACCAATATGGGTTATATGTTCTATTATAATGGTAGCTTATCTTCCTTAAATTTGTCTAGTTTTGATACTAGTAAAGTTACTAATATGAATTATATGTTCCATAGAAATACTTCTATATCTAGTTTAAATTTATCTAACTTTAATACTAGTAATGTTACCAATATGGGTTATATGTTTTACGGAATGAGTTCTCTATCTAACATAAATGTTAGTAGTTTTAATACTAGTAATGTTATTAATATGCAATATATGTTTAGCGATGATGATAGTTTAACTACATTGGATATATCTAGTTTTAATACTAGTAAAGCCACTGATATGAGTTATATGTTTAATAGTAGTGGCAGTTTATCAACAATATATGTTAGTAATTTATGGACTACGACAAGTGCTAATATTACTAATATGTTTGCTGGTGCTGGTACTAGTAGTGTTACTTTAAAATAAATAAAAATGTAAGTCTCCTTACATTTTTTTTATTTCTAATTTTTTTATATATTCTTTTTTTACTTGGATATAATAATTATCTTCTTTTATTTTACTTTGTAGGTAAACCATTTTAATAAGAGATGAATATTTTTGAAAAAGATTATCTGTTTTTTCATTAATATCATTTAAAATATTTGGATTAAATTCATTAGATAAATTATATAATTTGGAATTTTTTTCAAAAAAATCATAATCATTGTAATAATAATTTATAAACCAATATAAATATAATTTTTCTTCTGTATTAAACTTAGAATAATTATTATTAATCAAATCTATTAACTTAGTAGTCATAT
>JAQUVS010000052.1 GCA_028693275.1 Bacilli bacterium
AGGATTAGGAGATTATATTATTCATTCTACTAATCCATGTTTAGCTGGAGATACAAAAATACTTATGTCAGATGGTACTACAAAAAAAATAAAAGATATTCGAATTGGAGATCTAGTAGAAACTTATGATACAACTTGGCATCAAAATAGATCTGAAAAAGTAATTTTTAGTTCTAAAACTAAAGAAAATGCTGAAGTATTTGAAATTGCTTTTGGTTGTAGTAAATATGGAATTGTTAAAGTTATTATGACTCCAGATCATAAAGTATATACAATGAATAGAGGATATGTTGAAGCTCAAAATCTTAAAACAAATGATGAAATTCTTTTTCTAAATTATTTTGGTTCTCTTATATCATCAACTAAATTAGAAAAGAAAATAGATGTTTATGATATAACAACCGAAAGTAATCATAATTTCTTTGCTAATGGAATATTAGTTCACAACTGTGGTATACAATAAAAGTTTGCCTCAGTATAAACATCCCGGAATTAAGCAGGAAAGCTGAAATGCTAATCTGAACCGAAGGCTATATTCTAAATGAATTAGTCAGGGGCAACGACTAGAGAATGAAACTTCAAATAAATTGAAGAATATAATTTCTCCACGAGGCCGGGAATAATAATTCTATAGAATTGTTATAAAAAATAGTCTGAACTATGAAGAATTCGCTAATTCATAGAAGTAGAAGATAAAGAGCTTCTACGATAACATGATTGGAACAACCCTTATCAAATGATACAAGTTGTAATTTGGGTTCTATTAATCTAACAGAATTTGTAACAAATGGAACTTTTGATTATTCTTTATTTAGAGATATGGTAGCAAGAGGTATTTATTATCTTGATTTAGTAATTGATGCCACATCTTATCCATTAGATATAATTGAAAAGAAAACAAAAGCTATTAGACCTGTAGGTCTTGGAGTAATGGGATTGGCTGATACTGCTATACTTCTTGGCTTAAAATATGGTTCTAAAGAATTTTTTGAATTTTCAAAAACAATAGCTTCTATTATGGCAGGAGAATCTCTTTATATGACATATTTAATAGGTTCTAAACTTAAAGAACCCTTTGAAATGTGGAACGCTACAACCGATATGTCAGGTGAAGATAATGTAAAAGATCTTATTCAAACTTATGCTTATACCACAGAAGAAATAAAAGAATATTCCGAATGTATAGATCTCTTAAATATTTTCATTGAAAGAACAGATAAATCTGTTGCTAAATCTGATAAGCTATGGACTCTTAAAAATGCACTAGAATATCTTGTAAATCTTACTTATAATGAGAAATTTGAAGTAGAAGATTTAATAGCTCTTTTTAATTGTTTATTTTATATTGATAGTAAAAGCGGTCTTAGAAATTCTAGAAGGCTTTCTATTGCACCAACAGGAACTATTTCTCTTATTCTAAATACTAGTAGTTCAATCGAACCTAACTTTGCTTATGAATGGGATAGATTAGTAACTATTAACGAAAAAGAGAAAAGGACTCTTAAATATTATCATAGATATAACAATGAAGAAAATGAAAATAATGGACTTCTTATTTCAGCACATGAAGTTGCACCTCTTGAACACGTAGAAGTTGTTAAATGCTTTGCTCCATATATTGATAGTGCTATAAGTAAAACTGTTAATCTTCCTTTTGAAGCTACTGTTGATCAAGTAAAAGAAGTTTATGAAGAATGTTATAAAAATAAAATAAAAGGTATTACAATATATAGAGATGGTTCTAGATCAGAACAACCATTACAGAAAAAAGAAGAAAAGAAAAAAGAAGTAAAAACTATAATTAATGAAGAACCTATTACAGTTAAAACAGTCGTTAAAGTTAAAGATAGACCTCAGTTTATGGCTGGAGTAACTACTAAATCTGATTCTCCTTTTGGATCAATTTATGTTACAAGTAATTTTGATAATGATGGCATGCCATTTGAAATATTTGTTAGCGCAGGTAAAAGTGGTTCTATTTCTAAATCTATTACTGAAGCTTTGAGTAGGGTAATTTCTTTAGCTTTAAGAGCTGGAGTTAATATCGATGATATCATTAAAACAATGAATAATATCTCAGGTTCTGAAGCTTGGGTATATGATTCACTTGATGGTAAAGAACTAATAGTAAGAAGCATTCCAGATGCTATTTCTAAAATGCTTAAAGATCTAATAGATTATCATAAATTAGAAGGTATTGAAATTAAAAAACTACCAGTTAAAACTGATAATACTAATAATCATTATGATATTATATGTCCTGAATGTGGTAATCAAATGGTTATGATTTCTGGTTGTAAATGCTGTGCATCATGTGGTTTTTCACCTTGTAAATAGTTAATATATTAATATATTAAAATTTAATAAGAAAGGATTGAATGATTGATGTCAAAAAAATATAAGAAACTTTTGAAAACTTTAGGCTACAGGTCAGATAGATTTCTTAATTCTGAATCAAAAAGAATGATTCCATTCACAAGCTCAGTGACATGCTATTTTGGTGAAGGCTACAATTGTTGCAAAGATAAAGAGCATACATGTTTTGTTGAAATTGCAGATTGTCATTCAAAAATAAGACTTCATCCTAATGGAATGACAAAAGAAGCAATTTTAGAATTTG
>JAQUVS010000005.1:0-2555 GCA_028693275.1 Bacilli bacterium
GATTATCCTATAGAAGCAGTAGATAAATATATAAAAATAGGTAACGGAAAATATGAAAAATATACAGGAGCAAAAGTATTAACATCATCTGCAATGGTATATGCATATTATTTAGATATTGATGGAGATATGTCTCCAATAGCAGTAAGAAATGTAAATAATTTTAAAACACCTGATGGACCAGGTGGATCTGGAAAAAGATATCCATCAGTATCAATAGAATTAGAACCATTAAAAACAAAAACAACAAGTGTAAATGTAAAATTAGTAACTTTAGATGCAACAGAAGTTTTATATAGTTTAGATGGATATAACTATTTACCATATACAGGAAGTTTTAATGTAACAAAAAACACAGCAGTATATGCAGTAGCAAGAAACGAAAATGGAGAAGATACAGATCAAGCATTTATAACAAATATAGGATCATATCCTCCAGTAAGAGATAAATTATCAGTAGAAATAGTTGCAAAACCAGATTTAACAGGAACAACAAATGTAACTGATGAAGTATTAGTGACAATATTATATGATGCAAGAGCAACAACAAAGAAATATAGTTTAGATGGAACAACATATATAGATTATACAGGGCCAATAAAAATAACTAAAAATACAACAGTAATAGGAGTAGCATCATCATCAAATGGATATGGAAGAAATCAAAAATTAATAACAGGAATAGGGACACCAGAAGTATCTATTCCAGTAATAACACTAAATCCAGAAACAACAATGACAAGTCAAGTAGAAGTATCAATAGCATACGGAAATGAAGCAACAACAAAACAATATAGAATAGGAAGTGGAGAATTAACAAACTACACAGGCCCATTCATAGTAAAAGAAAATACAACAATATATGCTTATGGATCAAATGGAACAAGTGAAAAAATAGCAACAAGAAATATAAATAACATAAAAACAGATGCAACATTAGATAAAGTAACAATCATAGAAATGGACAAATATTTCTTATTAAAATTAAACTATCCAAAAACAGCCTTTGTAAAAGAATATAAATATACAACAGCAGGAACATGGAAAACATATCCATCAGATGGAATTCTTTTAATAAAAGCAGAATATGAAGACGAGATAGTAAATAATAATAAAGTAATAATAAAAATAAAAGATGAAAACGGACTATATAAAGTATTCAATGGAGATTATTATTTTGTTCAAGGATCAGTATATGATATAAGAGATTCAATATATATGAGATGGGATATGACAAAACCAACAGGGCCAACATACTTAATAGATGATACATCATATACAGATAAAGTAAATGTAAGTGTAATAAACTCAAGTAAATGTATCTCAAGTGAATATAGTATAATGGAGCCAGGATTAGAAAAGACAACATGGCAAAAATATACAAGTCCAATAACAGTAACAAAAAATAATACAATAATATACGGAAGATGTATAAATTCCTTTGAAGTATATTCAGAAGAAACAAATTATAAAGTAATAAATATAGATGATACACCACCAGTAGTAAATTCGGTAACAAATGTAACAAGATCATCAAGTATTACTTTAACAATAAATGCAACAGATCCAGAAAGTGAATTATATAAATATGAAGTAAGATTAAATTCAGGAGAATGGATAGATACAAACATGTCAAGTATATATAAGTTTAGTGGTTTAACAGAAAATACAGCATATGTAGTAGATGTAAGAGTTAAAAATATTTTGGGTTTAACTAGTCTAGTAAAAACATATAATATAACAACACCAACAATGACGGCTCCAACAATAACTTCTACAGATCCAACAGTATGGAAGCCATCAAAAACAATTACATTTGCAATACCAGCAAATCAACCATCAAATGAGTATACATATGAATATAGTTTTGATAATACAAATTGGAATTTTTATATAACACCATTTATATTAGATACAAATCAAACAGTATATGGAAGAATAAAAGATCCAAATGGTACAGTAAAAACAAATAGTTTGGTAGTAACAAAAATAGACAATACAACACCAATTGTAGATTTATCAGGACTTAAAGATGTTGTATCGGTAGGAGAATCTGTTCCTCTACCAACATCATACTATTTGAATATGTCTCTATC
Organism: Bacilli bacterium; assembly: GCA_028693275.1. Taxonomy (GTDB): domain Bacteria; phylum Bacillota_I; class Bacilli_A; order RF39; family UBA660; genus JAQUVS01. Next base: position 2,097 of record JAQUVS010000005.1, read on the forward strand.
AGGCGGAACATCAGTATGTAAAATTGGCACAACAACTTATACAAATACAAGTACATTACCATCAGGAACTTATACTGTTGTTTGTACTGTGACATCGGGAAATGGACTAGTAGCTACTGCAACAAAGACATTTACTGCAAGTTACGGAGAAATAGTACACGCAAGAACGTTATATGATTTTGCCAAGATGGATAACTTAATTGATGGAGCTAGGTATGTAGTATATTTAGAAAACGGCTCTACAATTCCTGTTGAATACTTCAAAGTAACAGGAAATACAACATATTCATCAACACCAAACTTGTGTTCAACAGTTTTAGATACTTATATGTGTATGTATAGATATACTGGAAATCTAACAATAGATACAGGTATAACTATTACACCTCAAGTTAGAAAAAAAGGTTTTACAATATATGTAGACGGCACATTAACTAATAATGGAATTATTTCAATGAC
>JAQUVS010000005.1:2655-50018 GCA_028693275.1 Bacilli bacterium
ACTGGTGGATTATTAACTATTTATACAAATAGTTTAATAAATCAAGGTAGTATAGTTTCAAATGGTTCCAAAGGTGGAAACGGAGGTTACTGGAGATATTCTTCAGTAACTGGAGTAAATGGTGGCTCTTCAGGTGGAGGAAGTATAAATATATTCTACAAAAATACATTCACAAGAGGTACTATTACAGCTAATGGAGGTTCTTCTCCGAATGGAGGAGCTGGTGGAGCTGGTTCTATAACAACCGGATCAATATCAACAGGAACTTTTATAAGTGATTAATATAAAATAAACAGATAATTCTGTTTATTTTTTTTTGTAAAAAAGATTGACATAAAAATATTAAGATATTATAATATAGTTATATTTAGAAAGGAGAGATAAAATGAATAATGAAATAAAAAGAATGGCTGAAATATCTAAAATATTATCAAACGAGGTAAGAATGTGCATCCTAATTAATTTAGCAATGAATGAAGAAGTAAAGGTTGGAGATTTACAACATTGTGCAAAATGCTCTCAATCACTTATTTCTCAACAATTATCTAAGCTTAAAGACTTAAAAATAATTGAATCTAGAAAAACGGGTTTAGAAGTTTATTATAAATTAATCGATAAAAGTATTAAAAACGTTATTACCAAATTAAACTTAATTGAAATAGCTATAAATTCAAAGGGGGAATAATTATTAAAGAAAAAATAAAAATTCTTGAATTTTACGCAACATGGTGCAAATTTTGTAAATTACTTAATGATAGTTTAGAAGATTATCAAATACCAAGCAATTATGAATTAGAAAAAATAGACGTAGATAAAAATCCAGAACTAACTAATGACTATGAAATAGAATATTACCCAACAATAGTTTTTATCAAAAAAAATAAAGAAATTTATAGAATTGTCGGTAAAATTGTAAGACAAGATTTAATAGAAGCAATTAAAAATTTAGAGGAGAAATAATATGAGTTTATACAAAGTAGTTGTTGAAAATATGGATGGAACAAAAAATAATTTAGAAGAGTATAAAAATAAAGTGTTACTTGTAGTTAATACGGCTACAGGTTGTGGCTTTACACCCCAATACGTTGGATTACAAAATCTTTATGAAAAATACAAAGATAAAGGTTTAGAGATATTAGATTTTCCTTGTAATCAATTTGCTAATCAAGCTAAAGAGAGTAACAATGAAATACACGACTTTTGTGTAGGAAGATTTGGTATTAAATTTAAACAATTTGCTAAAGTAGATGTAAATGGAAAAGATTCTTCTGAAATATATAAATATCTTAAAAAGAATAGTAAAGGTTTGTTAGGTAAAAGTATTAAATGGAACTTTACTAAATTTTTAATAGATAGAGATGGAAACATAGTAAAAAGATTTTCTCCAATGGTTGAACCAGAAGATATCGAAAAGGATATAATAAAACTACTATGATAAATAGAATAGGTTATGCCTGTCTTACTGTTGGTATAAAAGATAACTATAAAACAATAAGAAAAGATAATATAACAGAAGAAAAATTATATAATATAATAGAACATAATTTAAATTTGCTTGAAAAACAAATAAATTACAATAATGAACATAATATAAGAATGTTTAGGATTTCTTCTGATATAATTCCTTTTGGTTCAAGTAATTTGAATAAATTGGAATGGGATAAACTATTTGAAGACAAATTAACCGAAATAGGTGAAAAAATAAAACAGTATAATATCAGAGTTTCAATGCATCCTGGTCAATATACTGTTTTAAATTCCCCAAATAAGTTAGTCTTAGAAAATAGTATTAAAGATTTAGAATATCATACTAAATTTTTAATGTCTTTAAACACTAATTCCTCTTCAAAAATAATCCTTCATATTGGTGGAGTTTATAAGGACAAAGAAGAATCAAAAAAAAGATTTATAGAAAGTTATAACAGGTTAAATCAAAATATAAAAGATAGATTAGTAATAGAAAATGATGATAAATCATATAATATAAAAGATGTATTAGAAATATCACAAAAAGCAAATATTCCAGTAGTATATGATAATTTGCATAATAAAATAAATAATTCTGATAATAATTCTGACTACTATTGGATAAAAAAAGTAAAAGAAACATGGAAAGATAAAGATGGTGTTCAAAAAATACATTACTCACAGCAAGCTATAGATAAAAGAAAAGGATCTCATTCAGAAACAATAGATTTAACAATATTTAATGAGTTTAAAGCCAATTTAAAAAATATAAAAGTAGATATTATGTTAGAAGTAAAAGATAAAGATATATCTGCAATAAAATGTATCTTAAATAAAGGAGAATAATATGGAAAAGATAGATGATAAAATAATAGAATTACTTAATGAGGGTAATCTAGAAGACTTACTTATTTATATTTCGAAAAATATTAAAAATGGAAATATATCCATAATAGAACTATATGAAAATATACTAATTCCTACATTAAGAAAAAAAGAATGTAATCTAAATGATAAAAATATTTGTGTATGGAAAGAACACTTAAAAATATCTATGATAAGAACTATAATAGAAAACCAATATCAAATAGTAACAAAAAATATAGAAAAAAACATATCAAAAAAGGCAGTTGTTCTATGTCCTCCTGAAGAATATTATGATATTGAAGCAAGAATTCATACTGACTATTTAAGATTATTTGGTTATGAAACATATTTCATAGGGGCAAATACTCCATATAAAGATTTTTATAATGCAATAGATTATATTAAACCAGAAATAATATTAATAGAAGTAGAAAATTACTACAATATAATAGCTACTCATAAAATAATAGAAAACTTAAGAAAGAAAACTGATAGCGAAACTAAAATATATGTATCTGGAGCTGCATTTACTAATGAACAAGAACTTTATAAGGAAATACATGCAGATGGATACTTAGATTCATATAAAAAGATAAAGGAAGTGGTTTAAATGAAATTAGGATTTCAATTAGCTAAATCATTTCTATCATCAGGAAAATCACAAACTATATTTATCATAATAGGTATAGCTGTAGGTATAGCTGTCCAAGTCTTTATTGGAACATTAATAATGAGTCTTCAAAAATCTCTTGTAGATAAGACAATAGGAAACTCTCCACAAATAGTAATATATAACAAAGATGGTATTAATTATAATGAAATAATTAAAGAAATTAATACAGAAGAAATAGAATATATATCTCCCGTATTAAATAATAATATAGCCATAAAATTAAAAGATGAAGTCCTTCCCGTTTTCTTAAAAGAAACAGATATTAAAAAAGCAAATAACATCTACAATATAAGTAACCGTAAATTTATTGGAAAATTACCAGTAAAAGAAAATGAAATAATTTTAGGTACTTCGTTTAATACTAAGATAAAAGAAAATGAAATAATAACTTTAATAAATAAAAATAATGAAAAAAAATATAAAGTAGTAGGATTCTTTGATTTAGGTGTATCAAGTATAAATGAAACATTTGCTTTTAGTATTAGTAACGAAAATCTAAAAATAAATGAGTTAGAAATTACAGTTATAGAAGATAAATTATTTGAAGTTGATAAAATAAAAGAACAAATGCAAGAAAAATTAGGAAAAGATTATGAAATAACCACTTGGAAAGAAAAAAATGAAAGCCTACTTAGTGGATTACAAGGACAATCAATTTCTAGTATTATGATTCAAGTATTTGTTGTTGTTTCAGTTGTTTTAGCCATTGCTAGTGTCTTAACTATTATGGTAATTCAAAAGTCAAAACAAATTGGTATTTTAAAAGCAATGGGATTAAATAGAAAAACTTCTATGTATACATTCTTATTTCAAGGATTAATACTTGGTGTAATAGGGGGAATATTAGGAATAATATTTGGTTACTTATTACTAAAAATGTTTACTACTTTTGCAGTAAACGATGACTTAACTCCAGTAGTACCAATATATATAAACAATACTTTTATGATTATATCTTTATTAATATCTATAGTAGCAGCAAGTGTATCATCAATAATACCTGCTATTAAATCATCAAAATTAAATCCAATAGATATAATTAGAAATAATTAAGGAGGACAATATGAGTGTAATAAAATTAAAAGGTATTGAAAAAAATTATGAAAAAAATATAAAAGTATTAAAAAATATAAATTTAACTTTTGAACAAGGAACATTTAATTCTATTATTGGTCAATCTGGTTCAGGCAAGAGTACATTATTAAATATAATTGGTACTTTAGATAAACCTACAAAAGGTAGCTTATATTTTGATGATAAACTAGTTGATTATAATGATATTAAGTCACTTGAAAAAATAAGAAATGAAAAAATAGGATTCGTTTTTCAATTTCATTATTTATTACCAGAATTTTCAGTTTTAGATAATGTTTTATTACCAGTTAAAATTAAAGAAAATAAGGTAACAAAAGAAAAAAGAGAAGAAACTATTAAATTATTAAATCTAGTAGGTGTAAAAGAAAAACTAGATAAGAAACCTAATCAATTATCTGGTGGGCAAATGCAAAGAGTTGCAATAGCAAGAGCCTTAATAAATCATCCTAAAGTAATACTAGCAGATGAGCCAACAGGTAACCTAGACTCAGATACCACCGAAAAGATTTATGAATTAATGAGAAATATTTGTTATGAGTTAAAAACGACTTTTATAATTATAACTCACGATAAAAAAATAGCTGAAAAAGCAGACCGTATAGTAGAAATAAAAGATGGAAAAATAGAATTAGATATAGATAATAAGTAAAAAAATGTAAATATTATTACAAATTAATCTTCTTAATTGCAATTTCTCCATATTAATTATAATATTAAAGTATATATACTAGAATGGAGGTATTATATGTTTAATGTTATAATGGAAAACGAAGAAAAAGCTTTTCTTATAAAGACAATTAACGAACATATTGAAGGTCCATATAAACCAAGTGTAGAAGATATTATTAGACTTGAAGGAATACAAAATAGAATTATTAATATGGTTAATAGTTATCCTGAAAAAGTTAGTAAATTAAAAGGAAAAGAATTAGATCAATTTCAAATTGAACATTTTTTTAAATTATATAGTGAACAATACGAATGTGAAAAACTAAAAGAAAGAGTTTTATATAAGTCTAATCACTGTGAAAGACTTAAAATCGTCAAAAAAATGATAGGTGTAGACTGGACAAATAAAGAGGAATACCAAGGTGTTTTAAATGAGTTTATATTATCTTTAAAAAAAGAAATAAAATCAGAAATTGATATTAGTCTAGCCATAGCAAAAGTAGCACCACACTTAGATAAAAGTCTAAATGAATATGTAGAATTACTATATAACGAAATGTTAAGTCAAAAAGTTTCTTTTGAATTAAAACCTCAGATGGATAAATTGAAAAGTGATTTTTCAGAAAAGTTATTAGAAATACAAGAAGAGCAAAAACAAATAGATACAAATAAACCTAATTATGAGGAATTACTAGAAGCTATAAATACAAAAAAAAGAATGTTAAAATCTACTTTTGAGAATACTAACAATAAGATAAATAAAGAATTTTTCCAAAGACTACAAGATTTAACAAAAGAAAAAGTAGTAGTAGATTCATATGATAAAAGAGAAGAAAAACTAGAAGAAATAAAAAGAATGTGTGATAAATTAATCATTGAAGAAAAAGATAATACAGATTCTTTAAAAAAAGTTGAATCAAAAAGAAATACTTTAGAAAAAGTATCTAAATATAGTAAAATGTATACAACTGGTGAATTATTAAGACTAAAAGAAAGAAAATTTAGTTTAGAAAATATTAAAAAACATTTTGAAATTAATATAGAAAAAGAAGAAAATTTTCCAGGTATTCATTTTGTTAATATAGAAGATTTAATAGTTGATGATCCTTTTATTATTATAGATAAACTAATGAATAAACAAAATAATTTAGTTACAGAACAAGAAAGAAAAAGAGCATAAAAATTAAAAATAATGTAATATAGTTAATTATATACATTATTTTTTTTATTAACCATGATATAATTTACTTAGGAGATGGTCTTATGATTAATAAAAAAAAGTTAAAGGATATTTTAAATAAAAATAAATTTATTTTTTCCTTATTTTTTGTATCTCTTTTACTAAGAATAATAGTAGTTATTTTTATTAAAACAGATATTATTTCGGACTTTAAAACTATGTATGATGCCTCAGTAGAGTTATTAAATAAAACTTCTAACTATAAAAATTCTATTTATTTTCTAACATGGGGATATCAAATGGGACATGTTTTATATCAAACATTAATTCTCTCTTTAATTAATAGTCCATTATTTTTAAAAATATTAAATGCTATTATAACTTCATTTGTTCCAGTAATGATATATTTAATTAGCAAAGATATAAGTGGTGAAAAAAGTGCAAAAATAGTTAGTATAGGTTACACAATATTTTTATTCCCATTATTATTAAATAATGTTTTAACAAATCAACACCTACCTTTACTTCTATCCCTTATTTTCGTTTACATGATTCTAAAATTAGATTTTAATAAGAAAGTATTATTAAAAAGTATAGTTATAGGTCTATTACTAGGAATTAGTAATATTTTAAGACAGGAAGGTATTGTTTATATCACAGCATTAGTTATTTATGGATTCTATTTAATAATTAAAAAATACAATTTTAAAAAAGTTTTCTTATATTTTTTAGTTATAATAAGCACTTATTTTATTGTATTTAATACAGCATCATTTTTAATAATTAAAAATAATCTAAGTGAAAATGGATTGAAAAATATGAATTCTACTTGGAAATTTGTAACAGGATTTAATACAAATACAAATGGTATGTATAGTAGTGAAGATGCTAAAAGTTATTCTAGTTATACACAAACTTTAGAGGCTAAGAATGAATTAAAAAAAAGAATTTCAAATTATAAATCTTTACCAGAGTTATTTCTAAAAAAAATAAAGATAACATGGATTAATTCGGATTTATCATGGTCTATAGGTTCAATTAATCCTAACATATATAATATATTTAATGGTATTAATCAATTTTATATTATTATTTTAGATATATTAGTATTATTTACTATATTTAATATAAAACTACTAAAAGAAAACAAAAATTATTTCTTTATATCACTAATTTTGTCTATTTTTTTCGGAGTATATTTATTGATAGAAGTAATGCCAAGATATGCCTATGGATTTCAACCATATATGTTTATAATGTCGTCAGTAACAATAAGTTTATTCTTAGAAAAGATAGGAAAGAAGAAAATAGTGAAATAATTTTATAAAGGAAGGATAGCCTTTCTTTTTTTGCTATTATATGGTATAATAAGCCCATAATTAAGGAGGATATATGCTTAAAAAGATATTAATGATAATATATTTTATTGTTATTTATCTTTACTGGGACAATATCTACTTAGAAAGAACTTCAGAAATAAAAATATATTTAAATTCTTCTTCAGTTACTTCTATTGTATTAGGAGAACAATATGAAGAACAAAAAGCAACAGCTGTTTACAGAGGAAAAAATGTCTCTAGTAAAATTAAAATAACAAATAATATTGATAATACTAAACCAGGGACTTACTATGTAAATTATAAAATAAAATTAAATAATAAAGAAAATTCTATTAAAAGAAAAGTTATAGTAATGGATATAAATGCTCCAGAGATAAATCTAATTGGTGAAAAAGAAATTACCATATATCTTAATGAAAATTATACAGAAAAAGGTTATACTGTAAAAGATAATTATGATAATGATTTAGATAAAAATGTTGTAATAAACAGTGATTTAAACATTAACAAAATAGGTGAATATACTATAATTTATTCTATTAGTGATTCTAGCAATAATAAGTCTTTTATAACTAGAAAAATAAAAGTAATAAACAAAAAAATAGTAGAAAAAGTAGCTGTTCTTAATTACCACTTTATATATGATTCAGATAAAGAAAGTTGTAATCAATCAATTTGTATAAGTAAAAATAATTTTAGAAAACATCTAGAATATTTGAAAAAAAATAATTATTATACATTAACAATTAAAGAGTTTAAAGAATGGATTTATAATGAAAAAACAATCCCTACAAAAAGTATTCTAATTACCTTTGATGATGGTGCTTTGGGAACAGGAATTCATAATGGCAATTATTTAATACCTTTATTAGAAGAATATAAAATGAATGCCACATTATTTCTTGTAACATCATGGTGGGATAAAAATAATTATCAATCTAAATATCTTAATATAGAATCACATACAGATAATATGCACGAAACTAATTACTGTAGTAATGTTTCAAGAGGAAGTAAAACATTATGTCTATCTAAAGATGAATTAATAACTGACTTAAATAAATCAATAAATACACTTGGAAGTAATATAGCTTTTTGCTACCCATATTACTTATATAACACTAATTTAGTTAACGCAGTAAAAGAGACTGGATTCAAATTAGCTTTTATAGGAGGTAATAAAAAAGCTACAAAGTATACAGATAAATATAAAATACCTAGATTTATTATCTATAAAAATACAACTATATATGATCTAGGGGAAATTTTAAATAATTAAACACTAAAACTTAAAAAGTACTTTCTTATTAATAAAAAAGTGGTATAATTTAAGAGAGCCTACAAGTTCTCTTGAAAGAAAGTTGAGGTGTTTTTTTATATGACAAAATACGTTTTTGTTACCGGTGGTGTTTGTTCAGGGCTAGGTAAAGGAATAACAGCATCATCAATTGCTTTATTGATTAAAGCGTGTGGATATAAGGTTTTTATGCAAAAATTTGACCCTTATATGAATGTAGATCCAGGAACAATGTCTCCTATTCAACATGGAGAAGTTTTTGTTACAAAAGATGGATGTGAAACAGACCTTGATTTAGGTCATTATGAAAGATTTATTGATGAGGAATTAAATTATACTTCCAATATTACTAATGGAAAAATTTATTCAGATATTATTAATAAAGAAAGACGTGGAGACTTTTTAGGAGCAACTGTTCAAATAGTTCCTCATATTTCTAACGAAATAAAAAATAAAATATATGAGGCAGGGTTAACAAGTAATGCAGATGTTGTAATAACTGAAATAGGTGGAACAGTAGGTGATATTGAGTCATCTGTAATGATGGAATCTATTAGACAATTTAGAATGGAACAAGGAGAAGAAAATACCTTCTTTGTCCATACAACATTAATACCGTACTTATATGGTTCAAATGAATTAAAAACAAAGCCAACACAAACAAGTGTAATAGAATTAAGAAGACTAGGTATTCAACCAGATATTATAGTTACTAGATCGCCAATGGAAATAGGTGAAGCTTTAAAAAATAAAATATCCCTTTTTTGTAGTGTACCTAAAGAAAATATAATAGAAGCAGTAGATGTAGATAATATATATAGAATACCAATTAATTTTTATAAACAAAATATTCAAAATATTATCTTAAAAAAATTTAATTTAAAAGAAAAAAAATGCGATATAAATTATTGGGATAAATTAGTTAATACTGTAGATAATTTAAAAGATGAAGTAGAAATATCTCTGGTAGGAAAATATGTTAGCTTAGAAGATGCTTATTTATCTGTAAAAGAATCACTAAAACATGCTGGATATAAATATAATACTAAAGTAAATATTAATTGGGTTGATTCAGAAACTTTAGAATGTCAGGATGTTAATTTAAAAGAAATATTCAAAAATACTAATGGTATAATTGTTCCAGGAGGATTTGGTTCTAGAGGAATAAATGGTAAAATAAAAGCTATTAAGTATGCAAGAGAAAATAAAATTCCTTTTTTAGGTATTTGTTTAGGTATGCAATTAGCTGTTATAGAATTTGCTAAAAATGTTTGTAATATAGAAAATGCTACATCAACAGAATTTGATGAATTAACAGAAAATCCTATTATAGATTTAATGGCAAATCAAAAAATAGTTATCAATAAAGGTGGAACTTTAAGATTAGGTAATTATGATTGCGAAATAACAAAAGGTTCATTAGCAGAAAGATTATATAAAGAACAACAAATACAAGAAAGACATAGACATAGATATGAATTTAATAATAAATATAAAGAAGAATTAGAATCTAAAGGATTTAAATTTACTGGAGTTAATAAAGAAAGTAATTTAATGGAAATAATAGAATTAGATAATCATCCATTCTTTATTGCTTCTCAATTTCATCCAGAATTTAAAAGTAGACCAAATAGACCACATCCATTATTTGATGGATTTATAAAAAGTAGTATAGAAAAGAAATAATAAAAAAAGCAATTGTTTAATGATGTGAACCCCAAATGGTAGACATCAATAAAAAAGTATTATATTAAAAAGAGAAAATTATTTTTCTCTTTTTGTATAAATTTTTCTATTATTTTTAACCTTTGACTTTAATCTAGCCGTATTGTAGAATAATATCCATTCTTCTACAAGTTGAATATATTCTTGTAAAGATGTAATATTATTGTTGTACAAAGTTTCTTTCTTAAGTATAGCATGCCAACTTTCAATTGGGGAATCGTCAATTGGTGTGCCTTTTCGAGACATGGAAATAGTTATTCCATTTGATTCACAAATAGCTTTGTACTCATAAGATGTATATTGGAAACCTTGGTCACTATGTATGATCAATCCATTTACATCTTTTTCTTTTGATAAGGCTTCATTTAAAGTATCTATAACTAATTTATTGTCATTGAATTTAGATATTTTATAAGCAATTACATGTCTATCAAATAAATCTATAATAGTTGATAAATAAGCACAAGCTCCTTTAAATATTAAATATGTAACATCCGTATCCCATACTTTATTAAATGCATCTGTTTTGAAATTTCTATTTAATAAGTTTGGTTTTACGTTATTTTCAATTCTTTTGTTTTTATGTTTAATCTTTGCCTTCTTTATATACTCTGGTTGTATATTGTATTTTTTCATTATTCTTAATACCTTCTTCCCATTCATAATTACACCATATTTTTGAATTAGGCCATCAACAATCCTGCGATATCCATATGTGCCTTTAGAATCATTAAATATTTCTTTTACTATTAAATAATCATAATAATCCGGGTCTTCCTTATGTCTATATTTATAATAAGTTTTGGGGCTTATATCTAATACTGCACACATGTTTAAAAGTTTGAAATTTTCTCTATATAAATTAATAAACGTTACTTTCTCTCTCGTTGTGCCTTGAGGAAGGCCTGGTATTTTTTTAGTATTTCATATCTTTCTTTATAATCTTCTTTTGTCAAATCTTTTTCCCTAGGTCTCCCATGTTTTTTATCTAGCCCTGGATATTTTTCAGGATGCCTTAATTTTTGCTGCCAAGTAGAAATTGTTTTAGCATTCACATTATATTCTCTTGATAACTCTGTATATGTTTTCCCTTTGGATAATTCATTAATAATCAATTCTTTAATTTTTTTTGAGTACTTATTAAATTTTTGCCCTTTCGAAGCCATAAAAATACACCTCCTTTCGGAAGTGTATTATATCACTTTTATTTGAAATGCTTTTTTATTAACGTCTACTCACAAGGGTGCATTTCATAATCAATTGCTTTTATTTTACAAGTCCACTTATAAAATCTTGATAATTAGTATTTATATCCTTTAAAAAATCTTCATTATAACTTATTGAAAAATACATATTTCCTATCTTACATACAGCTACATATTTAACTACATTAATTGAATTAGGTGAATAACTATCAAGATAATCAAATGATTCTTCATATATTTTAAACTCATAACTACTAATGTTAATTGTATCTTTTAAATTAATATTGAAATATGAATATTTACTTATATCAAAAGATGTATCATTCTTTTCTATGAAGTTCTTAAGATTTAAATCAAAAGTCAAATCACTATATGAAATACTAGCAGTTGATATTTTAGATAATAAATAAGCCATTTGCTTGTTTGTAGGATTAGTAGATAAAGTTGTTTCTTTAGGCACTTTATAAGTACCTAACTTAACATCATCTTCTTTATAAATAGTAAACATAATAGAACTATTATATTTATCTTCAATCAAATTAGTCTTTTCATTTTTATTTGTAAGAGCATAACTAATATTTGTTTTTAAGTATAGCCCTGTTCCTAATATAGAAAAAGATAAACCCAAAAAGAAAATAGCTAATATATATAATTTTTTCTTCATAGTATCCCTCCATATTCTATAAATAAGATTATAGTTTTTGACTGGTATATATGTCAATTGAATTGTAAAATATAAATGTAAACTGTGTAAATTAATACCTATATATAAAAAGACAATTATAGTTTTAATATTCTTAAAAATATGATATATTATATAAAGGAATTAAGAAATGAGGAAAGAAAATGAAAAAAACAGAAATATTAGTAAAGGAAAGAGGTGAATTATTAAACTACCTTCTTTCAAATACAGAAATATCAAGAAATAAAATAAAGTCAGTATTAAAATATAACGGTATCTTAGTTAATGGTAAAGTTGTAAGTCAATATGATTATCCTGTTAAAGCAAAAGATAAAATTATAATCCAAACAGAAGGTAAAAAAGTAAAATCACCAGTACCGATTATTTTTGAAGATGATAATTACTTAGTAGTTAATAAAAAGGCTGGATTACTTACTGTATCAACAGAAAAAGAAAAAGAAAAAACTTTATATCATATGATGAGAGAGTACTTAAAACAAAATAATAGTAAAGAAAACTTATTTATTGTTCATAGATTAGATAAAGACACATCAGGAATAGTAATATTTGTTAAAAATGAAAGATTAAAATTCGAATTACAAAAAGACTGGAATAATTTAGCTTTAAAGAGAAACTATATAGCAATAGTAGAAGGTATTTTAGAAAAAAAACAAGGAAAGATAGTATCATATTTGATAGAACCAGAAACTAGTAATATGGTTTATGTAACAAAAGATAAAAAAGAAGGAAAAATTGCTATAACAAATTATAAAGTTATTAAAGAAAGTAAAAAGTATTCTATGTTAGATATTAATTTAGAAACAGGTAGAAAAAATCAAATTAGAGTACAATTTAATGATATTGGTCATAAAATAGTAGGGGATAAAAAGTATGGAGTTATGTCTAAAGAAAAAAGAATGTTCTTAATAGCTAACGAAGTAGAATTAATTGATCCTATAACAAAACAAAAATTACATTTTATAATTAAAATACCAAATGAATTCAAGGAATTCATCAGATAATAGGAGGTTTATATGATAGATTTTAAATTAGGATTTAAAAAGGCTTTTGGAATGTCAATTATTACATCAATAGTTTTTCTAGCAATTGGTTTATTCTTATTAACTAAACCAGATGCAACAATATCTATAGTTTCTTTAACTATTGGTATTTTATTTATAATGATAGGAACAAATAGAATTTCTAAATATATAAAAAATAAAAATGAATATAATTTTTTAAAATTAGATTTAACTATAGGAATAATTTCTATTGTTTTAGGTTCAATTTTAATTTATAACAATAGAGCTATTGTATCAATATTACCATTTGTTTTAGGAATATACTTTATTGTTAATAGTATTACTAAAATTCAATATGCTATAGAATTAAAAAAATATAATACTAATAAATGGATATCTGCATTAGTACCAGCTATTATGACATTAATAATTGGTTTTGTTTTTGTAGTAAATCCTTTCAAAGGAGCAAAAATAATTACTCAAATAATAGGTTTATTTATTGTATTATATTCACTAACAGATATTATCAATTATTTCTTGTTAAAAAGAAATTTTGATAAGATTGTAACAGTTATAGAAGAATGATTTATTATTTAATATTTATAAATTTGTTTTGTTTTATTATTTATGGTTTAGATAAGTATCTCGCAATAAAAAAGAAAAATAGAATTAGTGAAAACAATTTACTTTTCTTTTCATTAGTAGGGGGATCATTAGGATCTATAATATCAATGAATTTATTTCATCACAAAACAAAAAAGAAAAAATTTCTTATTAACTATTTTTTCTTTATCGTTCAAATATATTTATATGTAAGGTGGTTTATTTAAATGAAAAACATTAATGATTTAAAAGTAATAAATAGAAGAAAGAAGAAAGTATATTATAATTTAATTCTTTTATTTGGACTTTTAACAATAGCTGGAGGAATCCATAGCCTAGTAACAAAGTTTCCGCCAATATTCCCACTAATTACAATTATAATAGAAAGTATTATTTCAAAGATGTATTCAAAGATAGACTAAATGTTGTCTGTATTAAAATCAGGAATAAAACTAAGCGAACAAGTGCCTTTTTCTTGGATAAAGGCTTTTTTTATACCCAAATCACAAGCAAAATTAATAATATTATTATATTCTTGTTCTGGAATTTTATTATTAAGAGAAGGAAACTTAGGGTTATAATTGATCGGAGTATATTGATTCATAATACTTAAATATATATTGTCATTATAAGTTTCATAAAGATATTCAATTATTTTTTTTGCATCGTCATATAAATCCGGAAGAATTAAATGCCTAACAATAATTCCTCTTATCATTAAACCTTCTTCATCAAATACATTTTTACCAACTTGTTTATACATTTCATCTATAGCAAGTTTAGTAACTTCCTTATAATTGGGAGCAGCAGAATATTTAACAGCATAATCATTATCAAAATATTTAAAATCAGCTAGATAAATATCTATAATTCCTTTTAATTTTTTTATTGTATCTATATTTTCATAAGAACTAGTATTATAAATAATAGGTATAATTAATCCTTTTGACTTAGCTAACTTAATCCCTTTTATAATTAATGGGGCATACATAGTTGGAGTTACAAGATTTATATTGTGGGCACCTTTTGCTTGAAGACTTAAACATATATCAGCAAACTTACTTATGGATATTTCTTTACCAACACCATCAGTAGATATTTTTGAATTTTGACAATAAACACATTTTAAATTACAATGAGTAAAAAAAATAGTTCCAGAACCATTATTCATTGAAATACATGGTTCTTCCCAATGATGTAGAGATGCTAGAGAAATTTTTATTTTATTAGGAGCATTACAATATCCTAATTTTTTATTTCTATTGACTAAACAATTTCTAGGACAAAGATTACACAAAATATTCATAGTAAAACCTCCTTTAATCCATGTATATTATAAAACTAAAATAAAAAAAATAATAGTATACTTTTAATATGAAGTATGCTATAATCAAGTTGTGATTGATTCACAGATCCAAAATTCAAAACTGATTCTTTCTTTATATAGGATAAAAATAAGTTTGAACTAAGATCCAATAGTATATAAAGGAGGACAATATGAATACTGAATTTACTGATAAGACAATCAAATGTGTTGATTGTGGAGCTGAATTTACTTTTACAGCAAGAGATCAAGCGTTCTATGCAGAAAAAGGTTTTACTAATGAACCAAAAAGATGTAAAGATTGTAGAGACAAAAAGAAAAACGAAAAAAGATCATTCAGAAATGATAGAAGAGATTAATCTCTTCTTTTTTTTATTCTTTATTGTAATATTTCTATTCTATGTGTATAATTTTAATAGAAAGAAGAGGATAGTATGAAATATTATTGTATAGGAATTAAAGGAGCAGGAATGTCAACTCTTGCGCAATTATTATATGATTTAGGGCATGAAGTATCTGGATATGATGACGTTAAAGATCATAAATTTACTCAAACAGGATTAGATGAAAGAGGAATTGAAATATTCTATGATACTGATCATGAAATCGATGAAGATACTATAGTAACTTATTCAGTAGCTTTTAGTATGGATCATAAAGAAATGAAAAGAGTAAGAGAACTTGGTTTAGAAATTAAAAAATATAATGAGATAATTGGGGATATAACAGATAAATATAAAACAATTAGTGTATCTGGTACTCATGGTAAAACAACAACAAGTTCACTTATTAATCATATTATTAATAATACTTATGGATGTAATTCATTTATTGGTGATGGAAGTGGATATGCAAATAAAGATAATGAAATTTTTGTTATAGAGTCAGATGAATTTAATAGACATTTTTTAGCTTACCATCCAACAACAACAGTTATAACAAATATAGAATTAGAACATACTGAAATATATAAAGATATAGAAGATATAATTGAAACTTTTGAAAAGTTTGCGAAGAAAACAAAAGATAAAATAGTAGCTTGCGGAGATAATGAAAATGTAAGAAAAATTAATTTTAATGATAACGTTATGTTTTATGGATTAAACGATAATAATGATATTATTGCAAAAAATGTAGAATTAAATGAATCAGGTTCTGCTTTTGATGTATATATTAAGAATAAATTATTTGGACATTTTGAATTACCTTTATTTGGAATGCATATGGTATTAAATTCTCTTGCATGCATTGGAGTATGTTATTTATACGGAATATCAAGTAGTAAAATAGCAGAGTTACTACAAAACTTTAAAAATGCCAAAAGAAGATTTGCTCTAGAAGAATTGGATAAGGCAGTTATAATAGATGATTATGCTCATCATCCAACAGAAATAAAGGTAACGCTAGAAGCTGCAAAACAAAAATATCCTGATCGAGAATTAGTTGTTATATTTAAACCTAATACTTATTCTAGGACAGCGGCTTTTCCAAAAGAATTTGCAGAAGCATTAAACTTTGCAGATAAATCATATTTAACAGAAATTGAATGTAACAGAGAAAAAAGTGAAGACTATAATAATGTAACTTCAAAAGTAATATTAGACGGATTAACTAATGGAGAAATGATTAGTGATGATACTGTAGATAAACTTCTAAAACATAACAATCCAGTTGTATGCTTTATGAGTTGTGCAAGTATAGATCATATGAAAGAAAACTATAAAGAACTACTAAAAAAGTAGTTCTTTTTTCTTTCCCACAATTTCACATAATTATTAAATAATTTGACTATATTTATTTAATACAATTAAGTCATAGAAAGGAGGAACAAGATAGTTTAAGAGAAAACTATAAATAAATAATTAATAATAACAATAAATATTTTAATATATTTTAATAAAAAATAAAAAAGAAGGGACTGGTGATATAGGTAGTTTAGAAATCCTATAACAAAGTTAAAAAACAGATTAAAAGAAAGGGTCAAGGTGATATATGATTAAATAATTTCATAACTATATTATAAGAAAGGACTGGTGATAAAACACTAGAATAATCAAATAGATAGTGATATACTATGGGTAGGTGGTAAAGATGTATAACATTTGTTTAGTAGAAGACGAAAAAGATTTATCTAATTTGATAAAAACATATTTAGAAAAATCAAATTATAACGTCATACAATTAACTAACGGAACCGATGCCCTTAGTTATATCGGAAATAAAGTAGATCTATGGATCTTAGATATAATGTTAGGAGATGATGTAAATGGATATGATATAATCAAAGCTATCCGTGAAGTAGATAAACAGATTCCTGTTATATTTACATCAGCAAGGGATCAAGAACTAGATAAAATAATAGGTCTTGAACTAGGTAGTGATGATTATATTACTAAACCTTATTCGCCAAAAGAATTGGTGTTACGTATTAACAATATTATAAAAAGAGTATATCGAGAAAAGGACTCTAATGTAATAAATTATATGGATTATATGATAGATTCTGATAAGAGAATAGTTTTCAATAATCAAAAAGAAGTACAATTGACGACATTGGAGTTCGATCTTCTCGAATTACTTGTAAAAAATATAGGTAAGAGTTTTTCAAGAGATGATATTTTAAATTTAGTCTGGGGTAGTGACTATTTTGGAAGTGATCGTGCCGTCGATGACTTAGTAAGAAGAATAAGAAAGAAGTTGCCAAACTTAAATATTACTACGATATATGGTTTTGGATATAGATTATCATG
Organism: Bacilli bacterium; assembly: GCA_028693275.1. Taxonomy (GTDB): domain Bacteria; phylum Bacillota_I; class Bacilli_A; order RF39; family UBA660; genus JAQUVS01. The sequence continues at coordinate 20,555 of JAQUVS010000005.1, forward strand.
AAATATATAAAGAGTAAATTAAGTAGGCAATTACTTTCAATAATTGTTATTACTTTTAGTATTATCTTACTTTCAATAGGAATAATCTTACCGCATCAATTGCTACCCATTTATGAAAAAAGTTTATATAATTATTTGAAACAGCCATTAGATTTTGTTAATGAAAATATAATGGATAAACCTATCACTACGGAAATGGCTTATATTTATATGTATAAAAATATAACTAGTGCTAGTGATAATATAAGAAATATAATAGATATAGAAAACATATCAGATGTAGTTAAACTGACAAATAAAATTTATGGTAAGTTTAATTATAATGGTAGTGACTATTATTATTATGTTAATGATGAGAAATCTGTAAAAAGAATAGCTCTAACAAATGATAATTATATAAAAGCTGCTGAAGAGGAAGTAATTCATAATGTCTTTCCGATAATTATAGGAACCTTTCTTTTTGTAACCATGATTTTAGTAATCTGGAGTAGCTTAATAGTAAGAAGAATAGAAAATCTAAAAAGTAAGATAGATCATATTGATGACGAAGATTACGATCATCAAGTAGATCTTACTGAAGATGATGAAATAAGTTCTTTAGAACTAGCAATAGAGGATATAAGAGTATCTATAAAAAACCAAGAAGAATATAGAAATCAAGTTTGCCAAAACATATCTCATGATTTTAAAACCCCTCTCACCGTTATTAAATCATATATTGAGGCAGTTGAGGATGGAGTAGAAGAATGTATAACTACTTTGCCAATTATAAAGGAACAAACCTCTAAATTAGAGCAAAAAGTACATTCGCTCCTATATTTGAATAAGTTGGATTATATAAAAGATTCAAAATTATTAAAATTAGAATCAATAGATATTACTAATGTAGTTAACTCTAGTGTAAATAAATTCAGATTTCATAATAAAAATTTAAAGTTTTCAGTTTCAATAGATAAAAATTTAACTTTTGTTGGAACTGAGGATGCATGGGAAACAATAATTGATAATTTATTAAGTAATTTCATAAGGTACGCAGAGACCGAAATTAGAGTAAATATAAGAAAAAACCAAATCACTTTTTACAATGATGGGCCTAATATCGATAAAGAATTAATCGAAGGCATTTTTATCCCTTATAGAAAGGGAATTAAGGGTGAGTTTGGATTAGGATTATCAATCGTTAAGAAGACTTTAAGTATGTTAGGATACAATATTTATATTAAAAATCATAATAAAAAAGGTATCTCTTTCATAATAAAGAAATCGTCCTAAAACAATTGAATAGTAGCAATATTAATTAGTTAATATTGCTTTTTTTTATTTTAATTTAATGATATAATTAATTAGGTGATAAAATGGAAAATAACAATATTGACTTAGACTTTGAATTGGATTTCGAAGCAAATAGTTTAAATAGAATTAATAATGAAGTTCTATTAACAGGTAAAGAAATGTCTATTCTTAATCAATTTGGAATAGATTATAAAAATTGTAAAGACAACAGCGAATTATTATTCAAAATCAATTCATATATGAGTGAAGAAGGTTTTGATGAAGAAGTAGATATGGAAGACTTGGATTGGGTAGGATCAGAAATTTCTGAAAGAAACTACTATAAAGATACAAATAAATAAAGTAGGGATGAATAATGAGATATATAAATATTGATGATGCCAAACCAGAAATGAATGTTGCTAAAAATATCTATAATGAGAGTAGTGTACCAATATTAACTAGTGGTGCTACTTTAAAAGAAGATTATTTAACGATGCTTAAAAATAAAGGCTATTCAGGATTTTATATTAATGAAGAATATAATTCTGATATCATTGTAGAAGATTTAATTCCAGAAAAAGTAAAAAAAGATGCTATAGGTGCCTATAACGATTTATATAATGCCTTATATAATTTTGGGAAAGCAAAAGCACTAGAAAAAAGCCAAAAGCAAAATAGTACTAATAATGCTCCTTCAGCTTTTTTAAAACAAAAATATCTTGTCGTGACTAAAGCTTTTGAATTAGTGACTAAATATTCTAAAATAATAGCTCAGGAAGTTTATTATAATACAGATTTTTGTTTTGATTTATTTGATTTAAAAAATGAAGGCGATAATGTCATGGCAAAAGCTATAGCAGTTACTGAATTATCAGTATTGGTTTCAAAATATTTAAATATTGGAGAACCAGAAGCTGAAGAATTGGCAATGGAAGCAATTTTCCATGATATTGGTAAATTGTGTAGTGATATCTATATTTTAAATGCTGGAAATTATTCAAAATCATTACAAGATAAATTAGGAATAAAAAAAGAAGATTTAGTTCCATATAACCATCAATTACATCCATATTATTCTTATGCACTTTTAGACAATGCTGAGCTTATTAATCCTATAAGTAAAAGTGTTATATTATACCATTCTGAAAGAGAAGATGGTACGGGATTATTTAATAGAAAACCAACAGGAACAAAAGCAGATATTCATTCATCAATAATAAGTATTGCAGATGAATATATCGATGTTTTATCAGGAAAATACGGTGAAGATTATTCCAATCCTAAAGAGGCTAGAGAAAAAATAATGACTTTAGCCGGTACAAAGTTTAATATGAAAATATTAGAAGAATTTTTAAATCATGTTCCACCTTTTCCAAAAGGAGTTCCAGTAGTATTATCAACAGGCCATAAAGGTGTTGTAAAAGAAAATACTAGCGGTTATTCGATAACTAGACCTGTTGTAAGATTAGAAAATGGAAATGATTTAGATTTATCTAGAGTAAATAATATAACAATAGTAGCCAGTTTGGTTAAAAATAAAAATAATAAAGTAAAGTAGAGTAATCTACTTTTTCCATAGAAAGAGGTATTTATGAATCTTAAAAATAAAATAGCATTAGTTACAGGTTCAAGTAGAGGAATAGGAAGAGAAACTATTATTAAATTAGCTTCTTTAGGTGCTGATGTCATAATAAATTATAATAATAGTGAAGATAGAGCAATTCAATTAGAAAATGAATTAAGAAAATATAATATTAAATCATTAATAGTAAAATGCGATATTTCAAATGAAGAAGAAGTAATAAAAATGAAACACCAAATAATAGAAGAGTTTGGAAGAATAGATATCCTTGTTAACAATGCTTCTATTGCGATAGATACAACATTTGAAGACAAAAATATTGATAATTTTAAAAGAATATTAGATGTTAATCTATTAGGAACATTTTTAGTATCAAAACATATAGGAGAATTAATGATAGAAAATAAGAATGGAACTATTATTAATATTGCATCTACTAATGCAATTGATACTTATTACCCAGAAAGCCTAGATTATGATGCTTCAAAAGCTGGAGTTATATCTTTAACTAATAATTTTGCCAAACAATTTGCTCCATTTGTTAGAGTAAATTGTGTAGCTCCTGGTTGGGTTAATACAGAAATGAATATGAATATGGATAAAGAATTAATTTGTAAAGAAGAAGGAAAAATCCTTCTAGAAAGATTTGCTGAACCAAGTGAAATTTCTAATGTTATTGCATTTTTATCAAGTGATGAAGCAAGTTACATTAATGGTTCAGTAATAAGAGTAGATGGTGGTAAAGACAATGGATAAAATAGAAAAAATAGTAGTTGAAGCAGAATTAGAATTAATAGATAAATATAAAGAAATAGATGACATTTGTTATTATAATAGTAATAAAGTCTTATCTTCATTTATAAAAAATAATGTTAATGAAGCCCATTTTAATTCAACAACAGGATATGGTTATAATGATATAGGAAGAGATGTAATAGAAAAGATTTTTAGTGATGTTTTAGGAACAGAAGATTCTCTAGTTAGAAGTCAATTCATATCTGGATCTCACGCTCTAACAGTAGCTTTATTTGCAATATTAAGACCAGATGATATTCTTCTTAGTATAACAGGAACTCCTTATGATACTTTACATGAAGTTATAGGAATAAGAGAAAATTCCTCATCATTAAAGTCATATAATATAAGTTATGAACAAATTGAACTAATAAATGATGATTTTGATTATGAAAAGATAGAAGAAGTATTAAAAAGTAAGAAAATAAAAATGATAGAAATACAAAGATCTAAAGGCTATTCAACAAGAAAAAGTATTAGTAATGAAAAAGTAAAAAAAGTAATAGAATTTATTAAAAAGATAGATAATGAAGTAATAATTATGATTGATAATTGTTACTGTGAATTTGTATCAAAAGAAGAACCAGGTTTTTATAATGCAGACATTATTGTTGGTTCATTAATAAAAAATCTAGGTGGTGGATTAGCCCCTAACGGAGCTTATATAGCTGGTAAAAAAGAATATGTAGAATTAGCAGCAGATAGATTAACAGTTCCTGGAGAAGGAAAAGAAGTGGGTCCTACACTAGGGATAAATAAATCTATTCTTCAGGGATTATTTATGGCACCTGTAGTAGTTGCAAATAGTTTAAAAATAGCTACGCTTACTAGCAGAGTTATGGAAAAATTAAATTACAAGGTAGAACCAAAATCAAGTGATGAAAGAGTAGATATTGTTCAAAATATTATATTTGAAGATAAAGATAAATTAATAAAATACTGTCAAGGTATTCAAATGTCATCACCGATTGACTCAAATGCAATCCCAGAGCCCTGGGATATGCCAGGATATGAAGATCAAGTAATAATGGCCTCAGGTTCATTTACTCAAGGATCATCAATTGAATTATCATGTGACGGACCAATAAGAAGCCCATATATTGCCTATCAACAAGGTTCATTAACATATGAATATGGAAAAATAGCAATTATTAATGCAATAAGAAATCTAGAAGAAAATTAATTTAAATCATTATACAATTATGATATAATAAAAATAGAAATTGGAGGAACTTATGAAAGGTTTAATAGTTTATGCTAGTAAAACAAAAACAACCGAAAAGTGCAGTAAAATTTTATCAGAAGAGTTAGATTTTAAAATGGTAAATATAAAAGATAAAAAACCAGATATTTCTAATTATGATGTAATTGTTATAGGTAGTTATATTCGTATGGGAATGATAGATAGACAAATAAAAAAATTTATTATTGAAAACAAAGAAAAACTACTAAAGAAAAAATGTGCTCTTTATTTATGTTGTGGTGTTCAAGAGAATATGGACAAATACTTTTGGACAAATTATCCTCAAGAAATATTAGAATGTGCTATATTAAAAGAATGTTTTGGATGTAGTTTGGATGTAAATAAATTAAAAGGAATAGAAAAATTTGTTGTAAAAATGATGAGCAAAAAAAATGATACTTTAAAAGAAAAATGTATAAATGAAAAAAGCATAATTAAATTTGTAAAAACGATAAAAGAAATAAAATAGTAATTGTAAATATTTAATATTTATGATAAAACAATAATAGGAGGAAATGATATGGAAATTTTAATAGTAGTTCTAGTTATAGTAGCCTTACTAGCAATATTTGTAATAGCTACATATAACAAATTTATCAACCTAAGAAATAAAGTGGAAGAAGCATTCTCTACAATGGATGTTTATTTGAAAAAGAGATGGGATTTAATTCCTAACTTAGTGGAAACAGTAAAAGGTTATGCTAAACATGAAGAAGAAACATTAAAGGAAATAGTAAATTTAAGAAGTAGTGCATATGATAATATGTCAGCAGATGAAAAAGTAGAAACAAATCAACAATTATCTGCTGGATTATCTAAACTTATAGCATTAGCTGAAAACTATCCAGATCTTAAAGCAAACCAAAACTTTAGTGAATTATCAAAAGAATTATCTTCTTTAGAAGATGAAATAGCATCATCTAGAAAATACTATAATGCAATAGTTAGAAAATACAATGATAAAGTGCAAATGGTACCAAGTAATATAATTGCAAAGATGTTTAACTTTGCTTCTAAGAAAATGTTTGAAGTAAACGAAACTGAAAGAGAAAATGTTAAAGTTCAATTCTAAAATTAACAAAATAAAAACAAGAAGATTAACAAAATTAATCTTTCTTTTTTTAATAGCAATATTAATAGTACCAAATAACACTTTTGCAAATGAAGATGAATATTATATAAGTAAATATAATGTAGATATCAAAGTTAACAGAAACAACATACTAGACATAGAAGAAACAATAACTGCCAATTTTCTAGTAGAAAAGCATGGGATTTTTAGAAAAATTCCTACTCATAACACAGTAGTTAGAGAAGGATCTACTAGTCAAAATAGAGCAAGAATTTTAAATTTAAAAGTAAGTGATGAATATGAAACTTCCATGGAAAATGAAAATATTGTAATCAAAATTGGTAAAGAAGATGTTACTCATACTGGAGAAGTAAATTATACAATTAAATATTCTTATGATTTAGGAAGAGATCCTCTAAAGAATAAAGATGAATTATATTTTAATATAATAGGGACAGGATGGGATACTAGAATTGAAAATGTATCATTTACTATTCATATGCCCTTAGAATTTGATGAGGAAAAGTTAGGGTTTACTCATGGGCAAGACGGAAGTTCATTAACAGATAATATATTTTATTCAATAAATGAAAATGATATAAAAGGGTATTATTTATCTAGTTTAAATCCTTATGAGGCTTTAACAGTAAGATTAGAACTTACAGATAATTATTTTACAAACAGTGGTTACAAAGTTAGTTATAAGAATATTATTGCTATAATTTTACCATTCATAACTATGGGATTAGCAATACGTCTATTCTATAAATATGGTAAAGATGAAGAATTAATAGAACCAGTAACTTTTTATCCACCAGAAGATATGAATAGTTTAGATTTAGCTTATAAGTACAAAGGTTATACTACAAATAATGATGTAATATCTTTATTGATATATTTAGCAAATAAAGGATATATAAAAATAGAAGAAATAACAAAAAAAGAATTTTTAGTTAAAAAAGAAGAATTTAAACTTATTAAACTTAAAGATTATGATGGAAATAATGATCAAGAAAGAGTCTTTATGGATGGTTTATTTAAAGAAAAAGATATCATTGAAAAGAAAGACTTAGAAAATTCATTCTATAAAACATTATCTGCTATAAATGTAAGTGTTAATACATTTAAAAATAGAAAAAAAATGTATCAAACAGGAAGTGCTAAAAATAGATTTATATTATTTACATTTCTAATTGTAAATGCCTTTTGCATGGTAGGGATTCCAGGATTTTATTACTTAATGGGAGGATTTGCTTTAATAGCATTTATTCCAATATTAATTTTTGCCATTATACCTGTTGTAATACCTATAACAGAAAGAACAAAATGGGTTTTTATTTTAGTCCTAATTTTAACTCAGATAATAAGTAATCTTTTTATAATAGGTTTATTTGGAGACATAATTACTTTACAAACTGTTTTCATAATTGCTTATTTAACAGGTTTTATTTCTAACTTAGTTTTAATAACAGTAGCGAAATTTATAACAAAAAGAACCGAATATGGAAATAAAATATTAGGAGAAATATATGGATTTAGAAATTTTTTAGAATTAGCTGAAAAAGAAAAACTAGAATTACTAGTTTCAGAAAATCCTAAATATTTCTATGATATATTACCTTACACATACGTGTTAGGATTATCAGATAAATGGATTAATAAATTTGAATCAATTGCTATCGAACAACCAGATTGGTATTCAAGCAATTCTACTTTCAATATGTTAATGTTTAATAATTTTATGCATTCAACATTAAGTGATGTAAACTCTGCAATGGCTTCAATGCCAAGTTCATCTTCTGGAGGAGGTTTCTCTGGCGGTGGTTCAGGTGGAGGAGGAGGAGGCTCTTGGTAGCCTTTTTTTCTTGTAAAAAAAACGATAATGTGTTAAATTATATATAAGATAATAATAAGGAGACGATATTATGAAAGAAAAGAAAAAAGTTGTTGAACAACCTAAAAAAACAAAAAAAGAAATAGTAAAAATGTTGTTAAATCAAAATCTTGATATGCAAGATGAAGAAGATTTAATAGAAATGTTAATAGATAGTCCACTATCAGTGGATATTGATAAGCAAGAAGAACAAAATATTAAAAAGAGAGACTTAGCTGCAGATAAAATATCTTCTATCGTAGGTAGCTGGACATTTATTCTTACATTCTGTGCTTTTCTAGCATTTTGGGTAATATTAAATACAGTAATATTAGATAAACCCGTAGATCCATATCCATTTATTTTACTTAATTTACTGCTTTCTACAGTAGCAGCTATTCAAGCTCCAATAATTATGATGAGCCAAAATAGACAAGCAAAAAAAGATAGTTTAAGAAATCATAATGATTATAGAGTAGATTTGAAAAGTGAATTAATCCTAGAATCTATTCATAATGATATAGAAGAAATTCATAGAATACAAAAAAGACTTGTATCTTATATAAATAATCAAGAATTAAAGGAAAAAGATTTAGACGAAAGATTGTAAAAAAAGGGAGCTGGTTAGATGAAACAGCAAAAAGGATTTACTCTAATAGAATTATTAGCAGTAGTCATTATAATAGGAATAATAACTTTAATAACAGTACCAGAATTCTTTGAAATGGTAGAATCATCAAGTAAAAAAGCTACCTTAGATTCTGTTAAAGGATTATCTAAAAGTATAGAATTACTATCAACAACAGAATTCTCTGATGTAGATAATGGTTTATTTAAAGCTTGGTTAAATGTAGATAAAGGAACTATAACTTTAAAATCATCAAGTAATGATGAACTAGCTGAGAAATTAATAAAAAAAATAGACATCAAAGGAAATATTAACTCTTTTTCAGGTAGCATTGAACTTTCAATGAATGGCGAAACAAGAATGAATTTATCAGATGAAAATTGGTGTGTTTATAAAGATTTTTTAGGGGAATATAGTGTTACCAAAAATGAAGGCGATTGTAGTCCCGAAGTTGAATCATGTTTTAATTTTGATAAAACAACAGGTACTATTCTAAATTATGATAACTATACTTATACATATGACATAAATGAAAAATTTTGTAAAGAAATGCTATCGGAAACAGAAATGACAGAAACGGATATTAATACAATATGTTCTGGGGGACAATTGGGATTAGATGAAATAACATTTGATGACATAGTAAATGAATTTTCAATAGCTTATTCTGAAGGTTTAAATCATTTAGAAACTCTTTATCTTTTTGAAAGTAGAGGACTAATTACAAATTTAGAATTATCAGGTAGAGATACAAATCTATGTCCAATTGATGTAGTAATTCCAGATGAAATAGATGGAGTTGCGGTGACAAAAATAGGGAATTATGCCTTTGCAGGAAATAACATAAGTAGCATAGTAATACCTGATACAGTAAATGATATAGGAAAATTTGCTTTTGCATATAACAACTTAACATCAATAAATTTACCAGTAGGTATAACATTAATAAGAAATGGTGCGTTTCTTAATAATAAATTAGAAACAATTAATATCCCATCAGGGGTTACAAGAATTAATAAAACTGCTTTCGGATATAACAGTTTAACATCAGCAACATTTCCCTCAACATTAAAATATATTAGTGATGAGGCCTTTATTATTAATGAAATTGCATCTATAACTTTACCAAGTGGGCTATTAGAAATAGGTAAAAGTGCCTTTCAATACAATAATATACCATCTCTAATAATACCTAATACTGTAACAAAAATAGGTGAAGGAGCTTTTGCAAGTAATTCTCTTACTTCATTAACTTTATCTACCGCGTTAACAAAAATTGAAGAATCAGCATTTTCACAAAATGATATTGCAACTGTTACTATACCATCATTAGTAACAGAAATAGGAGCTTATGCTTTTTATGGAAATAATCTAGCTACAATAACAATACCAGCATCTGTAAAAACTATAGGGGAATCTGCCTTTCTAGATAATAAAATTGCATCTCTAACTATACCTACAACTGTTACAACAATTGGTAAAAAGGCATTTAAAAATAACCTTATAGCAACACTTACAATTCCTAATACTTTACTTAAAATTGAAGAAGAAACATTTTCTCAAAATGTTATTACAAGTTTAAATTTAGGTACAGGAGTTTCTGAAATAGGAGAAAAAGCCTTTGCTAATAATAAATTAACAGCTTTAACAATTCCTGCCTCAATGAGAAAGTTAAACGGTTTTTACGATAATAACATAGCTTCTCTTACGGTAACTTCTGGTGTAACAGAAATAGGAGATGAGGCTTTCTATTCCAATCTGCTAACAAGTTTATCTCTTCCAACTACATTAACAAAAATTGGTAAAAAAGCTTTTACAGATAACAGTTTAACAGCAGTTACTTTACCAACATCACTTAGAATACTAGGAGGAGGAGCATTTTCATCTAATAAATTTCCTGATGCAAATGCATACATGTATGGAATAAAAGAAGTGGATGGAACTATAGATAATACTATTTTAAATAGTATAACATCTGATACTATCTATTCAATAACTATTCCATCAACTGTCAAAAAAGTCGATTCAGATGCAGCTTTTCAAGGTGCTATAAGTTCTCTTACTTTAAATGAAGGCCTAGTAGAAATAGGAGACAATGCTTTTGCTTCTAACATATTTACTGTTCTTAATCTCCCATCAACTGTTAAAAAAATTGGAGTAAATTCTTTTGCATATAACAGAATTGAAACATTAAATTTAAATAATAACTTAAATTATATTGGATTTGGTGCTTTTATATCTAATCCATTAGAAACTTTAACAATTCCTAAATCAGTAAGAGTTATCGAAGGGAATGCTTTTAGAAGCAATCATTTGACTACTATAACTTTTGAAGATGGAAGTAAAATTTATGAAAAAAGTATATATAAGGGAGCATTTAGTAATAATACTAACTTAACAACAATTAAATATACATCTCAATCAAAACAACACTGGAACAAAATTGTTTTTGATACATATGATGAATCATTATTTACAACTGGTGATATAACATACAATAGTAAAACAGTAAGTATAACAAGATAAATAGTTATACTTTTTTTGTGTAAAATTTTACACTTTAATTTACAAAAATAATAACTTTTATTGTCAATAAAGAAGAAACTCTCTATAATAAAAATAGAGGATAGTTAATTCCTCAAATACTTATTATAAAGGAGAAAAAATGGCAAATAGAATTATATTAAATGAAACTTCTTATTTTGGATTTAATTCAAGAGAAGTATTATCAACAGAAATAATAAAAAGAAAATATAAAAAAGTTCTAGTTATGACTGATAAAAACTTAATAGAAGCAGGCGTAGCTAAAAAAGTTACTGATGTTTTAGATAACGCAGGAATAGAATATCGCGTTTTTTCTAATATAAAGGCTAATCCTACAGTTAGTAATGTTAAAGAAGGAGTAGAAGCCTGTGCTATAGCTAATGCCGATGTTATAGTGTCAGTTGGTGGTGGAAGTGTTATTGATACTTCTAAAGCAGTAGCAATTATAATGAATAATCCTGAATTTTCAGATGTAGTATCATTAGATGGTGTTGCTGATACAAAAAATAAATCACTACCAATAATTGCCTTACCTACAACTTCAGGAACAGCTGCAGAAGTAACAATCAACTATGTAATAACAGATGAAAAAAGAGTTAAGAAAATGGTTTGTGTAGATCCTAACGATATACCAGTACTTGCAATTATAGATACTGAATTAATGTTAGGTATGCCTAAACTAGTAGCAGCATCAACAGGAATGGATGCCCTTACTCATGCTATGGAAGGATACATAACAAAAGGAGCTTGGGAAATGAGTGACATGTTTCATTTAGAAGCAATAAAACTAATTTACCAAAATCTAGAAAAAGCAGTTCTTGAAAAAGATGTAAAAGCAGTTGAAAATGTAGCTCTTGCACAGTATGTTGCCGGTATGGGATTTTCAAATGTTGGTCTTGGAATTGTTCATTCGCTAGCTCACTCATTAGGTGCTCTATATGATACACCACACGGTGTAGCAAATGCTTTATTACTTCCAACAATACTTAAGTATAATGGAAGTGTATGCGCAAATAAATTTGTTAATATGGCAAATGTAATGGGATTAGAAACAAATGGATTAAAAGAAGAAGAATGCGTAGATTTAGTCGTAAATGCAGTTATAGAGTTATCTAAAAAAATAGGTATTCCACAAACTCTAAGAGAAATTAATGCAAAAGAAGAAGATTTACCTTGGTTAGCAGAACAAGCATTCAATGATGTTTGTACACCAGGTAATCCAAGAGAAACAAGTGTGGAAGATGTTTTAGAATTATACAAGAAAGTTTTCTAGAAGGAGGAAAGATATGTTAAAATCAAACGTTGGTTATTCAACACTAGAATCTGCTATAGAAGCAGGTAAAGAAATTGCAAAAAAAGCAAAAGTAGGATTAAAAAATCCTAAAATAGGAATGCTATTTACTTCAGTAGATTATAATCAAAAAGAAGTAATAGATGGTGTTAAATCTGTAATACCAAACTTACCAATTGTTGGATGTACTTCTTCAGGAGCAATAATTGTTCCAGATGGAATTATTACAGGAGATAAAGGTTTTGGAGGAATGTTATTAATTGATGACAAAGATTTAGAAATAGGTATTGCTTGTAAAGAAGGCGGAAAAAATCCAAGAGAAATAGGAAGAGAAGTAGCATTAGAAGCTTTAAATAAGGCTAAAAAAGACTATGCACCATCTTTTTATTACATGGTTGCATCTCCAAAAGAAGAAGAATTTTATGTAAAAGGAATTCAAGATGTTATTGGTGATGTTCCATTCTTTGGTGGTAGTGCTGCTGATAATGATCTAACTGGAAAATGGCAAATATTTGCTGATAAAGAAATAGTTGACGATGGTGTGGCAGTTGCATTTTTTTATACAGATAAGGAAATTGAAACAGTATATACTGGAAGTTATGAAGAAACAGAAAATGTAGGAATTATAACTAAAGTTGACAAAGATAGAACAATAGTAGAAATAAATAACAAACCAGCATTAGAAGTATATGCTAAATGGATTGGTAAAAAAGCAAGCGATTTACAAGGTGGAAACTTACTTGTTGCTTCAATAACTAAACCATTAGGAGTAAAAGATGCTCTTGGTGATTTAATAGCTATTAGACATCCTATGGCAGGAAATCCTGATAACTCTATCAGTGTAGGTAATAAAGTAGTAACTAATACAGCTCTTATTCAAATGGAAACAGATGTTGATGGTTTAATTAAATCAACGGGTAAAGCTGTTAAAGAAATTAAAAAAGAAGTAGATGCTGGTGCTTATTTCTTAGTACACTGTGGTGGAAGAAAAATAGGTATAGGTGATAGATTAAACGAAGTACATAGAGAACTTGTTAAACAAACTGATGGTACACCATTTATAACTATATTTACTTTTGGTGAATATGGATATAAAAATCATAGTAGAAATACATGTGGAGGATTAATGCTATCATTCACTGGATTCGAAAAGTAGGATAAAAAGAATATGAAGAATTTAATAGGGAAAAATTGGACTAATGCTAGCGATGGAAGCCTAATAGAGGTTAAAAACCCAGCTACAAATATATTAATAGACACAATTCCAAATTCAACTTTGGAAGATGTAGACAATGTTGTAAATGAAGCTCATAATGCTTTAAAAAAATGGAAAGATATGCCAATGTATGAAAGAGGTTATATCTTAGAAAAATTTGCTTCTTTAGTAGAAGAAAATAAAGAATCACTTGCAAGATTATTATCAGATGAAACTGGTAAACCAATAAAAGAAGCAAGAGGAGAAATAGCAAATACAAAAACATTTGTTCATGGTTATGTTGAAAGAGCAAAACATATGTATGGAATCAATATTCCTCTAGGAATTGAACCGGGACAAGAAAAAACAATACAATATACTGTTCAAGAACCACTTGGAGTAGTTGCTTGTATAATACCATTTAACTTTCCTTGTGATTTATTTGGTCAAAAGGTTCCATCTGCATTAATAATGGGTAATACAGTAATAGTAAAACCATCAACATATAATCCATTAACTTTAACTAAATATTGTGAACTACTACTTCAAGCAGGAGTTCCAGAAGGAGTTATCAATGTTATCCATGGTGAAGGAAAAACTGTAGGACAAGCACTAGCTGCTCATCCAAAAGTTCATTGTGTAAGTTTAACAGGATCAACTCAAGCAGGAATGGAAACTATGGCAACTTGTTCTAAGAATCTTACTCATGTAATGTTAGAACTTGGTGGAAATGATGCTTTCATTCTTTGTGAAGATGGAGACATAGATTTAGCCGTAGAAGAAACAGTATGGGGAAGACTATATAATACTGGACAAGTATGTTGTGCAAGTAAAAGATTCATAGTACATAATTCTATTAAAGATTTGTACATAAATAAATTAGTAGAAAAAATAAAAACTCTTAGAGTAGGAATGCCTTCAGAAGAAACAACAGATATTGGTTGTTTAATAAATGAAAATGCTGCAATAAGAGTAGAACAACAAGTAAATAAAACAATAGAAAGTGGTGCATCTTTAGTAATAGGAGGACATAGAAATCAAGCTTTTTATGAACCAACTATTTTATCAAATATAACTAAAGATATGGATGTTGCCAAAGATATGGAAATATTTGGACCAGTAATTTCTATTATAGGTTATGATACTATAGATGAAGCTATTTCTATAGCAAATCAATCATCATTTGGTCTTTGTGGTAATGTTATTACCAATGATATGAAAAAAGCTTTTAAAGTAGTTTCTGAATTAGAAGTAGGCGGAGCTGTTATAAATGGAGCAAGTTTCCATAGATCAGCAGAAATGCCATTCGGAGGATGGAAACATTCTGGAATAGGTAACGAAGGAATATCAACTACATTAAAAGAAATGTCTAGAACAAAGACAATAGTATTAAAAAATATTTTAAAATAAAAGTAGATTATTCTACTTTTTTTATTTATATTGAAAAAAAGTAAGATTTGTTGTATTCTATATATAGTATAGTAAGGAATGATAATATGGATGTAGCAAGTAAAAAAATAATTTTAGCAGTTATAAGTATAATGATTATAGTAATATTATCAGTAGGAATAACTTATGCAATGTTTTCCTATACAAAAGTAGGAAAAATAGAAAATATAATTAAAACAGGTACTATAGCTTTTGATTATGTAGAAGAAGAAACAAATGGTATTAATCTTATCAATGCCTTACCAATCGATGATAGTATTGGTAAAAGTACTATAGAAGATAGCAATGTTTTTGATTTTAAAATATCTTCATCAAATAAATCAAATCAAAAAATTAAATATCAAATAATTGCTTCAATCTCAGAAGAAACAACTATAGATTTAAAAGCTATAAAAATATATCTAACAGAAGTAAATAATGGTATAGAACAAGAAGTAATTCTTAACACTCTTAATTCTTTTATTGATATAGATAATTTAACTACCAATGGTAAAATTATATATTCAACTATAATTAATGATAATAGTCCTAATTATGAAAAAAATTATAGAATAAGACTATGGATATCAAATGATCCTAATTTAAATTTAAGTGATTATAGCAATAAAAATTTAGGAATAAAAATAAATGTAAATGCAGAAGCAATATATTAAAAATAACATTATGTTATTTTTTTTCTTTTTTAGTGTATAATATATACAGGTGATTATTATGAATAGATTAAAAGAAATAATTAAATTTAATAAAGAAATAAAACCAGTAAAAAAATTTGTAAGACTATTAACAAAAGAAATAACTCTTGATATGTTAGAATTTGCAAAAGATAAAAAAGTAATCAAATATGAAAAAGATACTAGTTTTATAAATTTAATAGAAGAAGTTCTTTCTTTCCTAATAGGTAAGTTTACTTATAAAGAATGGAAAACAATATTATCAACTGAAGAGTTTTATAAAAAGGAATCTTCTAATAAAGATAAGGATATAGAAATTAATTTAAGAGGTTTTATTACTAAACATTATACAGAAATGTTTGATATAGTAAATATTCCAGGATATAAGAAATATCAAAAAAAAGAAAAGCAAAACATATTTAAAGTTATATATGTACAAGATGCTTATCAAAAAGAAAGTAAATTATCAGCTATATATATAATATATGATGATTCTACTAGAGTTTGTTATGATAATAAAAATAAAAAACTCTTATCTCCAGAACTATTAGAAATAAAAGATGATACATTAATAGTTACTATAGTAGATAAAACAAGAGATATAAAAGATAAAATAAAAAGCATTTTCTTTGAGGAAGCATAATGGAAATATCATACTTAAATAATCATGATTATAATAATGATTTAATTATTGATTTCTTTAAAGAATATAATATAAATATTAATATAGAAAATATAGATATTCCAAATATTGATAGTAATCAAATAGAAGATAATCTTAATTATAAAACCAAATTTATGAGTGATGTTTTAAAAAAAGATGTATTAGCAATTGATATATTTATAGAAATACCATCACTAAATAATTTTCCTGGTACAAAAACAAATTATGTACTTGATACAATAGGTATAGATGGTATTAAATTACTATTAAATAATGAATTAGATAAAACAATAAACATAAAAGAGACTTTATCTTTTACCAAGTATAATGAAGAACCAATTGTTTTTAATAAGATATATAGTGCTAAGTTAGAAGATGATTTAATTGTGTTAGAAAAAGAAAATATTACTAATAATTTAAAGTTAAATAATATTAAAGATACAAAGTTATTTAAAAAATTAATATTATATTTATACAAAATAGACTAATTGACTTATACTATAAATAATAGTATAATACGCCATAAAGAAGTATTCATTATTGGTGTAATACTTGTAATAAAGATCAAAATATAATATAATGGACATGTTACATTATAAAGATTAGGGGAGTTTTGAAATGGACGATAAAGTAATAAGAAATTTAGCTATAATAGGAGTTACTGTTCTTGGACTTACAATGGTTTTAAAAAAAGTAGCACTAAATAATAGAGTTAAACAAGAAAAGACAAAAAGATTTTCACCGGAAGATGATTTCGATGAATATGAAGATATGTTAGATGAAGATATTCTTGCTGAAGAAGAAGAAATAGAAGTAAGAAAATATATAACATTACGTTAAAACAATGATGAGAACATGATATATAAATCAATTTACTAAGTGAGTTAGGGATAGTGTGAACCTAGTGTATAAATTTATATATTCCAATCTCTAAGTGGGATATCCCCGGTTAAAACCGTTATCAAATTAAGTAAATAAAAGGATGGTACCGTGCACTAAGCACTCCTTAGTATCGTTCTTTTTTTGTTAAAAAAAGGAGAATAAATATGAAATTAAAGAACAATTTTTTCTTTACATTAAGAGAAGATGTAAAAGATGAAGACAGTAGAAGTGGTAATTTATTAGTAAAAGCTGGAATGATTAAAAAAGCAGGAGCAGGAATATATACTTATCTTCCTCTAGGTATGAAGACCATGAAAAATATTGAAGATATAGTTAGAGATGAGATGAATAAAGCAGATGCTTTAGAATTAGTTATGCCTTCTTTATTACCAGAGGAAGTATATGTAGCAAGCGGAAGAAGAGAAATCTTTGGAAATGACATGTTTGGTTTAAAAGACAGATATAATAGAGAATATGTTTTAGGTCCTACACATGAAGAAATGTTTGTAAATATTGCTAAAGATGGAATCAAATCTTATAAAGATATGCCAGTTAATCTTTATCAAATAGCTACTAAATATAGAGATGAACCAAGACCAAGATATGGTTTAATAAGAATAAGAGAATTTACTATGAAAGATGCTTATTCATTTGATAAGGATGAAGAAGGATTAGATATTTCATATAACAAAATGTTTAATGCTTATAAGAATATTTTTGATAGAATTGGTATTGATTATAAAATAGTAACAGCATCAACTGGAGCTATGGGAGGTCTTTTATCAGAAGAATTCCAAGCCGTTACAGAAATTGGTGAAGATGTATTAGTTATTTGTGATGAATGTGGTTATTCTTCTAATATAGAAGTAAGTAAATGCGTAAGTGAATTTAAAGAACAAATAGATGAACTAAAAGAAAAAGAATTACTTCATACTCCTAATGTAGGAACTATAGATGATCTTGTAAATAATTATAATATTGCAATTGATAAAATGGTAAAAACACTAATCTATGATTGTGATGGAAAATTATATGCATGCCTAGTAAAAGGTGATAGAGAAGTAAATGAATGGAAAGTTTCTAAAATAACAGAATCAAAAAAATCTGTCTTAGCATCATTTGAAAACGTTGAAGAAATTACAAAAGCAAAAGTTGGTTTTGCTGGACCAGTAGATTTAAATATTCCAATCATCGTAGATGAAGAAGTAATGTTAATGAAAAATTTCCTAGTAGGAGCAAATAAATCAGATTATCATTATATAAATACAAATATAAAAGATATTAACATTTACAAAGTAGCAGATATTAAAAATGTAAAAGAAAATGATTTATGCCCTACATGTGGTAAAAATCTTAAATTTAAAAAAGGAATAGAAGTAGGTAATACATTTAAATTAGGTACTAAATATTCTAAAGCTTTAGGATTAAATTACTTAGATGAATTCAATCAATTAAAACCTGTAGTAATGGGATGTTATGGTATTGGTATAGGAAGAATTCTTGCATCTATAATAGAACAAAATAATGATGAAAAAGGGATTATATTCCCTATGTCTATCGCTCCATTTAAAGTTGCGATAGTAGTTGTTGATACTAAAAATGAAGAACAAATGAATTTAGCAAATAATTTATATAATCAACTAAAAGAAAATAATATAGAAGTCTTACTAGATGATAGAGATGAAAGAGTAGGAGTTAAATTCAATGATATGGATTTAATCGGTATACCTTTAAGAATTACTATCGGTAAAAAACTATCAGATAATTTAGTAGAACTAAAAGAACGTAAAGAAAGTACTTCAAAAGATATAGAAATAGAAAAAATATTAAATAGCATCAAAGAATTAATCAAATAAAGTAGAAATTCTACTTTATTTTTGTATAATATTAAATAATTATGTATAATATATAAAAAAAGAGGTGTTACTTATGTATAAAAGAATTATTTTTGATATAGACAATACTTTAATAGATTGGAAAAGTGATAATTATAATCCAATAAAAAAAGCTTTAGATAATCAAAATATTTCATATACAGAAGAAGATTTAAAAAATATAAATACAGCTATAGAAGACTATGAATATAAATATGATATATTAACAAAAAAAGATATGATTAATTTAATAAATAAATTCTCTAAGAAAAACCTAGATTTATCTTTTCTAAATGATTATCTTAATTATATTAAAGATGAAAAAGTAGAAAAAGATATAAAATTAATAGAATTACTAAAATATTTAAAAGATAAATATGAATTAGTTATATTAACTAATTGGTTTTTAGAACCTCAAGTAAAAAGACTTGAAAAAGCCGGCATTTTAGAATTTTTCGATAAAATATATGCATCAGATGATTATTATTTAAAACCTAATGAAAATGCCTTTCTAAGAGCAATAGGAAATAACGGAATAACTGAATGTATAATAATAGGTGATAACTATGATACAGACATTGAAATACCTAAAGCTCTAGGTATGAAAACAATTTATATAAATAAAGGTTCAAGTAACGATTCTATCTCTTCAATATATGAATTAAAGGATATCCTATAAAATGAAATACTGGTATTTAGAAAAATACTTAAGCAATTTAAATATTAATAAATTAAAAGAAGAAATAGAAGAATATATTTATATACCAAAAATAAAAATAATTGATAATATTAATACTGAAACTTTAAAAGAGGAAGAATTATTATTTATACTTAATAAAAGTATTGAACAAGAAGATAAGAATTTAATATTAGATATATTAAAAAAATTATTATTAATTCCTAATAATAATCTTCCTAAAAGTGACTATACAACCAAAGAAATATTAGAAGAAATTTCTAACTTAAAAAATAATATTCCTGAATATAAAAAACTTAGTAATAACAACATAGCAGCATGCTATACATGTCAAAATATTTTTTATATAGATAAAATAAAGAAAAAAACAAGCAAAGATTTATGTCTTTGCCCTTACTGTAATAAAACTACATTATATTTTGATAATGATTTTATTCCTATGAATAAAACATTTATCTTATTAGCTAAAATATATAATAGTAAAAATAAATTAGGTTCCAATTTTAATAATCTTATTAATTTAGCTAAAAAAATAATAGAAGTAAAAGACAATAAATTAGATAATTATGATTTTATTATAGGTAAAAACAATAACGAAGAAGAATATATATATAATTTAAACAAAGAAATAGAAGACTTATATATGAAAAAAGAATATTATATAAGTTTATTTTTAGATGATGATTCAACATTAGATTTACTAATAGTTTTATTAAATTATATTGGAAAAAACCCATATATAAAAAAAATAAATATTTATACTAAAGATATTTATTTAAATCAATTAAAGGAAGACTATAATACTCTTTATAATTATAGGAGGAAAAAATGAATAAAAAGAATATATTATATATGATAGCAGGTATAATAATTGGGGTAGTAATAATTTCTATTTTAATAGTTCCGATGCTTTTAAAATCAATTAATAAAGAAGCTTCTAGTACAGATAAAAATATAAATAATGAACAAAAGGAAACAATAACAGAAAATGATGAGACAAATAATAAAGATGAAATAGAATCTACTAAAACACCAGAAGTTACAACAGAATCAAAAAAAGAACCAACTATAACTCCACAGATAAAGGAAGAAATAGTTGAAGAAGTTAAGGTAACTGAAGAAGTTTTAATTAATACATTATCAAATGAGGCAAATAATATAACTAAATCAAGCTTAAAGGATAATGTTAAAAATTCATTCATAACAATTGTAGATTTTATTTTTTATGATAAAGAGATAAAAGGTCATACATTTAATTCTTTAACTTTAACAGCAAAATTAAAAGTTATTAAAATAGCCTTAACAATTGATAATAAAATAGATAGCTATTTTCCAGATTATAAGGATTATATAAAGGATAAATATACAAAAATAAAAAGTGAATTAATTATCCTATATTTAAAAACAACGACAAAGGTATGTGAAACACTACCAGAAAACAGTTGTACACAAGCAAGAAATGATTTTAAAACCATGAAGGAAAGTTTTAATTTTACTTTTGATCTTATAAAAAGTTTTTTAAGTAACAAAGTTGAATTATTAGAAGAATGGTATCTAAGTATTAAATAAAAAGGGGAACAAGATGAAGAATAAAGTATATTTCTCAAATGGAGTAATAATTGACCTAGATGATTCACAATATTTAGGACAAGGAGTAGAAGGAAAATCCTATAGAATAGGAAATTTTATATTTAAAATAAACCACAATAATTGTTTATCTACATTAAGAGAATATGATTTAAAAAAACTATTTTCTATTTCTACAAAAAGATTTGTTTTACCAACACAAATAATAGTTGACGAAGAAGATAGATACTCTGGATTTGTAAAAAAACATATTCAAAAAACAAAAGGAATAAATCATTTTAAAAATATAGATAAAAAAGAATTATTAGAAATACTATCTCTATTTAAAGAAGACATAATAGAATTAACAAATAATCATTTTAAAGTAGATGATTTTAACTTAGATAATTGTATATTCAATGATGAAGGTTTATTTTTTATAGATCCAGGATTTTTAAAATATTCAGAAGAAGAAAATTTATTAGAAGAAAACTTAAATAAGTTAAATACTTTTTTTGTAGAAATAATTTATGAAAATATAAAAGATGATAGTGAAGAAGATTTTATTGAATTAAATAAACATCTTATTGAAGAGAAAATAGATGCAATAACATTTGTTGAAAAAGAAATGAATCAAAAAGAAAATTTAAAAACATTTAGTAGAAGAATTATGGGCAAATAAAAAAGAGTTTGCCTTTTTTTCTAGTTTAGGGTAAAATTAATAGTAGTTTTAAGGAGGGCGTAGTTATGATGCAAACAAAAAACGTAACACTTAGATTTGGTAAAAGAACCTTATTTGAGGATGTAAATATAAAATTTGACAGTGGAAACTGTTATGGATTAATTGGAGCAAATGGAGCTGGTAAGTCTACATTTCTAAAGATTTTAGCTAAAGAACAAGAAACAACTAGTGGAGAAGTTATAATTGGTAAAAATGAAAGAATTTCGTTTTTAAAACAAGATCATTATCAATTCGATGAATTTACTGTTATGGATACAGTAATGATGGGTAATGAAAAGCTTTATTCTATAATGAAAGAAAAAGAAGAATTATATTCTCATACTGAATTTACAGATGAAGATGGAATAAAATTAGGAAACTTAGAAGCTGAATTTGCTGAGATGAATGGTTGGGAAGCAGAAAGTGATGCAGCTATTTTATTAAGTAATCTTGGTATAGATGTAGACCTTCATTATCAATATATGAAGGATATAAAAGTAAAAGATAGAGTTAAAGTTCTTTTAGCTCAAGCATTATTTGGAAATCCAGATTACTTACTATTAGATGAACCAACAAACAACTTAGACTTAGGAGCAATAAATTGGTTAGAAGAATTTTTAATTAATTATAACAATACAGTTATAGTAGTATCACATGATAGACACTTTTTAAATAAAGTTTGCACACATATAATAGATATAGATTATTCTAAAATTAGACTTTATGCTGGTAACTATGATTTCTGGTATGAATCAAGTCAATTAGCAGCAAGACAAATGAAAGAATCAAACAAGAAAAAAGAAGAAAAAATTAAAGAATTACAAGATTTCATTGCAAGATTCTCAGCTAATGCCTCAAAATCAAAACAAGCTACATCAAGAAAGAAAATTCTAGAAAAAATAGAACTAGACGAAATAGTTCCATCATCTAGAAAGTATCCATGGATGGATTTTACTCCTTCTAAACCAAGTGGTAAAGAAATACTAACAGTTAAAAATTTATCTAAGACAGTAGATGGTAAAAAGATTTTAGATAAAGTATCGTTTACAGTTTTAAAAGGAGATAAAATAGCTTTTGTAGGAAATGATGATATTGCTAAAACATTATTATTTGAAATATTAAATGGTAATGAAAAATATGATTCAGGAGAAATCGTTTGGGGTAAAACAGTTACTAAATCTTATTTTCCTCAAGATAATAGTGAATTTTTCCAAAAAGATGAGACTATTATGGAATGGATTGGACATTACTATAATATAGATGATGAAACAGTTTTAAGAGGATTCCTAGGTAGAATGCTTTTCTCTGGAGAAGAAGTATTTAAAAAAGTACCAGTTTTATCAGGAGGAGAAAAAGCTCGTTGTATGTTCTCAAAATGTATGCTTGAAGCAAATAATTTATTAATCCTAGATGAACCAACAAACCATTTAGATCTAGAATCAATTACTTCATTAAATAATGGTTTAATCAAATATGATTCAGAATTATTATTTGCATCACACGATCATCAATTTGTTAGTACAATAGCAAATAGAATAATAGAAATATTACCTCAAGGTGTTATAGACAGAAGAATACCATATGATGAATATTTAGAAAATAAAGAAGTACTTAAAATAAGAGAAGAAGCTTATAAAAATAATTAAGCTTCTTCTTTTTATGTATAAAAAAAACTAACCGAAGTTAGTTTAAATTCTATCTGGTAGCGACGGAGGGGGTCGAACCCACGACCTTCCGGGTATGAACCGGACGCTCTAGCCAACTGAGCTACATCGCCAAACAAATGCAAATTAAGTATAGCAAATATAATATTTTTTGACAAGTACTTTTTTTATTTTTTAATATTTATGTTTATAACAAGTTATGTTATAATTAATTAGAAAGTAGGATGGATCTATGAATAAAAAAATATTGATGTTAATTATTACAGTTTTTTCATCATTTATAATTTGTACTAATGTAGATGCAAAAGTAAATGAAGTTAATATTTATCTTTTTTATGGAGAAACATGCCCACATTGTGAAAAAGAACAAAAATACTTAGAATCATTGCAAAAAGAATATACAAACATAAAAATTTATAAATACGAAGTATGGAATAACACTTCTAATAAAAATTTAATGTATAGTATAAAAAAAGAATTAGGAACAGTTGAAGACGAAAGAGTTCCTTTTACAGTAATAGGAGATTATGGGTTTATAGGATATTCTGATTCTAAAAATTCTATCTTTGAAGAAAAAATAGATTTTTATTCAAGAAACACATACACTAACAAAGCTGGAAGTCTATTAGGAATAAGTTATAATGTTTTAGACCAAGAACCAAAAGAAATACCAACTAAAAGTGCAACAACAAAGAAAGAAACAGAACAAAAATTAACTAGTAAACAACAAAATATAAAAGAGACATTAATTGATTTTAAGGATAATGTTATAGAAAATGTTAATAGTTTTATTAAACTAATAAAAGAAAATATCTTAATGTCTATAGTAATTATTGCTTGTACAATTACTTTAATTGCATCTCTAATAATAAGAATTATTGAAATAAACTTAACAAATAAAAAAGTAAGAAATTTAAAAAGAAGAAATAAAAACTTTGATGTTAATAAAATTTATAATTTAATGGCTGATTTTGATGAGGGATTATATAAAGAATATTTATTTGATACTTTTATAGAAGTACAAAAAGCAGTAGAAGAATTTGAGTTAGAAAGCATAAAAGATATTGTTACTGAATCAATGTATGTTTTACTTGAAGATAATATAAATAGATTAAAAGAAAATAATCAAAGAATAGTGATGGAAGATATTGAATACAAAGATATGATTTTTACAAATGCTTACATAGATAACAATGATTTAATATTAGAGTGTCAATTAAGATTTATAGCTAAAAATTATGTTGCTAATAGAGATACAAATGATGTAGTAAAAGGATTACAAAAAGACACTAGATTTGATTATAAATTAATTTTTATTAAGTATAATCACGCTAATAGTATAGAAAAAATGCCAAGATGCCCTTCATGTGATGCTCCTTTAGAAAAAAATGATAGAGACTGTCCGTATTGTGGTAAAAAATTATATAATAAGAACAATTTTCTATTATCAAAACAAATATATATTAAAAAGAAAGTTCTAGAGTAGGTGAATTTATGGATCAATTAGTAATTATTTTACTTTCATTTTTAGGAATACTATTACTATCACTAATCATATTTCTAATTCTTTTCTTAAGTAAACCAGATAGTAAATTTGGAAAGAAAAAAGTTCCAGAAATAGATAAAATAATTTTAATGAATATTTTTGATATTTATAAAACAATTCAATATGCATGGGCAAGTTTTGATATTGTTCCTTTAAAGGAATATTTAACAATTCCAATATATCAATATTATATTCAACAATTAGATATTCTTAAAAGAAGTAATCAACAAAATATAATTTCAGATATAGA
Organism: Bacilli bacterium; assembly: GCA_028693275.1. Taxonomy (GTDB): domain Bacteria; phylum Bacillota_I; class Bacilli_A; order RF39; family UBA660; genus JAQUVS01. Next base: position 46,037 of record JAQUVS010000005.1, read on the forward strand.
ATTAATAGAAATATTAAAAATATATTTTAGACCAATAGAAAATAATCAAGAAAGAATTATTGTCTCTTTAAAAACAAAAGAATATAACTATGTTAATGATACAAATACAGGCAAGGTTGTTAGAGGTAGTAATACAACTAAAATAATAAATAAATATAGATTAACCTTAACTAGAAAGAAACCATCAAATGTAACTGTAGTTTGTCCTAACTGTGGTAAGACAACAGAATATAGTAGTAAAGGTGAATGTATCCATTGTAACACTTATATTTTAGGTCAAGAATACCATTTCATAATAGAAAAAATAGAAAAGATATAAAAAAAAGAATTAATCATATAATTCTTTTTTTAATGTATCAATATTTTCTCTCATAATATCGAAATAATCAATATCACTTTCTCTTTCTTCGTCTGTAATATTAGATAGATTTCTAAAAGTTAAAGTAGTAGCATTTGTTTCTTTTATTAAAGAATTAACTGTTTCAGAATTTTCATAATTCTCTAAAAGGAATACATATTTTACATTTCCATTACTAATATATTCTTTAACAGTAGTTAAAACTTTATCAGATAATTGTTGATTAGAACTGTCAATTGATATAACATTTAATCCATATTTTTCTAAAAATTTTAATGAATCACTATTAACTATAATTGTATTTCTATTACCATTTTCAATAGCTAACTTTATTTCAGCATCTAATTCAGATAATTTAATTTTAAGTTCATCATATTTTTTATCAATATTTTTTTCTAAAAAGTTATTTGTTAAATACTCTTCTAAACCATTTTTAACATTTTGACTCATCATCAGTAAGTTTGAAGGATTAAGCCATAATTCATAATTTTCGTAACTTACTTCCATACCATAAGAAGAATCAATTATTAACATATTCTTATTTTTACTTAAGAAATTAGAAGCTATATCTCTATCTTTTCCCAAACCATTATATATAAATAAATCTTTTTTACTATAATCACTAATTAATTTAGAAGTTAATTTATAATTATTAGTATTAGTTCCATCAGGATAAATAGAACTAATATTTGAATGCTCTCCATATAATTGATTAACTATAAATTCAATTGGATAATCAGTAGCGATTATATCAATATCTTCAAGAGTATCCCTTTTAAAACAACCTGTAGTAGTTAATAATATTAAAGTAAATAACGCTGTAAATTTAAAAATGTTTTTTTTCATTTATTTCTCCTTCTTTTTAGGAACAGGATCAAATCCTTTAGTTCCGAATGGATTACATCTAAGTACTCTATAAAACGATAGAAAAAAGCCTTTAAAAGCTCCATGATATGTTATTGCTTCTTTAGCATAATTAGAACAAGTAGGAATATGCCTACAACTGTTATGCCAAGGACCAGGAATCTTTTGATAAATATCTATCAATTTAAGTAGTATTAGTTTCATCCTATCACCATATATTATATTTTACTATTTTTTTAGATATTTAGCAATTAATAAAAGAAAAAATATAACTTTACTTTTCTTTGTAATGGAAAAACATCCATGATATAATTATCATGGTGATATAAATGGAAAAATTATTTGAAAAATTAGGAATAACTCCTAAAAATATAAAGAAATATACAGCAGCTTTTTTACATTCTTCATATGTTTATGAAAATCATTTAAAAGTTGATTATGAGAGACTAGAATTTTTAGGGGATGCTGTACTAGAACTAGCTTTAAGTGACTATCTATATAGTAATTTAAATGTAAAAGAAGGAGACATGACTAAGATAAGAGCTAGCTATGTCTGTGAGAATGCTTGTTATCAATATGCTATGGATTTAGAACTAAGCGATTATATAAAGGTAGGACATGGTGAAGAAACTGATGGTGGAAGATATAAAAAAGTAATTCTTGCTGATATCTTTGAATCATTAATTGGTGCTATATATTTAGATCTTGGTTTTGATATTGCTAAACAAACTATTCTAAAAATTATAGTTCCTTATATAGAAAATCCTAATATTATTTTCTTTAGTGACTATAAAAGTTCTCTACAGGAATATGTTCAAACTGAACAAAAAAGCTTAGTTTATTCACTTGTAAAAGAGGAAGGACCAGCTCATAATAAATTATTTACAGTAAATGTAGTAATGGGAAATATTGTTTTAGGAGTTGGAACTGCTGCTAGTAAAAAAGAAGCAGAACAAGAGGCAGCAAAATCTGCGTTAGAAAAATTAGCAATATATAAATAGGAGGAAAAATGATAATAGGTATAGATATAGATGATACTATTACTAATAGTTATGAAGTAATAATTAAAGAAATATCAAAACATTATAATAAAGAATATCAAGAGCTAATAGATAGAAATATTACTTATTATGATCTTTTCACTAGTGAAGAATTTCCTAACTACGAGGATTTTGTAACGAATAACTTTACTAGAATAATTCCAGATGTAGAATTAAAAGAAAACGTAAGAGAAATAATAAAACAATTACATGATGATGGTCATAAAATTGTTTTTATAACAGCTAGACATGATTGGGAATATCAAGACGCATATGATTTCACATATAAATTTTTAAAAGATAATGATATTTATTTTGATAAACTAATAACAAATATTGATGATAAAGGTAAGACAGCCAAAGAAGAAAATATAGAATTATTTATTGATGATAGTATTATAAATTGTCAAAAAGTAATTGAAAATAATATAGATACACTTCTATTTGACAATATTTTTAATAAAAATAATAATGAAATAAAAAGAATTAATAGTTGGAATGATGTATATAATTATGTAAATAATAAATATGATTTAATATAATAGTTGTCATATAACTTAAATTTCTTGCTTTTTTAACCATTTTGTGGTATCCTATAGCTACTTTTTAAACCGTTGGGTAAAAGTGGGGGGATAATATGAACGAAAGAGAATTAGTAAACGTAAGAAGTTTATACGATCAATATTCAGGTTATATTTCAAGAACTAGTATATCTAAAACAATCTTTTTAATATTAAAAAGATCATTTGATGTTTTAGGATCATCAATTTTATTAATCCTAACATCACCATTATTTATCATTTTAAGTGTAATGATTAAATTAGATTCAGAAGGGTCAGTTTTCTTTAAACACAAAAGAATTGGTAAAGATGGAAATATAATTTATTTATATAAATTTAGATCAATGGTAAAGAATGCAGCAAGTTTAATGGAAAAATTTACTCCAGAACAAAAAAAAGAGTTCGAAGAAAATTATAAACTAACTAATGATCCTAGAATTACTAAAGTAGGTAATTTCTTAAGAAAATCATCATTAGATGAATTACCACAATTAATTAATATTTTAAAAGGTGACATGTCTTTAATTGGACCAAGACCTATCGTTGAAAAAGAATTAGAAAAATACGGAATGTACAAAAGAAAATTTTTATCTGTTACACCTGGTTTAACTGGTAATTGGGCATGTAGTGGAAGAAGTGATATATCATATGAAGATAGAATAACCCTTGAATTATTCTATGTTGATCATATGTCATTAAAGTTAGATACTAAAATCTTCTTTAAAACAATAATATCAGTAATAAAAAAAGACGGGGCAATATAAAAGAATAAAGAATAAATTAAGGGTAATTTTAAATAATAAAAACTTGCAATATAATTGTATTTAAAACTACACCTTAAGTGTAGTTTTTTGCTTGAAAAGGGGTGTAGAAATGAAAATAGATATAATATGTCCATTATATAATGCAGAAGAATATATTTTGGATTTACATCATTCTATATTAAGACAAAAAGATGTTGAAATAAATAATATTAATTATATTTTAACTAGATCAACAGATAATACTGAATTAATATTAAAAGAGAATAATATTTCATATAGCTTAATAGAACCTGCTAATTTTTCACATAGTAGAACAAGAGAAGAATATGCATTTAAATCAGAAGGAGATATTTTAGTATTTATAACACAAGATATCAAAATAAATAGATGTGATTG
>JAQUVS010000024.1 GCA_028693275.1 Bacilli bacterium
ATCTCTGGTATTGCTATTACCATTATTACTCCCATTATCACTAATACTGCTAATATTTCTATTAATGTAAATCCTTTTTTGTTCATAATACACCATCCTATTATTAATTAAAGTTTAACTCATTAAATGTTATAAGTCAAATTAAAAGAAGATAATTTCTTTTAATTATCTTCCTTTATCTTCTGGTATATTTGAATTTTCTAATCCATTTTTTGCTTGTTCTTCACTAACATTTGTATTTTGATTTTGTTCTTTATTTTCTGTAGTTGTATTATTTTGTTCATTTTCTAATTCTTGATATTTTTCTTGGGCTTCAAGAGCTTTTTGTTCTGCTTCTTCTTTTGCTTCAAGAGCTTTTTCTAATTCTTCTTGTTTGTTTAGATCATTTACAAGTTCATCTTTTGCTTTTTCTAAATTAACTTCTGCTTTATTTTTAGCATTGTTAGCATTATCTTTTTCTTTTTTTGCATCCATTAATTCTTTGCTTTTATATAAATCTTCTTGTTTTTGATATTTAGCTATATCTGATATATCAATTTTGCTATCATTTATAAGTTTACTTATTTCACTTATTTTTAAGTTAGCTAAATCTTCTATTTTTAATTCTATATTTTTCTTTAAAATATTACTAATAAAGATAGATTTACTATAAGATATTTTGTATTCTTCCATTATTGATTTTATTTCTTCAGGAATATTTTTTTTAACTGTATCTATTTGAGATATAACTGTTCCTGCTATATAATTTTCTTCAAGTTGAACGTTTAAATTAGAAATTAACTTTTCTTGCGTTTCACTAGCTAATTTTAAATCATTATTTTCAACTGTTAATAATATATTTGAACCGTTTGAATCTAAATAACCTTCTTTTATTAATTTATCTACTATTATTTTAGATGCTTCTTCTATATCTAAACCTATTACATCTATATCTTCCAGAATTTTATTTCCGTCATCATTTAAAGCTATTTCTTTTATAACTTTATTTTGAGAGTTAGCAGATAATGTAATACTTGGATTTACATCGAAACTTACTTTAGCATATTCAACATAATTTTTGTCATAAAAATTTATTCCTATGACTGTTGTAATAACTAGAGATACAATTACAGCCATTGATAATTTCATATACTTAAATTTAATATTATTCATCTCCTTATTTTTTATTGGATTTTGTAATTCTTCTGTCATATAATTAATCGACTTTTTCAAACTCTTCTCTATATATCTTTTTTTCATAAAGCACCCCCTTTACTTTTCTAAATAGTTTCTCATTTTTATTATTGCTCTATTATATTTTGAAAGAATCGTTGATAAAGGTTTATTATATATTTTTGCTATTTCTTTATGTTTTAAACCTGAACTATGTAACATAATAATTTCTTTTTCTTCATCACTTAATATCGACAAAGTTGTTGATAATATTAGACTATCAATGCTATTTAATTCTTTTTTTATTAATCTACTTTCATCTAATAAGTCTATATCATAGTTCTTACTTTCTTTTTTTAAAACATTGAGAGAATGATTTTTTGTTAGAGTATATATCCATGAGAGAGGATTATTATTATATTGATATTTATCTATATTTTCTATTATTTTAATTATTATATCTTGAGTTATATCTTCAGATATAGACCTTGATTTTGTAATAGATAATGCTATTGAAAAAATCATTTTTTTACTATTATTAAATAAGAACTCAATTGCATTACTATCGTTCTTACTAATTTTTTTCATAAGATTATCATTAATTTGATAGTTATTAAATATACTCATTAACTCACCTCTCATATAATATACATTTTAAATAAAGACTTTATTGCATTTATTATAACATATTTTTAAAATAAATAAAAAAAAGCGATTTTATTCGCTTTCATTATAATATTGTTCTGTTGCTTGTTCTTTTTTATTTTCTCCAATTCCACATTGTGGATTAGATAATGGACAATGTCTATGACAACCATTACAAAATAATTTACTTAAATAATCGGCTAAAGTTTCTCTATTATTTTCATCGTCATTATTCGTATTACTGCTATTGTCATCATCGTCATCATCTTGACCATCATCATAATTATTATTTTCTTTTATTGCTGTTTCATCTTTTTTATTAAATATATTTAATATTTCATCTTTAAATAAGTTATAAATAAATAATAAACTTATTATTGATATATATATAATTACTTTTCTTTCATTTTTTTTATTAGTAATTTTTTTATAATAAAGATTAATTATCTTTAGATGATTTATGATATGAATTAATAATAATACTATAGCTAAATATGTCCCATATACATGTATATAATAAATATTTATATTGTAATTAATATTCATGAATGTGAATAAATTTTTAGAAATTAATATTCCACTTATTGTTATAATTAAAAACATTATAAATAATAAAATATCTACTACTAAATTTATTTTTATATCTTTACTTAAATTATTATTTTTAAATTTATTTAGCATTATTTTAATACTATTCCAATTTAGGTATAAGTGAATAGCAAACACAACAAAAATTAGTACTCCTAGTATTTCATGTATCAATACACCTGTGATATTAGTATTAGTAATTAATAAAAGTAAAATTATCATTATTGAATCTATTAATATTTTTCTCTTTATAAAAAACACCTCTTTCCTAATTTTATATTATCATATTATTTTTTTAAATACGGAGTTTTCACTAAAATATCACTTATATTTCAAAAAAAACCAGTTTGAAACTGGTTTAAATATTTATATTACTTTTTTGTTTTTTTCTTTGTATTCATTATGAATAAAATTAATTATTTCATTTTCTCTAGTTGACTGAATTTTAAATAGATTAGCCATGGAAGATATATCAGAATCTTTTATATATTGATGATAATATTCAATTAAGTCTGATGTTATTATAACAGGAGCTATTCCCTGTCTTAAAAGATTATAGTTCATTATTAATCTTCCTGTTCTACCATTTCCATCTTCAAAGGGATGAATTAATATAAATTCTATATGGAACTTTGCTTCCTTTTCAAATACATCTAAATCATTCCAATTATTATTATAATTATATACTAGACTTTTCATTTGATCTTCTATTAAAAAAGCAGGAGTTATCGGAACTTTGGAGTCAGCTATATATTTGGCTCCATTTTTTCTATAATTGTCTGAAATAAAATATGCACTTTCATTAATTTTATTAGCTGTTTCTATTATCATATGTTCGCTTATTTTAGTTTCGCCTAAATAATTATTAATTAAATTTTTAAAAGCTTTCATATTATCTCTAACTTTTATGGCATTCTTACTTTCGTCTGGATTACCTAAATCTAATTCTAATGACATACTTGAATGAGTAAGTCTACTTACTAATAGTTCTAGATACTCCCTATTAAATTCCGGATCATTATCTTCTAAAATTTCTTCATTAATTCTTGTACCCATATTTATCTCCTATATTGTTTATTAATATTATTATATCAGGAATGATAAATATATACTATTATATTAATATAAGTTTACAGTTTTGTTCAATTATACTAGTAAAAAGTACTGTTTAATATTTTCTTTGAGTATTCATTTCCTTTTTTGAAAATAAGATCTCTATCTACTAAGACAATGGGATTTTCTTTAAATTCTACTGGCAGTTCCTCAGGATTTGGATGGTCTGCATCCATATATGAATCTAAAATCATGCAGTTATCTCCTGTTTTACCATTTAATAAATCATCATTATAATAATATCCAAGTTCATTTAATTTCCTTAAGAAATTTTTATATGATGGAACTGTTGCGTCTTCTACTCTTTTTGTTAAATATTTCTGAATTTCGAAGCCTGTTAAAATTACTCCTTTATCATTTCTAATAAATTCTTCTTCTATATTTTTTAATATAAGGTATAGATTAGGACATAATTCTTCTTCGTATGACCATTTTCCATTTGCTAATTTTATTACGTAGTCACCTATTTTAAAACAATGACTACAACTTCCACTTGCAATAAAGTATGATTCCTTACTTTTACTTATTTCTAAATACTTCTCTACGTATTGTTGTAATTTATTACCTAGACCATAATAATAGATATTATCTAAAATATGACTATATTTATTATCTTTTGTAAATAAATTTATATACCTTTTAAATTCATCCATAAGTTCTTTAGTTATGTATTCACTAAAATTATTCATTATTATTAATTTTGATGTTCTGGATGTAGAAAATAATGTGTTCGCATCATTACTAAATTCTTTTATTCCTATTTTATTTTCTTTAAGAGAATAGACACTACTATTAATATAATTCTTTTTATCTTTAATAAGAAATCTAGCTAAATCATTTTCCTTATAACTATTTAAAATTATTTCCTTTAATTTTTCATAATATTTTTTATCATTGTTTTTTTCAAAAAGTTTTATGGCTATTTCTGATATATCAGTAACATCCATTAATTCTGGTAAAAAAGTTAGCTGTTCATATTCTTGATGAGTATAACTAGTAAAATATTTAGTTATATCATCATATATTAATTCTAGTTTATCAATATGATCATCTATTAACTTTTTCATAAATTTTGCTCTTATTGATAGATTACTATGAAGATATAATTTATCAATAAAATCTCTATTTTTTTCTATATCATTTTGAGAATAATCTATTATAAAATCTGTAAATTCTTTTCTTTCAATAATAAAATAAGACAAATTATCTAAAATATATTTTCTTCCAAAAGAAGTATTTATAAAACTTTTTAATTTTTCTAAATCGATATCTTTATATAAATTATATTTATTAATAAGATATATTATTTCTTCTTGAAAGTTATCGTTATCATAAATTAAATCAAAAGAAAAATATGGCATTTTTTCAATAATATTTTTAATAAAAGCAGAGATAATTTTATTTTTATTATCTTTTGATCTTATCGATTTTATTAATGATTTTTTATCATATATAGTCATATCATATAAGAAAGAATAATTTCCTTTTTCTAGTTCATCAATTGGATAAAAACTCATATTATCACCTCATTGGCTTTATATTATACTTTTTTTATTTGTTTTAGTAAATATAATTTATAATATTTTAAATAAGTATTTATATTTAATGATTTTTATGATAATATAACTTTACTTTGGAGGAAATATGGAAAAGTTGACAGATAAAATTTCATTTGATAGCGGGATTGAAGGTTATAATATTAGACATAATGATGAGTTTATTATTTGGCTAAATGATTGTATAGATAATAATTATGAGGTAATTATTAATATTGATGATATACAAAAAACAATTGATATGATTAGTGATTGGTATTTAAAAAAATATAGTAAGTGTAATATTAAAAATAATGTTCATTGTAGTAATGATGAGTTTAATGAATTACTTAAAAACTTACCTCCAAAAGCTTTAGAATTAATTAGTTGCCATTATAGATATAAGAATATGGCTACTAGAAAATTATTACTTGGAGATGAATTAATTAATACAAAACAATTTGATTTTTTTATTGAAAGTGAATTTAATAAATACTTTTTTTATGCTTTAAGTGATACAGGTAGAATTATTAGTACTAATTTTCCTAATGTGAATAATAAGATGACAGTTGATCATTTATATTTAATATTTTCAAATATTGATCTATATAAGAATTATAATACATCTGCTGTTGATAAAATTGTTTATAATCATATAATTGATTTGGAACTTAGAGATATAATTTTTAATTTAATTACTTTAAGAATGAGTGTTTTAGGTAAAGGTGGTTCTACTTGTAGAAACTATAGATTTAATAAAATGCTTCATGATTTTGAATATAACATTGATAATATTAATCTTTCAGAAGATATTATTGATAATGTAGAAGAAATTACTAGTGCTAATAAAAGTATATCATTTATAAAAAAAATCAATTTACAATTTAAAAAGAAGACTTCAAATATGTAGTCTTCTTTTCTTTTTATTTAATTAAAATATATTCTACTGAGTTAGCATTGGACAAATCTATACTTGTTGAAGTTACTATAACTTCTTTTTTATTTGATTCTAAGTTTTTTCCTATAAAACCAATTAATTTTACTATTTCATTGTTATTTTTATCTTTTACTATTATATGTATTTCATTTAGATAAATAGCTTCTTGTGTAATATTAGTTATTGTAGATTTAAAAGTAGAATTATTATCTTTATAAGTAAGTGATATATTAGAAATTTTTATATCACCTATTTGTTGTTCTTTTATAATATTTTCACTTGTATTATATTTTAATTTATTTTTAATAACTTCTTCTTTATTTGCTTTAGCACATCCAGTTGTAACAAAAAGAATGATAAAGATTGATACTATTATTTTATTTTTCATTATTCCTCCTAGTTAGCGCCCAAATATGTTATTCTAGCCATTCCATGCCCTGTTTTTATTCCTGATTGCATGCTGCTTGAAGATAAAGTTGGAGCTAAATGTCCTGAACCACCACCAGATGATCCAAATGCATAGCGGCCCCGCCACCAAATAGGCCTCCGCCTCCGCCTCCGCCATAGTATACAGATGCACCACCAGCGCCAAAGCCACCAACTCCACCATATGTTGATGCACCTGCAGCACTTTGGGTACCACCAAGTCCATAATACATTGATAAGGTTCCAGTTCCGTCTCCACCAGTTGTTCCGCCACCAACTCCACCATTCCATCCAGTATGAGTGAATGAATATGAAGGTGCAGGCCAACCATATTTTGCACCAGCTGCTCCACCGCCTCCGGCTACTATTAATAAATTCCCGTTAGTTACTCCTGAAGTGTATCCTATAGACGCTAATGTTCCTGTTACTTTAGCAATATGAGTTGCGCCCCCACCAGAACCACCATAAGATGAATCACTTGCTGTAATGTTTTGAGAATCTCCATTTGCTCCACCGTTATATCCACCTATTGGGTCTACTGTAGAATTATACAAACCTGTATTACCACTTCCACCAACTACAACATATAAAGTTGTATTATTAGCAATGTTTATATTTCCAACAGAGTATCCACCGGCTCCACCAGTTGATACTGCTGTTGCTCCACCTTGTGCTCCCCAAACTTCTAATTTATAATTTCCTGCACATGTAGAATTATTAAAACTTTGGATACCTCCTGTATAGTTATATGTCCATGTATTTCCAACTGAATAAGGGCAAAAAGCACTTTCTTCAACTGTAAAAGTTGCTTGATTCATATTATTAGCTTCATCTTTAACAAAAACATAATATGTATTAGCACTTGGAGCATTAAATGTTTTTATTGTTGTTGATAAGTTATCAATTGTATCCCATGTTGAAGGTGTTGTATTTGTTGTTGTAACTTTGTATCCAGTTAATCGATAATTATCTGTTAAAGTTATATTGGCTGTTGTACCGGTTAAATTAACTGCTACTGTTGGTTTTTCATTGTCCATGTTCGCAACTGTATATGTTGATGTTGAAGAAGAATTTTTTGAATCTGAAGTTAATGCATATAAGATTCCATCTTCAATATAAGTTACATCTATACTAGGTCCTTTTACTTTATACCAAGTATTATTAATCATAGAAGTAACAGTTCCTGCGGTACATGAACTCGGTAATGTATTTGTACCACATACACCTATTATTTCATTTAAAATCGTTGTTGCACTTACACTGGATTTAATATAATAAATAGGTATTTTTACATTTGTATTATCATAAGTTACTTCTATTGTCCTATTTGTTGCATAAACAGTATTATCTGGTATTTGTGATACCTGTACAATTGTTGGATTATTTATAGAGCCAGTTGTTGATACAATGTCTTTTGTTATGGTTTTATTTGCACTATTAGTACATCTACCTATTATTGTATATTCTGTTTCTTTTACTAAATTGGTAAATGTATATGTATTTAAAAGATTATTATTTATCCATGTAGTACCATTATCAATACTAAATTCATATTTTGTTATAATACTTTCAATATCAGTACATACCATATTTACAGCTATGGAATTAGAAGTTGCCTTTTCCATAGTTATTTCTGCTTCTGGAACAGTATTATCTGTACAATTTAAATATTTATAGTTATATCCTTTTGTTACTAGGTCATAACTTATATAAACACATTGATCTAATTTTTTATCATTATCTGTAGGATCTAGTATTTCGCTTCTATCAATATATTTTTCTGTTATTAAATTACTTACAGATACATAATATCCTGAATATTTACTCAAATTTTTATAATTATCAAGTGCCCATACTTTTGCTGCTTTTTCTATTAGTTTAATTTGAGTATCTTTAGCTTTTATCTTTGATTTATTTATCATTTCGTTTACTGACGGTACTGCTACAATCATAACAATTCCTAATATTATGATTACTCCTAGTATTTCAATTAGAGTAAAACCTTTTCTAATTATTTTTTTCTAGTTTGCTTTTTCATATTCATCTCCTTTTAAAATTCTCTTTGCTGCACACAAAAAACAATTATTCTTATTCCAGTATCCACTCCCCATATTATTATTAATATAATTATATCATGTTATCCTAATGTAAAACAATATTAAAATTATGTAAAAAAAAATAGCAATTAATGCTATTTATAAAGATAATCTTTATTTAATCTTTTTACGTATTCTTTCTTTTCTAATGGTCTATCAAAATAATAGCCTTGGACTTTACTGCATCCCATTTCTAAGAGTATTTTTGTTTGTTCTTCTTTTTCAACACCTTCAGCAATAACATCCATATTTAAATCTTGGATCATTCTAACTATATTTTTTAGAACTATTTTATCTTTTTCTTTGTCTATATTATCAATGAATGCCTTATCAATTTTTACAACTTCTACATCTAAGTCTTTTATTGTATTAATTGAAGAATATCCAGTACCAAAATCATCAATTGATACTGCTATTTTATTTCTTCTCATTTCATCTACAAAATCTATCATAGTTTTATAATCAATAGGATTAGTTGTTTCTGTTAACTCTATTTCAATGTATTTGTAATCAATACTATATATCGATAATATTTCAAGAATATCTTTTGCAAAATCTGGATTTCTTAAATTTCTTTTAGAAAAATTAATGGAAACCTTTACCGGATCAATATTTGCATTTATAAATTTATTTATATCTTCACACACTGCTTGCAAAATATAATAATCAAGTTTACAAATAAGATTTTCTTTTTCTAAAATTGGAATAAATTCACTAGGAGGAATGAAATCACAATCTTTTTTCCATCTGACTAGAGCTTCTGAACCACAAATTTTTTTAGAAATTAAATCTACTTTTGGTTGGTAATATACCTCAAATTCTTTATCCTTAATAGCACTTGGGAAGATAGACATTATTTCTTTTTCTTTTATAATACTACTTTTCATTTCGTGATCAAAAAATATAATATTATTTTTAGTTTTTTTGGCTATATTAAGAGCAATTGACGCATTTTCAATAGAGGAAGTTATATTGTCTCCCAACCCTATTGGATATATACCCATTCTACTTTCTAAAATTATTTTATTTTTTGGTTTTACTTCTATTTCTAATTCTGTAACTGAATCTATAAAATCTCTTACGTTTTCTTTTTTTATTAGAACAATAAAATTATCTCCACCTGCTCTGGAAACAAATTCGCCATTGTCTATATTTTTTATTAAATTGTTAGAAAAAATTCTTAATAGTTTATTAGCTAATTCCATCCCAAAACGCATATTCAATAATTTAAAGTCTTGAATATTAAGAAATATAGCAACATATTCGCTTATTTTTCCTCTTTTTGAAATGTTTACTCCTTCATTTATAAGTCCTAAAACATTTAATATTCCTGTTGTACTATCGTAATTATATGATTGTTGTATATATTCCTGATATTTAAAATTTATATAAGTTGTAAAAAACATTTTTAGGAAGGTTTCTGCTCTATTGACATTATCATCACTAAAAATCGTATCTAAATCTGGATTGAAATTTATATTTATATTTCCCTTTGGAGGAATTGTCATAGAAAAATTATAATTTTTCTTACTATAATTTTCAACATCATAAACATAAATTTGATTAGTTAAATCTAAATCATATATTTTGTTTAATAAATTAATACTTACTTCTACTCTGCCTATTCCTAAATAAGGGGATATTTCTTCCAAAAAATTCTTTATTACTAATTCGGTGTTGTTTTTATCTTGAATTAGTTCCTTCATATATTTATTTGTTATTGAAAATAGAATCATTAAATCACCCTTTCAACAAGTTAACTTTTATGGCCTATATTATATCATAATATTATAAAATTGTATATACTTAGGTTAGTTCAATAGGTAAATGCAATTTCTAATTAAATGTTATAATTACAAGGTATAATGCAATTTTTATCTTGTTTTTTTTATAAAAAGATATATAATAATCAGTGAAAAAGGAAAATTATTGCAC
>JAQUVS010000025.1 GCA_028693275.1 Bacilli bacterium
CTCTTTTACATATCTTGCTGTTTGTTGGAATGGAATAGATAAAGTTTCTCTTACACTACCAGGTGTAACTTTAAAATAAGGAAGAGCAACTTTACTGTAACTAAAGTATAAACAAGTTGATATTAAAAAAATTATTATTAGACTTTTTCTTATATTTTTATTTATGAAAATAAGAATTGGAAAAGATAAAATAAAGATATGAATACCATTGTTTCTAAATAAGCACATCAATATTATTAATATAATTAATTTTATGTAATCTTTTATTTTTAGTAATTCTTTTTTATTTAAAAGTTTATAAATAGATATTATATATAGGATTATTAATGAGCCAAATATAACATCTTTAACCGCTGACATTGCGTAAAATGGAAATACTGGTACTAAAGCATATATTAGTAATGATGTTAATATAATTATTGGTTTTGTTTTCTTACTTACCATAAATTTTATAGTATAAGATAGAGTAATTGATAAGACTAATATTTGAATAATACTATACATAAATAAGCCTATATTAATTGAACCAAACATTAACCCCAATTTACACATACCACCTAATAATAAAGTATGTACTACAGGATGATGATTAGTTATTAATACATTTGGATCTAATAAAATTGAATAGTCTGCATATTTTGTTACTATTCCAAAAAATTGTTTTATTTGAAAACTTGGATCTGGAGATAGTATAGCTGGATAAAATGATATTATATATGGTAACCAGCATATAACTATAAATATAAAACTATAAAGAATAGGTCTTTTTTCTATTAATTTATATATTTTGGAATCTTTTAATAATTCTTTTTTAGAATTATCCCTATCTAAATATATAAATAATTTAGATAATAAAAAATTATATACTATAAAACATGCAGTTATTTGAATTATAGAAATACAAAAATTAGTAAAGTTTCCAAATACTAAATCCCAATTATTTTGTCTTAAGTAACTTAATCCTATTATAGTAAATAATGAGAATAGTAAACTAAGTATTGTTATTATTATATCTTTTCTTTTCATATCATCACTGCCTAACTATTTATATGTATTTATAAAGATATTATATCTTGTTATTAATAATATTACAATATTATAAAAAAGAGTTTGTAATACAAGCTCTTTTATTTATATTTATTAAGTTATTCAATTTTTAAGAAATTTAAGTTTAATTATAAAAACTATAATTTCCATACAATCCTATCAAACCGCTGACTGTTCCAGCATATTTATCAGTTACATAAACTTTTATTAAACTATAATTTGAGATATCATTATTATTAGAATTTAATGTTACTCCTCCTGCACTAACAATTAGTATCCATTCAGTACCATTCCACCCATAGACATATATACCTTTTTGATATGTTGCATTATTTGGAAGGTAAATATTCATGTATTTATATCCATAACATGGTAGTACTACTGTTGGGCTATAATCATAACCACTAAGAATTTGTAAAGGTTGAATTCCTGTATTTGGAGATACAACAGAATTTTTTCCAGAATCATATGCTGCCGAACTGCTAATTGTACCTCCACTATAGTATCCTGGTAGAACATTATATGTCGTAGATTCTGCAGGATTCCAATTTAATTCTCCATGATTAGCCATTGAACCTGTTATCAAATTGCCATTTACTAAAGCCTTTTTTCCAATTAGAATATCACTTTCTTCTGCATCACCCTGTGATTTATATTCATTTAATTCATCTATAAAATCTCCACAATACTCTTTTGATTCAAAAGTTTGTGTTTCTTCATTAAATAAACAACTTCCCTCTTTAATAAGTATCTCATTATCATTTATATTTTTAATAGCGGTATATCTTTCTTTTGTTAAACAGAAAGCTAACTTATCTTCAGAGTATATCATTACAGTTCCA
Organism: Bacilli bacterium; assembly: GCA_028693275.1. Classification (GTDB taxonomy): domain Bacteria; phylum Bacillota_I; class Bacilli_A; order RF39; family UBA660; genus JAQUVS01. The sequence continues at coordinate 1,890 of JAQUVS010000025.1, forward strand.
GAATCTATCTTTCCCTTATAATTTAATTTATTTGTTCCTGTTTCTTCTCCATTTACAATAGAAAATTTTACTACCTCATCACTAGTCTCATTACTTGATCTATATAATTCTGCTGCTCTTGCTATTCCATCTGCACTTACTTTTAAAGATTCTATTTTTGATTTTGTTATAAACCTAGATATTTGTGGTACTGCTATTAGCATTATTACCCCTAATATTACTATTACTGCAAGAAGTTCAATTAATGTAAAACCTTTTTTATTCATAAGTAAGTGCCTCCTATTATGATACCTTGTATAGTATGGCTGCACAAGCACATGCGCCTGTTGAGCCGTTATAAGTTTGTGGATATGTTATTGTATTTGCATTCATTGCATAAGCACCAAAATACATGTTAAAAGCAAAATTATTGTTATAACTTCCTAATACCGTTCCACCATTAATTACTCTTCCATATAACATGAAACCGTTTCCGTCTAATCCTGCTGTTCCACAAGTCATATAGTAACCATAATTTCCAGAATGTTTTAGAGTAATTCTATTACCTGTTGCGGTTGCCATAGTTGGATCATAGACTGTTAATCCCATATCTGTCCAACTTTGATAACTACCTTGCCACCAATGAGCTATTATTTTTCCACTGCCTGTATTTCCTACATAACTTCCTGGTACACCAAATATAGAGACACCCTCTTTGATATTTGATGAAACTAAATTAGAATCACCTAAAATAATTTGTGTTCCACTTAAAAATTGATTTCCTAAAATAGAAATATTACTAGTAGAAGGAGTATAATTAGTAGCTCCTAAATTAGGAATTTCTCCTGTTATTTTGTATCCATTATTATAAGCAGTTTTACCTTCTACAATATCAGATGAAGTTGCAGTTGCATCTGATGTATCTAATTGATTATTTATCAATTCGTTGTATTTATCTTCCATTTCTTTGTATTTAGTCATCGTAACTACTTGATCAACTGAATAATTATCACTTGCGTAATTACAATTTCCTTCTGATAAATCTATTGTTTCTGATTGAGCAGTTTTTAGGGCTGTTGTAGTTCCATTTTCCACGCATATAGAAACTTTCCCATCTGAAAATAGCTTTATTTTACCTTCCTCTACTTTACCCTTATAATCTATTGTTTCTTCTCCATTTGTACAAGTAGAATTTGTGCAAGTAAACTCTATATCATTAATATCTCCCTCAAGATTTGCATAATATAAATTAGCTGCATCAATAAGTCCTTGAGTAGATACCTTTAAACTATCCCTTTTACTTCTTTCAATATATCCTGTCACAAATGGCACTGCTATTAGCATTATAATACCGAGTATTACGACTACTGCAAGAAGTTCAATTAATGTAAAACCTTTTTTATTCATAAGTAGATTTCTCCTTTATTCTGATATATATATATCAAACATATTTTCATGATTATAACTAAATTCGTTATAGGTAATTATTTTTTTCTTTCCTGTTTCTTTACTATATTTATAAAGTGTATCTCCCAATACATAATATATGTTATCTTTTACTATTTTTAATTCTTTTATATTTTGTTCTTTAAATAATAATATTGGATCATCTAAAGCATCTTTATTAAGTCTATACATAGAACCATCATTTGTTAATAAATAGAAACTTGTATTTGATGTATATACTTTTGAAATTGAATAATTCTTAAATTGTTCAATACTTGCATAATTTTCAACAAATTTAATTTCAGAGTTTTTAAAATCATATATATTTATAGCAGACCATTGTCCATTATAAAATTGTCCGTTTTTTTCTTTATCTCCTATTACTTTATAATCCTTATTTATAGGATCTATTTCATATTGTTTAATATTATCTTTATCATAAATATAAATTTTTTTATTTACTATTCCGTTTGAATAACTATCACTTGAAATAAGATCATCTAATTGCATTTCTCTTATAGAACAGTCAACAATGTTCACAATACTAAATGTTTTAAATTGATAAGCATTTTCATAGTCTGGAATAACGTAAAATTTTCCTACTAAAGAACCTAATTTATTTTCATATAAATCTTTTTCTAAAGTTTTAACTTCATTATATAAATTTTTACTAACAATTCTTATTCCATTATAATTCCATATAATAATTTTTTCATTATCAGCAAAACTGTTTTTATATATTTTTAAATTATTTTTTTCAAATGGTTCATCTTCAACTCCCCAACTAATATCTATATTCTTTTCTAATTTAAGAGTTTTTAGAAATTCAGAAATATTACTGTTAATATTTACTGCTGAAGTATAACTATATTTATTATTATCTTTTGAACATACTATTTCTGTTGTTATATTATTACTAAAAATCGGATAAATACACATCATTCCATCATTTTCATAATATTTTAAATCAGAAAGAATTTTAGTTCTTTTGTTGAATATATTTTCTACGTCAAAAGAAAATTCATAATTATTATAGTTAATTTCTATGATGTATTGATCATAATTTTTTGTTTTATTATAATTTTCCTTTATCTTAAAAACTTTATCTTCTTTTTCAAAATCATATTTTATTTCATGATTCTTTTTGATTCCTATTACCGAGTATTGATATATAAAATACATCATAATTATTAATAATATAATTGATATAGCCCTTTTCATTATTATCACCTATTATGATTATAACATATTTAATGTATTTTTCTAGTGTATAGAAACAAAAAAAATAGGTATAAAACCTATTTTGTATTTTTTTGATTTACTACTCTTGCATACTTTTGTTTTTCATCCATCATATATGTAGAAATATGGGTTTCAACCTCTGGTAATGCTCTTTTATCTAAATTAGTTAAAGTTATTAATTCTTTTAATGTATCTATTTGAATTTTGCCCCAAATTGGCCCTGCAAATAATTTTAAATCATTAAATAAGTCAGGTGTAATTGAGTCAAAGAAATATCCAAATATTACTCTTTTTCTTCCTATAACTATTCTCTTGTTAGTAATTACTACTACTCCTGTAGATATTAAATCAAAAACATTGTTGTTTTTTTGTGCAGCAAAAGCATATAAAACCTTTTCATCAGGATTTAAATGTTCTTGAACTACTCTAGAATTCTTTTTAAGTCTCCATGCTACAGTCATAGGATATCTTCTTTTAAATTCTTTAACTTTTAAATAAACTTCATTATCCATATTATTTCTCCTTTATTTTATAATAGATTCTTCTTTTAATAATTTTACTAAGTCTGCTGTTGATTTAGCTCCTGGTGATACTTTAGTGATCTTTCCTTTTGATACAAAAATAAATGTTGGTGTACCAAATCCTTTTAGTTCACTGTTTTGTTTTACTATTTCTGTATATTGATCATTTGTCATTGTTGATACATCATAATAAGGTACATCTATATTATATTTAAACATTACATGTTGTAATATTGGTTTTTGATAAACACACCAACCACAAGTATCACTTCCTAAGAAAATAATAGTTTTTGTTTTTCCTTCAAAATAATCCATATATTTATCCCAGTCGATTTTTGTTAAAGCTTTCATTTCTTCTTCTTTAATTACTTCTCCGTCTGCTAACAATGGATTTTTATCTTCTGAACTATCATCACTACTATTATTTGTAGTATCTTCAGTATTAGTATTTCCTTTACCATATGATTTATTATTAGCTTGTTCAGATAAAATAAACATTAATCCTACAAAAACAACTATTGATAAAACTATAATTGCAATATTTTTAATATTATCTATATTTTTTGTTTTTGATGGTTTTTTTTCTTCCTTTTTAGGTTCTTCAATAACTACTTTTTTTACATTTGCTACTTCTTTTTCAATATTTTTAGAAGTAGTTTTTTTGGTAGATGTTGCTGCTTTTTTAGCAGTTGTTTTCTTTTTTGTACTTGTACTCATAACAAAATCCTCCCTTACTTATATTTTTATATTATATCATATATTCAAAGACCTTTACAATTCTATTTATAAAGTTATTTATAGTTTTTATTATGAATTCTTTTATGATATCTATAAGTAAATCAAATATACTTTTACTTTTAATTTCACTATAAATTCCTACTTTATTTATTTTAGCTAAAGTTTCTTCATCTTTTAATAGAGATGTATATTTATAATCCCCATATAAGTACGCTACTTCTGCTAAACCATTTCTTATTAATTCTTGTTGAAGTAATTTATTATCAACAAATATCCAAGCTAATACTCTGTTATATTTATCATATTTATCACTATTCTTATCATATTCTAAAATTATTTTATTTGCTTTCTTTAAACTATTACAAGTAAATAAACTTGCTTCTTTTCCAAATAATTCTTCTTTCACTTTTGGATGCTTAACTTCTGGAGTATCTATTGCTAGAAATCTTACTGTATATTCCTTTTTATTTTCAAAAACAAATTTTGCAGTATCTCCATCAACACACTTACTTAATTTTACTTCTTCACCCATAACATTAATTGGTATAAGAAATAAAATAGATATTATAAAAATTATTAAATTCTTTATCACTATATCACCTATTATGATTATAACATAAAAAAAGAAACCCAATTATGATTTCTTATTTTGAGTTAATGCATATAATTGACTAACTTCTTTATTAGTTAATTGTCTATATTCGCCTGACTTTAATCCATCTACTGTTAAAAAGGCAACACTTTCTCTTTTTAATTTTACTACTTCAAGATCTACTTGTTCAAACATTCTTTTTACTTGATGATTTTTACCTTCGTGGATAGTTATTTCTACCATTGAAGTTCCTGTTTTTATATCTTTTTTACCTATTTTTACTCTAGCTGGTTTTGTTATATAACCATCTATATCTACACCTTTTTTTAAAGCCATTATTTTATCTGGAGTTATTATTCCTTTTACTTTAGCAACATATGTCTTTTCTATTTCACATTTTGGATGCATTACATTATTTGCAAATTCTCCATCATTTGTTAATATTAAAACACCTGTTGTATCATAATCAAGTCTTCCTATCGGATAAATTCTTAAGTTTGTGTCTATTAAATCACATACTGTTTTTCTATGCTTATCATCTTTAGTACTTGTTATTACTCCTCTTGGTTTATTTAATAAATAATATACTTTTACTTCATTAGAAATCAAAACATTATCTACTTCTATCTTACTTTTAGGTGTTACCTTTGTACCAAGTTCTCTTACAACAACACCATCTACTTTAACTTTACCTTTTATAATTAATTCTTCTGCTTTTCTTCTAGATGCAACACCTGAAGCTGCTATAACTTTTTGTAAACGTTCCATTCTTTTCACCTACCTTTGGTAATTATATCTTATTTATTATTTAATTACAATTACAATGTTTTACTTTGATCAACTATATATCTTTTATTTTTATATAAATCTTCTTCTTTTAAATTAGCATAATAAGTAAAATTATTTACCCAATTATCAGTTCCTTCAGGACAGTATTTATAGCTTACTTTGTCAGCAAAAGTATCTATATCTACCTCATCATAATCATGATAATTATATTTCAAATTTAAAATTGTATAAATTACTCCATCACTTACTGATGAGAACTCAGCAAGTTGTCCATTTACCATTGTCCCAGATGGATTATTTTTATCTAAAAAAGCTTTACTATTTAAATCACTTCCACATTCTGTATATGCAATTGATAAAACAGGCACTGGATTATAATCTAATACTTCACAATATTTTTTTACAATATCTTCAAAGTAACCATGATATTGATATTTTTCATTCGTATTTAGTTCTTCTTTTGTTAAATTAAATTTTTCTGGTTCTTTATAAACACTTCTTATAAAGCAAAGTAGTCCAGCTTCTTTTGTTGGATAAAAATGTTCAGAGTTATAATCTATTGTTCCTTCTATGTAATTATTATTTATAAAATTATCATCTTTAAAATTATTTGTTCTATTACTTATTTCTTTATACATAATATCAAATTCTAAAGAATATAATTCACAAAAATCTTTTATTTCTTTTTCATATAATAATACAGTTATCTTTTCTTTTGCTTTAGTCATATATTTACCATTAGCTTCTTCTATTCTATCTAAAAGAGGTTTTGCTTGTACTTCTTCTTTGCACATTAAAAACATTGTGTTAAAACCTATGAAAGTGATGGTTCCATATGTTGTTAGAAGTCTTAAAAATTTATTATTTTTTAATGTTGTTTTTTTATTATTATAATTATTAATCTTTACTAAATTCATATCTCCACCCGCCTTTGTCTGTTGATTATACCATAATAGAGTTCTTTTGTCTAACTTTTATTGTTTTTAAAGAGAAATAATGGTAAAATTAATTAGGTGATTAATATGAAAAAAACAATTATTACAGGTGATAGACCAACTGGTAACTTACATTTAGGACATTATTTTGGTTCATTACAAAATAGAGTTAAATTACAAAAAGATTATGATACTTTTATTTTAATAGCAGATGTTCAGGCTTTAACAGATAATTTTGATAAACCTGATAAAGTTAGAAAAAATGTATATGAATTAACTTTAGATTATCTTAGTGTTGGAATTGATCCACAATACTCTAACATTTATATCCAATCTATGATACCAGAAACTGCTGAACTAACAATTTACTTTTCTAATTTAGTTTCTATATCTAGACTATTTAGAAATCCTACGACTAAAAATGAAGCTATTCAAAAAGAAAATATTTTTGGTAAAGAATATTCAAATATGACATATGGTTTCTTAGGATATCCTGTTAGTCAAGCTGCTGATATTACTATTTTAGATGGTGAAGTTGTTCCTGTTGGGGATGATCAATTACCTCATGTTGAACAAACAAGAGAAATAGTTAGAAAATTCAATAGTATTTATGGTGATACGTTCAAAGAACCTGAAGCTGTTCTTAGTAAGACTCCAAGAGTTAAAGGACTTGATGGAAATGATAAGATGGGCAAAAGTTTAGGAAATGCTATTTATTTAAAAGATGATTTAGATACAGTTACAAAAAAAGTTATGGGTGCTGTTACTGATCCTAATAAAATTAAAAAGGATGATCCTGCCAACCCAGATGTTTGTATGGTTTATTACTATCATAAATTATTAAATAATCCTAATTTGGATAATATTTGCAGCGAATGTAAATTAGGTACAAGAGGATGTGTAGGATGTAAAAAAGAATTAATTGAAGAATTAATGAAATTACTTTCTCCTATCCAAGAAAAAAGAAAATATTATGAAGAACATCCAGAAGAAGTTGAAAAAATTCTTAAAGATGGAACTGCTGCTGCTAAAAAAAGAGCTGAAGAAGTAATGAAAAGAGTGCGTAAAAGTATGCAACTTGATTATTTCGAATAACAAAAGAGGAATTAATATTCCTCTTTATTTTTTGTCTAAATATTTACTTACTATTTCATTTAATGTTAGCATTTGTCTATCTAACTCTTTTATATCTAAAGAGCAGTTATACATTTCTTTTTCTATTTCTAATGGTAATTCCATTGGGAATTTATATTGAATCTTATGATCTAACGCTGCCCAAAAGTCCATAGCCATTGTTCTTATTTGAATCTCTGCTTCAATTTCTTCTACTCCATTTGATAAATATATTGGAACTAAAACATTGATGTGATAACTTGTATATCCAGATTCTTTAGGATTTTTAATATAATCCTTTTTTGTTAATACTTTTATATTACTGTTACTTTCAATTAGATTTGCTATTTCATAAACATCACTTAGGAAAGAACATACAATTCTTACTCCTATTAAATCATGTATATGATTTTTTATATCTTCTATTGTATTATTATAACCTTTTTTTTCTAATTTTTTCATAATACTATCTTTACTTTTTACTCTTGTTTTAACATGTTCAATTGCATTAATTTTATTTCTTATTTGATATTCCTTTATTAATATATCCAATTGAGTATGTAGCATTTCAAGAGCATACTCACATTTAATTATATATTCATCTAGTTGTTTTTCCTCTTTATTCATTTAATCCATCTCCTGTCCAAAGGAATATGATTATAACATAAAGAT
>JAQUVS010000026.1 GCA_028693275.1 Bacilli bacterium
AATTCTAAAAATTAAAATTGACTTTTATAAATAATATATATTATAATATGGGTAGCAAATTGCTATCTATATTTTTTTTGCTCTTGTTCTCGAAATCGGTAGATTTTACGCCCCAAAATTATAAGTGAGTTACTAACTATAAAAATTAGTAACTTTAATATATTGTTCTTTAAAATAATCGGTAGGAATACTGATTTTTTTGTTGTATAATAAATTTAGAGGTGATATAAATGAAAAATGAAATCATTTTATTTGAAAACCAGGATGTCAAATTAGAGGTAAATTTAAAAGAAGAGACAGTTTGGCTTACTCAAAATCAAATGGCAGAGCTTTTTGGAAGAGATGTAAAAACTATTAGTAAGCATATAATTAATGCCTTTGATGAGGAATTAGAAGAAAAAAGCAATTCTCAAAAAACGAGAATTGCAAATTCTGATAAACCGGTAAATCTTTACAATTTAGATGTAATTATCAGTGTAGGTTATAGAGTTAAATCGCAAAATGGTATAATCTTTAGAAGATGGGCTAATGAAATATTAAAAGATTATATGATTAAAGGTTATGCTGTAAACAACAAAAGATTAGAATATCTTGAGAAAACTATTAAATTAATAGATATAGCAGGTAGAATAGATACAGAATTAAAAGGTAGTGAAGCGCAAACTATTATTAAAGTTATTAACAATTATTCGACAGCTCTAAACCTTTTAGATGATTATGATCATAAAAGAGTAGTCAAGCCAAATGGAATAATTAAAAATGAAAAGATAAACTATGAAGAATGTATTAAAATAATAAATGAACTAAAATTCAATAATGAAAGTGATTTATTTGCACTTGAAAGAAATGAGGGACTTAAAGCTATAATAGGAGCTATATACCAGTCTTTTGATGGGAAAGACTTATATAATACAGTAGAAGAAAAAGCTGCAAATTTCCTATATTTAATTACTAAAAATCATTCATTTATAGATGGTAATAAAAGAATAGCTGCTGTACTATTTATATACTTTTTAGAAAGAAATAATATTTTATATAGAAATGAAATCCAAGTTATTGATAATAATACTTTGGTTGCAATAACATTACTTATTGCTCAATCTAATCCAGAAGAAAAAGAATTATTAGTAGATTTAGTAATGAACTTTTTAAAAGAAATAAAATAATAATAGAAAGGAAACATAATAATGAAAAAAAAGATGTATGCTTCTATAGTTATAATTGTCTTGTCGCTTATATTTACATTTATGCTTTTTGAACAATTAAGTTGGTATCATTTTGGGGATATTCCAACTAATGTTGTATTATACAGATTAATTATATTTTTCTTTATTTTAAATATTATAATATTTTCATGCTATTGGTTAGTAATTAGGCATATAAATAAAAAAAATACTAATTAATAGAGATTATGATATTAAATTGTGCTATAATCTAACTAGATTAGAAGTTAGCGCGACACTTCATTTTTGCCCCAAGAGAAAGCAAACGAGCTATTTATTTAGTTCGTTTTTTAGTGTATAATTTAGAAAGGTGATAAAATGGAAAGAATATATAGAGGATGTAAAGAAAAAGGACTAAAAGTAATGAAACCTAAATTGGTTAATCATGACAAACCATATGTTTATGCTACAACAGATAAAATAGAAGCAATTATTTATTCTGTAAAAGGTGGTAATTTTAATTATACAAATATATACGGATATGATGGAAATAAGAGATGTCTAATAGAGAGAAAGAAAAACGAACTAGAAAATATATATAATACTAGCGGAAGATATTATATATTATCACCAGATTCATTTTTTAGACATGATGAGATAGGTGTAGGAAATAATGAATATATTTCAGAAAGTTCTGTAAAAGTATTAGAAGAAATAGAAGTGCCAAATGTTTGGGAATTACTAAAAGAAAAAGAAAAAAATCAGGAAATCAAAATATACAGATACCCTACGCGCCCGGATTCATATCCAGCAGATGATTCAGACTTGATTGAATGTGCTACTATAATTTATCTTCAAACAGATGAATTTGATAAACCTTTTGATTTTCTTTTGAAATATCATCCAGAACTAGAATTTAAAATTAATGCAAAAAAAGAAGAAATAAAAAATATGAGTAAGTTAGAAATTGAGAAAACAATAAAATATTTCAATTAGGTTATTAGAAAAAGATTATAAGCGAGTCATTAACTTACTATTTGAAAATTTTCAAATTAACATTTAATAATTTTAATATTAAAAATATAGAAAATATTAAATAATTATTTTATAATCTAAATAGATTAGAAGTTAGCACAACACTTCATTTATGCCCCAAGAGAAAACAAACGAATTATGTATTTAATTCGTTTTTTTAGTGTATAATTTATATAGGTGATAATATGAAAAAAATAACAGAAGAAAATATAAATTATTTATTAAAAGTACTAAAAGAAAGATTTGAAAATAATATGCATAGACATGAATTGATTAATTGGAATGATGTAGAAAATAAATTATTAAATAATAAAGATAAATTAGTTTCACTACATGAAATGGAAATAACAAGAGGGGAACCAGATATTGTTCTATATGATGATAATCTAGATCAATATGTGTTTTATGATTGTTCAAAAGAAACACCTTTATCTAGAAGAAGTTTATGCTATGATAATGAAGCATTAGAGTCAAGAAAAAGTAATAGGCCAGTAAATAGTGCAATGAAAATGGCTGAAGATATGGAAGTAACTATTCTTAATGAGGAAGAATACTTATACTTACAAAAGTTAGAAGAGTTTGATTTAAAAACATCAAGCTGGTTATTAACTGATAAAGAAACAAGAAGCCTAGGAGGATCTATTTTCGGAGACAGAAGATACAATAGGGTTTTCATATACCATAACGGTAGTGAATCTTATTATTCAACTAGAGGATTTAGGGCATCTAAAAAAATATAGAAAAATTTCTAAAATTATTAATAATTTACAGGTAAATATGATATAATCAAAAAGTGTAAAATATCTAATTAATATTTACAAATAAAAAGATTAAAATGAGGTACTAAATGATATATGCTTATGGTTTACTTTTGTCACTAATTAGTGGTGTTTCTGCTTCAAATGTAAAAAAATTAACAACAGAAGTAAAAACAAAAACATATTTGCTTATTAGTAGTTGGATTACTTTAATAACAACTATGGGTGTTTACTTTATTATTAATGATAGTAATAACATTTACTCGATAGAATTAAATATTTTCAACATTACAACAATTTCTATATTAGTATTATATTTACTTTTTAGAATATTTTCTAATGTATCTCAGACAAAATTAAATAGTCATAAAAATATAGATATTAGTGTACTAAATATAGTTCTATCTTGTACTTTTTTTATAACTATTGCAATAGATGTTATCTTTGGTGCATCATATAGTATGACTGTACTAATAGGTTTTTTATTATCTTTAATTGGTATAATTATTGTTACTGTTGATTTTAAAAATATAAAATTTTATTTTCATAAAGATGAAATTATTTTACTAATGATAGCATATATATGTTCAGGAACAAAACCAGTTATGGCAAAATATTTATTAAATTATATTCCTATATCTTTATTTTGCATATTGGAATGTTTCAATTATGCACTTATCTATCTAATTTATAATAGACATGAAATATCTGAAGTTAAAGATGTTGATAAAAGTCTAATACTTCAATTTTTTCTTCAAGCTATAATAAGTGTTGCTTGTTTGTTTTTACAATTAAAATTAGTTTCAGACTTAAAAGTATATATTCTTACTTCTTTAGCAACACCAATTTTTACAGCTTTTTTTGCTTACTTTATAAATAAACAAATTCTTAATAAAAAAACTATCTATGGTATTTTAATAATTATTCTAGGAATTTGTATATCGAAATTTGCTATGTAGTATTTTTCTATACTAATAAAATAATAATTATATAGACATAATCATACTATAAGTATATAATAATTAACCATATTGATAGGAGAATTTATGAACTTATTTAGATATGTAGAAAATATTAAATTAAATGATAATGTACTAGAACATCTAAAAGAAACGGAACTGGAATTACTTACATATATGGAAGAACTTTCACATTTAAATGATCAGGCCTTAGATATTTTTCTTTTTGATGCAATGATTAAAGAAAATATTTCATCTAGTGAACTTGAAAATGGATTATATTCTCCATCAGTAGTAAACATGTGTCAGGATAAACTTAATGATAATGATGCAAAAATGACTGAAGAAATGATTAAAGAAGTTAATAAATGTATTTTAAGAGATAATAATAGTTTTCATGATGGTGGAATATATAGAAATTGTTCCGCTTGGGTAGGAAATATTGATGGTAAATTTGGCATTGAAAATGCTAGATATATTGCTCCACCAGAAGACAAAATAGAAAATTTGATGGAACAATTTATTGATTATGTAAATGCAGATATCAATATTAATCCAATACTAAAGTCTGCAATTATCCATATTTTATTTATCAAAATCCATCCTTTTTCAGATGGAAATGGAAGAAGCGCTAGAATTTTACATCATCATACAATGACTCAATTAATAAATAAAAAATACAATACTAAATTTCAATGGCCAATCATTAATCTTTCTAAATTTTTAGATTTGACAAGAGGTAATTATTATACTTGTGAGAATGATATAATATTTGATATGGAAACAGATAACAATGAAAGTTGGAATAAGTGGTTTAATTATATTTTAAACAGAATAGATGATAATTTATATTATTATAAAGAAGATTTAAAAAACGAAAAAGAAAGACTAGAAGAAATAGGAAAAGTAAAAATAAAAGAAAAGATTTGCGTAAATAAAAAATAGGAGGACTTATGGAAAATTTTATTATCCCTCTTGCTATAATTTTCATCTACATGAATATCCTTTTTATAATTGCTGTTGTCAAAAAAAATAATTCAATAGTAGATATTGGTTGGGGATTAGGTTTTGTTATAACATCGATTCTGACTTTAATAAATAAAAACATTAATTTATTTTTATTACTACCAACAGTATTAATTTTCCTTTGGGGAAGCAGATTATCTTATCATATTTTCAAAAGGAATTTTGGCAAGGAAGAAGACTATAGATATCAAAATATGAGAAAATCTTTTGGAAAATATTTTTATTTAAAATCATATTTCTATATTTTTATGTTCCAAGGATTAATGATGTCTATAATATTAATGCCAACTGTTGTTTATAATTATAGTAATATAGATTCACTAACTTTAAATAATATAGTTGGTTTATTTATTTGGATATTTGGTTACTTCTTCGAAGTAGTCGGTGATTACCAATTAAAAAAACATATTAGCAAAAAAGAAAACAAAGGTAAGTTAATGACGAGTGGTTTATGGAAATACACTAGACACCCCAATTATTTTGGAGAATCAACTATGTGGTGGGGTATATTCATAATTACTATAAATTCTAAAATAGGAATCTTTGGTATAATAAGTCCCTTACTAATAACATTCTTGTTAGTTTATGTGTCAGGAGTTCCTTTGCTAGAAAAAAAATATCAAGATAATAAAGAATTTATAGAATATAAAAAAGTTACTAGTAAATTTATCCCGTGGTTTGTAAAGAAAGGAAGATAAAAATGAGTTATATAAAAATGTATCTAATAGCATTAATAATTTTTGTTATCGTAGATGGGATATGGCTACTATTTATTTCGAAAAATCTATATCAAAAAGAAATAGGACATCTATTAAGCTCTAATCCTAATTTGATAGCAGCAATAATATTTTATTTATTATTCTTAGCTGGATTAGTCTATTTTGTAATTAATCCAGGTATTGAAAAAGAAAGTCTAAAAACTATAATCATATCAGGACTTTTATTTGGATTAATTACTTATGCAACATATGATTTAACTAATTTAGCAACTTTAAAAAATTGGCCAATTAAGATAACTATCATCGATTTAATTTGGGGTTCATCACTATCTTGTGTTGTTTCAACATTAACATATTATATATATAATTTATTAAAATAAGTGAGGGTTTTATGGGAAAAGACATTGATACAATAACATCAAAAATAAGATTACATAAAAATAATTTTATAATAAATATTTCCGATCAAGAACAAGAAATTATAATTGAAAAAATGAAAGAAAAGATAGTGAAAGAAGAAAATAGTTTTGTTATTATTTTAGACGGAAAAGAAATATCAAAAATAGCCCTAAATATTGAAGAATCGTTTTCAAAATATCCAAAAGAACTTTCCAAAATTGATTTATCTCCCTCAAAAATAGAATTTGATTTAATAAATTTAAAAAAATTATTAAGATATTCTATTTATGAAGAAGGAATAGATGAAAAGAGAAGGAATATAATGATGATTGAAAAAGATTTTTCATCAAATAACTTTCAATCAACAAAAAAGTTTTTGTTTGAATTGTTTTTAATGCATTATTTATTCGATAAAGCAAAAAAAGAAAATCCTAATTTAGTTGAAAAAGAGTCAAAGGAAATAAGAAACGTTTGTGAAGTTTTTAATCAAAAACAAGTAGATATTATTCCAATCATGAGAGAATTAGATATAAGATTATATAATTTAGATAACCTACTAGATATATTAAAAAATGAAAATAGTAATGAAAAATATATTTATATTTTAAAAAATGGTGAATATATTTTTGATTTTACGCTACAAGAACAAATAAACTTTTTAATGTTTAACATCAGAAATAAGTATTTTTCTTTTAATTATTTTAGTCAGTTTGATACCTTAACTAATTGTGGAAGATTTTCATTAGAAAATGGTAATGATGTTGAATTTATAACATCATATAGTAAAGCCTATAAAAAAAATTAAGGAGTAATAAATGATATTTAATAATGAATTTATTTGGTATAAAGATCATTTTGTTCATCATTTAACTACTAAAGATAAAATGGTTAGTATAATAGAAAAAGGATTAATACCTTTAATAGGTGAGCGAAGTATTAAAGTAGGGGAGGCAAAGAAAAGAATATATTTCTTTGATGACTTGAATTTACTTGATAGTTGGATTGAAGAATTATATTTAGATAAAAATATATCTGAATTAGAATTATTAAGATTTAATATTAAAAGAAGGAAATGGAATTACAGAGATAGTGATTTTGGAGATTATTATTTAGAAAGAAAAATTGAAGCCGAAAATATAGAATATCTTAGAATATATTCTAATAATAAATTGCTATCATTGTCAGAACAAAATTTATTAATTGGTAAGAGTTCATGGCAAAAGATAATAAATTATAAATAAAGAGAGATTAAATTAATAATCTCTCTTTAATATTTTTTCTTTAACTTTTCTTTCTTCAATAAGCTTTTTTAAAAAGCCTGATTCTTTTACTGCATATTCTTCAACCGGATGTATAGAATTAATATTTATTTCTAATTTAAATATTTCACTTAATATTTTGTAAATAACAGATTTTTTTAATTCTATAAATTTATCTAAAACTTGCATATAACCTTGGCTACCATTATTATATTCTTCTTCAATTAAGTAATAAAAGTTATAATTATTATTATAATGGCTATTATAGAATTTTCTTTCTTCTTTAGTAAGAGAATCTGGTTCTATAATTCTACAATTATTTAATAAATTAAATAAAAAATCGTCCTCAAGATTATAAATATTTTTTAATTGAAAATAAATATCTATTTCTTTACCAATCATATTTTTTTCTATACTATTTACTGGTATTTTTTTATAACATATAACTTCATTATCTGAATTAGCATAATTAAAGCCCCTAGATTTTCCAATACTTTTACCATTTTTACATCTTAAAAGTCCCCAATTGTTAATAAACTCTATTTCTTTTTTTTCGTTAAAGTTAACGACAAATTTGTCTATCAAATTAACATTTTCAACAAGAAAATTATCATATTCAGCAATATCTTTTTCTAACAAAAGAATTGAAAAACTATGATCTTTAACAATAGTTACAATATTTCTTATAACTTCATTAGGATTTTGACAAGAACCAAATTTTTTAATTATATTATATAAATCAGTAGAAAAAGAAATAAATTCAGTATCATATTTTGTCCCATTAAGTAAATGATTATTAATATTATGAAATAGTTCAATAACGCTGTAGGCCTCTGTTTCTCTTTGAGCTAGTAAATCAATTTTTCCATCTAAAGAAAAAAATTGGCTTAACGTTTGTTGATTATTGAGAACTCTATAAATGTATTTACCCATATAACTCTCCCTTTTATTAGGGCATATTATAACATAGGGAGAACTTTATGTCAATTTAAGTATATACAATTGTTCTTTGAAAAGGTAAATGCAACTTTTTTGATTATTTTTCAAAAAGTTGCATTTAGTCTTAGAATGAGTTTTAATAATACCTGATCAATTGTTTTCTATGTTTAGAAAGAGGTATTAAAATG
>JAQUVS010000027.1 GCA_028693275.1 Bacilli bacterium
ATGCTCCTGAAATATTTATTGCTGTTGCTCTAAAAGATTCCATCTTTGACCATTGGATTAATTCTAGTACTCCAAAGATTGCTATTGTTGCTATTACTCCAATTATTACTAAAACTGCTAATATTTCTATTAATGTATAACCTTTTTTATTCATAAAATCACCTATTGTCCTATAGTATAAAGGATATCATACATTATAATATTATTCAATTGTATAATAAAAAGTTTCAAATTAATTTGAAACTCTTACTTTTATATGTACTTCTCTTAATTGTTTTTCAGTTACTTCACTAGGACATCCCATCATCATATCTTGACCTGATGCACTTAGTGGGAATGCTATTGTTTCTCTTATTGATATTTCATCATTTAATAACATTAACATTCTATCTATTCCAGGAGCCATTCCTGCATGGGGAGGTGCTCCATATTGGAAAGCAGTATAAAGTGATTTAAACTTTTCTTCTATAACACTTTCTTCATATCCTGCTAGATTAAAAGCTTTTCTCATGATATCTAAATCATGGTTTCTTACAGCTCCACTAGCCATTTCTATACCATTACATACAAAATCAAATTGATATGCAGTAATATCTTCTATATTAGAGTTTTCTAATGCTTCCATTCCACCTTTTGGCATACTAAATGGATTATGAGAAAAATCATATTTTTTATCTTCATCATTATACTCATACATTGGAAAATCTTTAACTATACAAAATGCAAATTTATTTTCATCTATTAAGTTTAATTTTCTTCCTAGTTCCATTCTAATTTGCCCTGCAAATTTAGGAGCCATTTTTCTATCAGCAATAAAGAATATAACACTATTAGGTGTAAGGGATACTTCTTTAATTAAAGATTCTCTTTCAGTTTCTGATAAGAATTTATCTATTGGTCCTGAAAAAGTCATATCTTCTAGAACTTTAAAATATCCTATACCTGGCATTCCTATTGAATTAGCATAATCTACTAGTTCATTAAACCATGAGTTTGGTTTATCACTAATATTTTCTACTCTAATAGCTTTTACTATATTACCTCTAAATGGTTTAAATCCTGATTCTATGAAAATTTCTGATACATCTTTTATTTCTAATGGATTTCTTAAATCAGGTTTATCTGTTCCATATTTATCCATAGATTCTTTATATGATAATCTTCTAAATGGTCTAGTACTTATTTCTTTTGTACTAAATTTTTTAAAAGTATCATAGAATATTTCTTCTCCTACTTCTAGTACATCTTCTTCTGTTGCAAAAGCCATTTCTAAATCTAATTGATAAAATTCTCCATAAATACGATCATTTCTTGCATCTTCATCTCTAAAACAAGGTGCTATTTGGAAATATTTATCAAATCCTGATATCATTAGTAATTGCTTAAATATTTGTGGTGCTTGAGGAAGGGCATAAAATTTCCCTTGGAATTTTCTTGAAGGAACTATAAAGTCTCTTGCACCTTCTGGTGAAGAAGCAGTTAAAATAGGTGTTTGTATTTCTGTGTGACCTAAATTTTCCATTTTTTCTCTTAAATATTTTATTACTTG
This sequence comes from Bacilli bacterium, assembly GCA_028693275.1. Lineage (GTDB taxonomy): Bacteria > Bacillota_I > Bacilli_A > RF39 > UBA660 > JAQUVS01. Next base: position 1,550 of record JAQUVS010000027.1, read on the forward strand.
ATTACGAAATAAGATACTATTGTGACTTTTAGTATTTCTTAAATCTAAATATCTGTATCTTAATCTAACTTCTTCTGATACTTCATGAGAAGTCATTACATCAAATGGTAAAACATTCTTTGCTTTACCTAAAACAGTTAATTCTTTAGCAAGAACTTCAATTTTACCTGTTTTAATTCTATTATTATAATCTTCTTCTTTTCTTTTTCTTACAATACCTGAAATAGTAACTGTTGATTCTTTTGTTAAATTATCAAATAAACTTTCATCATTGCTAACTACTTGAACAGTTCCATGTTCATCTCTAACATCAACAAAGATTACTCCTCCGTGGTCTCTTATATTTTCAATCCAACCTGCTATTTTAATTTCTTGATCTACAAGTTCTTCATTTACTAAACCACAATATATTGTTCTATATATGTTTTGTTTCATAATTACCTCTTTTCTATTTCTTTTATAAATAGATTCATAGTCATAGCTGGATTAGCTTGTCCTCTTGTTTTTTTCATAACTTGTCCTACTAAGAAATCCACTATATTATTTCTTCCTGATTTATATTGATTAATTGATTCTGGGTGTTCTTCTAATACTTCTAAAACAACTTTAAGTATTTCATCTTCTCCACCTATTTGTTTCATTCCTTTTTCTTTAACTATATCTGTAGGAGTTTTATTTGATTCTAAAGATTCATATAATACTTCTTTTGCTTGCTTAGAAGAAATAGTATTAGTATTAACTAAGTCTATTAAATCTTTTAGCATAGTTGGAGTTACATATAAGTCTGTTATTTCTAAACTATTTTTATTTAAATGTCCTAAAATAATACTAGTAATCCAATTAGATGCAAGTTTTGGTTCTGCTCCTGCTTTAATAGTATCTTCAAAGTAATCAGAAATACTTTTTTCTTTTACAAGAATAGTTGCATCATAATTAGATAATCCATATTCATTTATATAAGTATCTTTTCTTTCTGATGCTAATTTAGGAATTAAACTTCTTACTTCTTCAATTAAACTTTTTTCTAATTTATATTTTGGAATATTTGGTTCAACAAAATATTTATAATCTATTGCGTCTACTTTACTTCTCATATAGATAGTAGTGGCACTTTCTTCATCCCATCTTCTTGTTTGTTGTTCCATATCATCATACATATTATCTTCTTTTAATTCTATTTGTCTTTTTATTTCATAATTAATGGCATCTCTTACACCACCAAATGAATTAACATTTTTAATTTCTACTTTAGTACCCCAATTTTCTTCTAGAGTTTCATCTTTATCTATATCCATAATTGATACATTTACATCACATCTTATTTGACCTTTTTTGCTATCTGCTTCGCTTATGTTTGCATATTGGTAAATAGAACGCATTGTTTCTAAGAATGATACTGCTTCATCTGCTGAGTGAAAGTCTGGGTAAGTTACTAATTCAAGTAATGGTACTCCAGCTCTATTGTAATCTATTGTTGAAAAACTTGGATAATGATCAGTACTAGCCGCATCTTCTTCTAAATGGATATTGTTTATTCTAGCTATTTTTTCTTCACCATTACATTCATATTTTAATTCTCCATAAATACCAATTGGAGCTGGTTTAGTTTCTTGAGTAATTTGATATCCTTTTGGTAAATCTGGATAATAATAATTTTTTCTTTCAAAATAGATATGTTCTGGTTGTTGACAATTTAAAATTATACTTGCCATTAAAGATTTTTTAACTGCTTCCATATTTAAAACTGGAAGTGTTCCAGGAAAAGCCATATCTATTGGTCTAATATTTGTATTTGCTATTTCACTATATGAGTTACTTGCACTTGAGAATACTTTACTATTTGTTTCACTTATTTCACAGTGCATTTCAAGTCCTATTAATACTTTATATTTATCCATTATTTACCTCCTTAGCTATTTGATTTTTATATTCCATAGTACTTTCTATAGCATAAGCTATATTTAAAACATTTTCATCATCATAACATTTACCAGTTATATTGATACCTACTGGTAAATTAGATACGAATCCATCTGGAATAGTTATTGATGGGAAACCACCATAGTTTCCTACTTGTAAATGTTCTTCTAATAATTGAGTTTCTTTGTCTAAGTTATTTGATGAATTATCTAGTTTTAATGCAGGACCACTTCCTACTGGTAAGATAACTCCATCATAACTTTCAAATAATTTATTCCATTCATCTACTAATAATCTTCTTACTCTTTGAGCATTATGAAAATATCTATCTTTATTTTGTGATTGTAATACATATGAACCTATAACAAATCTTCTTTTAATTAATGAAGAAAATCCTTTTGTTCTATAATTTTTAATCATATCTATATAGTTATTAGCATCTTCTCTTGGTCCAAAAACAATACCTGTTAAGTTAGACATATTTGATGTAGCTTCAGCACATGATATTACTACATAAGTTGAAGGAATTGCATTAAGTAATGTTTTATCTATACTTACCTCTTCTACTTCAATTCCTAATTCTTTAACTTTTTCTATTACATTAAAGAAATTTACTAAGTGATTATTTAATTCTTCACTTCTATTAGGATAGTTTTCTAAATTACATATTTCTTTTATGTAGCAAAGTTTTTTACCTTTTACATTTCCTGTTAGGGATTTATATAAGTTGATATTACTTGAATCCCAAGTAGTCATATCATTTTTATCTATACCTTTCATATTATCTGTAACGATTGCTGCATCTTTAACACTTCTAGTTAAGACACCACAGTGATCAAGACTGCTAGCAAAAGCAAATAAACCATATCTCGAAATCATTCCATAAGTTGGTTTATATCCAACTATTCCACAATAAGCAGCTGGTTTTCTAATTGAGTCACCTGTATCTGATCCTGTTGCATATGGATATACTCCACTTGCTACAGCACAAGCTGAACCTGATGATGAACCAGCACACATACGTGTTTTATCCCAAGGATTTAATACTGTTCCTGTATGTCCAGTTGTTCCTGTACCACCCATTCCAAATTCATCTAAGACAGTCTTATTAACTGCTACTGCATTGGCTTTTTCTAGATTTTTTATAGCTGTTGCTGTAAAGAAAGGTACATAATCTTTTAATGTATTAGATGATCCAGTACTAAGAATTCCTTTTGTACTGTAATTATCTTTTATACCATAAGGTATCCCTGATAATAAATTATCTGTTACTTCTTGTTCTTTAGCATCTTCTAAAATGGTTACAAAGGCATTACATTCACCTTGTACTTTTTTAGATAATTCTATTGATTCTTCTATTAATTCTTTACTAGTTACTTCTTTATTTACTAATAATTCATGCAATTCTTCAATACTTTTATTCATATATTTCATTATTCCACCACCTTTGGTACTTTTACTTCTCTGTTTGCTGTTTCTTTACAATTTGAAAGAAGATCATCTATATCTATTGATTCTTCAGCTATATCTTCTCTTAAAGAATATTTAAAATCATCTAAACAATGAGTCATTGGTTCTACTTTTTCAATATCTGATATTGTATTAATGATATCAATATTTTTATCAATAATTTCAAACTCATCAAGAACCATTTTAACCTCATCATCAGTTAATCCTATTAATAATTTATCTGCATAATCTATAACCATTTCTTCTGTAAATTTTTTCATATATATTCCTCCCTCTTTTACAATAAAAAAACAGTAACTCAAAAATCCCACAAGGGACGAATTACTGTTGAAATCCGCGGTACCACCCAAATTATCATATAAATATGATCACTTATCGATTCATTAAAAATCTAGTAATAAGGTAACGGTTTACTTCCGAGTTACTCTACTATAATTTCAAGTAACCAACTCATGAGTGTTATTCATAATAACTATTATGTTAGCTCACACCATATCTAACTCGCTCTATAAATCATTATTATTACTTGTCTCAATCAATGTCGATATTTGAATATTAACATATTAACATAATATTGTCAATTTCCTTGGATTAGTAAAGTGATTTTTTTAATACTTTACCTTCATGTAAGTTAGCTTCTCTTTCAAGAGATTTAAAATCTACTTTCCCCATTGGTGTCATTGGAATTTCATTTATTTGTTCTGTAAATTTAGGTATTGCATAACGTGGTAGTTTTTCTTCATAAAGTCTAGATAATTCTTCTTCTATTTCATCACACCATTCGTAATTAGGTTTTAACTTAACATAAGCAGCGGGTACTTCACCTTTTTGTTTATCTAATTTTTTTACTACTATTGCTGCTGCTGCAAAAGGAGATGAAATAATTATTTCTTCTATGTCATCCAAATGAACTTGCTCTCCGTTAACCTTGATCATTCTGTCTAATCTACCTTTTACTTTTACTGTTCCATCTTTTGTTATATAAGCAGTATCTTCAGTATGATGCCATAATATACCATCACTATGTCTTCTTAGGGCTATTTCATTTACATCTTCTTCCATATATTTCATAAATATTTGATCACCACTTAAACATAATTCCCCAATTTGATCATAACCAAGTTCTATTTCAGTTCCTGGTTCTACAATTTTAACACCAGTTCCAATAGATGGTAATCCATTCATTATAATACCACTAGTTGTTTCAGTTTTTCCATATCCATCAACAATTTCAGCTTTAGAATTTCTATCTTTTAAGTATTTGTTCATTTTATCTCTTTCAATTGTACTTAAAGCAGAACCTCCTGAGAAGAAATGATTTAAATCATTCAAATTTGATTTTTTAATTCTTTTATTATTCATTATTGAATTAAATATGGTTGGAATTCCTGCAAACAATGTAACCTTTTTATCTAAAAATAATTTATCTATTTTTTTGAAATTAATTTTAGAAATAATTGAAAGTTTAGTTCCTAAAAGTGCAACGACATGCGTAGTTATCACTAAACCAAAAACGTGATTTAATGGTAAAAATGCTGCTGTTATATCATTTCTTTTTACATTTATTCTATCATTAAGAAAGTTTTTTGTTGCTGCTTCAATATTTTTTTCGCTTATCAATACTCTTTTTGATCTAATTGTTCCACCTGTATACAATTTAAAAAGTGGATATGAATCATCATACGATGTATCTATATCATATTCTTTTCCTTTGTGTTCATCTAAAAATGTAGATAGTTTTTTTATATTTCCCTCAAATTTAATTGGTTGTATGTGACTTTTTCTTTTCCCTATTTTTTCTAATAGGATACCTTTTACTTTTGGTAATGAATCTGCCACATTTAGAATTACAACATTTTTATTTTGAGGGATTGCTTCCTTTATTCTTCCATAAAGCATATCATTAACAAATATATAATTAAAATCTATATCTTTTAATTTTTCTTGTAATTTTGATGGTTTTTCCAAAGGATAAATAGGTATAATTGTTGCTTTTATTTTCATTAGAGCATAAAGAAGAATTAATGTTTCTGTTGTATTAGCTAAAACAAATGGAACATCAACACCTTTTTTTATACCTGCATCAATTAGACAGTTAGCTAATTCATCTACTCTTTGAAAAAATTCATAAGCTGTTATTTCTTTACCTTCCATCTCCATTATTCTTTCATCCATAAAATCTTCTAGAGAAGTTCTTATTCTATCATATGGAGACATATTTTCTTTAGTCCATTTAAAATCACCCACACGATATTTTTTGTCCCAAATTCTATCCTTTGATGGTGAATCAGTTATTTCTACTTTTTCATCCATAAACGGTTGTCTTTCTTTTTTTATTACTTCATCTATTTCACCTAATAAATCTACTTTTTTATCTTTATTATAATTTATAGCATCCGTAAATTCTTTTATTTTGTTTGTTTCTATTGCTTCATCATTTACAAATATATCTATACGATTTCTTTTAGCTGCATTTATTACTTCATCATTTTTAATTATTGCTAAATTAGAAAATTTAACATTGTTTCTCTTCAGTGTTGCTCTTATTTGTTTTTTTATTTTTTGTTTTTCTTCTATACCTAAGTCTTTATCTGTTTCAACAAATAGAAATACTTCATGATCATCATTTTCTAATTTTTCTAGTGTTTTTCGTGCATCCAAGTATATTTTCCCTGGATATTTTTTTTGATCCTTAACCAATTCATAATTTTCAAGATTTTCACTAATAGCCGTTAAATTAAAACCTATTTTCATATTACCCCTCTTTTCAGCCTGTTCCCTGAATTGCTGTATATTATACCATATTATAACGTTTTTTGCAAGTTTTACTTGATATAGTGTTCTTTGAAAAGGTAAATGCAACTTTTTTGATTATTTTTCAAAAAGTTGCATTTAGTCTTAGAATGAGTTTTAATAATACCTGATCAATTGTTTTCTATGTTTAGAAAGAGGTATTAAAATGAAA
>JAQUVS010000028.1 GCA_028693275.1 Bacilli bacterium
TAAGCTTAATTAGCTTTCCAAAGACCATGCAAATTACAGTATGCATAAACTTCTTTAACTTCATCCGAACAATCAAAAGTAGCTACTGGTAAATCACCTACTTTTAAGTTCTTTACTTGATAACCATCTTCTGTAACCAAAACAACCCAAGAAATATGATGTTCATCTGTCATAGGATGAGCAACACTTCCTATAGTAACATTTACTATACTATCTTTCTTTTCGATAACTGGAACGTGTTTTTCAACTGAAGCATCAACTGTATTAGCAAATAATTCTTGCATTGCTTCACCACAACAGTGAACACTAACACCTGAATTAACTAACTTAACAACGACATTACCACAATGTCTACAAATATAAAATTTAATCATACTATACCTCCTACAATCATATTATACAATAATATAAAAATTAACTCAATCAAACAAAACAAAAAAGTAACTTTTACACATTTATTACACATTTTATTATTAGCATGTTAAAATATTTATAGGAGGATTTTATGGAAGAAATATATAATAAACTTGTAAGAGATAAAATTATAGAAAAAATTATTAATAACAATGAAAAACCTATTTACTCTACCCTTAATGATGATGATTTCAAAAATGAATTAGAAAAAAAATTATTAGAAGAATATAAAGAAGTATTAAATGCAAATTCTAAAGAAGAAAGATTAGAAGAATTAGCAGATATGTTAGAAATTATAAATTATCTAGCTATGATAGATGGTTATTCTCTAGAAGATATTATTGATACTAGTATAATCAAAAAAGAAAAACGTGGTGGATTTGACAAAAAACTATTCTTAGAAAAGGTAATTACTAAAGATGACCATATTTTGTAGTGTTTATTACATTTTTAGTTACATCCAAATCATTCCACAAATAAAAAAATTATTAAAAACAAAATCCAGCAGTGATTATAGTATTGGAATGTTATTATTACAATTTATCTCTATAGTTAGCTGGACATTATATATATTTACTTCTATACAAAGCACTATCGTTTATATAGGAACAGTTATAGATTTAATATTAGTAATATATATTGATATTCTCATATTAAAATATTATGAAACAAAAAAAGAGTGATAAATTTCGCTCTTTTTATATACAAAAAAACTCATAACTTAAAAGTTATGAGTATTATATTCAATGGAGCGGACGATGGGAATCGAACCCACACAGTCAGCTTGGAAGGCTGAGGTTCTACCATTAAACTACGTCCGCAATCAATTGACAATATCAATTATACCAAATACAATTAATTTGTCAATCACTTTTTTTATTTTTTTTTAAATAAATAAATTTTCTTCATCATGACTACTTCTATTAGTCATATTATTAACCTTATTATACTTATCTAAAACTACAACATTTCCTTCTGTTAAACTTCTTCTAACATCAATAATTCTTTGATTCCTAGAACCCCTAAAAGGTGCATCCAAAGTTCTTTCTTCCATCTTAAATTTTCCATCTACTAAAACATCTATATAATTTAAGAATTCTCTTTGTATAGGATTATTTAATAATTTCTCATAGTCAAAACCAGTGTAACACCAAATATTAAGACCCTTTTCCTTAGCATATTTTGCTATTTCCAAACATTCTTTAGGTTGACTCATAGGGTCACCACCTGAAAAAGTTATTCCATCTTGTCCAGTAAATTGATCAATTTCATTTTTTAGTTCTATAGTATCTACTAGATATCCATCATTAAAAGAATGAGTAGAAGGGTTATGGCATCCAAAGCAATTATGAGGACAACCTTGTGTCCAAATAACTGCTCTTATACCTTCACCATCAACAATGCTATCTAATTGTATATTTTTAGATGCAAGTCTAATTTTCATTTGTTTTTCCTTCAATAACTCCTAAAGTAGAATGTTTTACACGGTCTCTTTCTTCTGCTTTTTTTCCATTATTGAAACGATCTGTAGTTCCTACTAAATAACCAGTAATTCTTCTGATTCTTTCAAAACTTACACCTTCACCAACTTTTTTTTCTTCTGTTTTCATATTAATACCTCTTTCCTTTTTATTTTATTTTTTATTTTGCGCAACTAGAAGACAAATCTAAACTTTTTAATCTTTCTATCGGTACACCTTCACCTTCTCTACGTCCACAATTAGGACAAACATCACCAATTACCCCAGTATATCCACAAACTGGATCTCTATCAACAGGGTGATTAATTGCTCCATAACCTATTTTATTATCATGCATAATCTTAACAATTTTTTCAAATGCTTCTAGATTATTACAAACATCTCCATCTAATTCAATATAACTTATATGACCACCATTAGTTAAATTATGATATGGTCCTTCTATTCTTAATTTATCTACTATACCAATATTATAATATACTGGAACATGGAATGAATTTGTATAATATTCTCTATCTGTTATTCCTGGCAATATTCCATATATAGACTTATCTATTCCTGTAAATCTACCAGAAAGTCCTTCTGCTGGTGTTGCAATTATTGAGAAATTAAGTTTGTATTCATCTGCATATTGATCTGCTCTATCTCTCATAAAATTAATGATTTCTAACCCCAATTTTTGAGCTTTAGCACTTTCTCCATGATGTTCTCCAATAAGAGCTTTTAAACATTCAGCAAGCCCTATAAATCCAATTGTAAGAGTACCATTTTTTAAGACATTTCTAATTTTTTGATTTGGTTTTAATCCTTTAGAATCAATCCATACACCTTGTCCTAATAAAAATGGAAAATTATAAACTTTTTTACTACATTGTGATTCAAATCTTTCTAATAATTGATCTCTAACAAGATCCATTAAATCACCTAATTCTTGATAGAAACCATCCATATCTATCTTTTTATTAGTAACAGTACCATGTTTTATCCCAATACGTGGCAAATTTATTGTTGTAAAAGATAAATTACCTCTTCCAGAAACAATTTCTTTATCTGGATTAGCAACATTCCCCATAACTCTTGTTCTGCATCCCATATAAGCTATTTCTGTCTTATAATCCCCTTCAACATAATATTGTAAGTTAAAAGGTGAATCTATGAATGAGAAATTTGGAAATAATCTTTTAGAAGAAACTCTACAAGCTAATTTAAATAAATCGTAGTTTATATCTTCTTCAAAATAATTTATTCCTTCTTTTACCTTAAATATTGATATAGGAAATATTGGAGTTTCTCCCATTCCTAAACCGCATTCAGTTGCAAGTAAGTAGTTTTTTGTAACCATTCTTCCTTCAGGAGTTGTATCTGTACCAAAGTTTATTGATGAAAATGGTACTTGTGCTCCAGCTCTAGAATGCATTGTATTTAAATTATGAATAAATGCTTCCATCGCTTGAAAAGTAATTCTATCAGTTTTTTGATAAGCCTTTTTGTATGCTGTTTTAAATATTTTTTCTACTTCTTCGCTATCTTCATAAAATTTTTCAAAGTCAGCTATATCAAACTTTATTGTTTTAATAGAATCTATAGTTTTAATAATAGATTTAAAAGCTACTAAATTAATGAATCCCATAAGTTCTAAATAATCTGATAGCATTTGTTTAAATTGTTTTTTAAATGTTTTTAAAACACCTGGAGCCATAAAGTAATCAAATGCTGGTAAACTTTGCCCACCATGTTGATCATTTTGATTTGATTGAATTGCTATAGCAGCTAAAGCACTATAAGACATGATATCGTTTGGGCATCTTAAGTGACCATGTCCGGTTGAAAAGCCATCTTTAAATAATTCTAACAAATCTATTTGACAGCATGTCGTAGTACCCATCGGTAAGAAGTCCATATCATGTATGTGTATTTGTCCTGAATCATGAGCTTCAGCAAATTTTGCTTTCATCATATACGATTTAGCAAATTCTTTTGATAATGTTGAACCATATTGTAACATAGTTCCCATAGCTGTATTTCCATCTACATTAGCATTATCTCTTTTTGTATCTTCATCTTTAGCATCTTTTAATGTTAATGATTCAATTGCTTTCATTAATTTGTGTTGTCTTGATACAAAAATTTTTCTTGATTCAGCTCTTCTTTCTCTATAACTAGAAAATGATTCTAAAACATCTAAATATCCAAGTGTCTTTAATTTACTTTCAATCATATCTTGAATATCTTCTATTTTAATTAGTTCTCCATCACTATAATTAGCACTAATTTCATCTAAAACTTCATTAAATACTTTATTATGATCTTCAGGTGTATATTCATTTTCAATTACTAAACCTTCAAAACCTTTTCTTATTGCTACTGCAATCTTTTCTTCAGTAAATGGAACTTTCTTTCCATCTCTTTTTATTACTTTTAATGTACTTTTATCAAGTTTTTTTTCTGCCATAACATTTTCCTCTTTTCTCTTAGTTTATAATTAAATTATATGCCCCATTTTTTTTGAATACAATAGAACAAAATAAGTTTTTTTTTGCTATTTTTTTTATTCGTTGATTTATAAGGATTTTAACAAAAAAAATCTTAGTTCGATTTACGAATATTGACAATAAACTTACATTTTTTTACTTTTGAAAATATATAAAATTATTAAAAATTGATTTTTTTATTATTAAAAAAAGATAAAACCCTTTTAAAATAAGGATTTTATCTTATTATCTATTTGTTATTTTTGAAAAAATGTTTTTTTTTATTTTTGTAAAAAGTTATTTTTGTTACATTTCTAACAAACTAAGACTAACTTTTTCATTATCTAAATTAATATCTAAAACATAACAATCTACTATATCTCCAACTGATAGTATTTCTGATGGATGTTTTATATATGAATTAGTTAATTTTGATATGTGTGCTAATCCATCATTATGTAGGCCAATATCTATAAAAGCACCAAAATCAACAACATTTCTAACTGTTCCTTGTAGTTTCATCCCTTTATGTAAATCTTCTACTTTTAATATATCACTTTTAAGTAAAGGTTTAGGCATAGAATCTCTAGGATCTCTATTAGGTTTTGCTAATGACTTTATAATGTCTTCTAATGTATAAATATCTACCCCTAACTTTTCAGAATAAATTTTCATATCTAAATCTTTTGTTTTTTGAATAATTATATCAGTACCAATATCTTCAAGTTTTAAAGATAATTCATCCAATAAACTAATGACAGTCTTATAACTTTCAGGATGAATATCTGTTTTATCTAAAACATTCTTTCCATCAAGTATTCTTAAAAATCCAATAGCTTGTTCATATATCTTAGGAGTTATTCCTTTTATTTTTAAAAGTTCTTCTCTACTAGTTATCTTACCTTTTTTATTTCTATAATTAATTAATTCTTCTATTGCTTTTTTACTCATACCAGATACATATTTAAGTAATGAAGTTGATGCTGTATTAATATTTACCCCAACTTGATTAACAGCCTTACTTACAACGAAATCTAATGATGAATCTAATTTCTTAGGAGTTACATCATGTTGATAAAGCCCAACACCAATACTTTTAGGATCTATTTTTACAAGTTCTGATAAAGCATCTTGTAATCTTCTTCCTATACTAATTGCACTTCTTTTTTCTACTGTTAAATCAGGAAATTCTTCTATAGCTAATTTAGAAGCCGAATAAACACTAGCACCCGCTTCATTAACTATAATATATTCAACTTTTCTTTTTGCTTCTTTAATTACATCTACAATGAATTTTTCACTTTCTCTAGAAGCTGTTCCATTACCTATTGCAATTATATCTATATTATATTTATCTATTAACTCTAATATTGTCTTTTTACTTTCTTCAATCTTATTATGAGGTTCAGTAGGATAAATTACACTAATTTCTAGTGGCTTTCCTGTCTCATCAATTACAGCTAATTTACAACCCGTTCTAAACGCAGGATCATATCCTAAAACTATTTTATCTTTCATTGGAGGAGTTAATAGTAAACTTTCTACATTCTTAGAAAAATTATCTATAGCAGAAACTTCTCCTTTATCCTTTAATTCACTTCTTACTTCTCTTTCAACACTAGGAAAAATTAACCTTTTATAACTATCAGCTATTATTTCTTCTAATAAATTACCTAAAATAGTATTTTTCTCCTTAGTAATAGAATTATATAAATAATCTTTAATTATCTTATCATCTATTTCTATACCAACTGATAATATTTCTTCTTTTTCCCCTCTATTTAAAGCTAAAACTCTATGAGGTTTTATTCTATTAACTGCTTCACTATAATCATAGTACATTTCAAATGTTTTATTTTCATCAACAGCATTTTTCTTCTTCTTAGATTCTATTACTCCATCTCTATAAAGCATTCTTCTAATTTCTTTTCTATAATTAGCATCATCTGAAATAATTTCAGCTACTATATATTTAGCCCCTTGAATAGCTTCTTCTACAGTTTTAACCTTATCATTAACAAACTTCTTAGCTTCTTCTAAAATACTACCTTCAGTTGGTAAAGATAAAATATATTTAGCTAGTGGTTCTAAACCTAAACTTATTGCTTCTGTTGCTTTAGTTTTTTTCTTTTCTTTATATGGTCTATATAAATCTTCTACTTCAACAAGTTTATTTGCTTTCAATATCTCATTTTTCAATTCTTCAGTAAGCATTCCTTTTTCATCAATTAATCTAATTACATCTTCTTTTCTTTTTAATAAATTAACTTGATAAAGATAAACTTCATTTATAGATCTAATTATTTCTTCATCTAGTGCCCCTGTTGCTTCTTTCCTATATCTAGCAATAAAAGGAATTGTATTACCTTCTTCAAGTAATTGTAAAACTACCCTTACTTGTTTATCTTGTATATTTAAATTATTACTTATTTCTCTTATTATTAATTCGTTCATATTCTTCCTCCTACTATATTTTATCAAAAAATCGCCAACAAAAAAAGATGCAGTTGCATCTTTAACTTATTATCTACTTAAAACTAAACGTTTATTTTTACTTTCAGTAATAGTTTCTTCTTCTAAATCAAGTAAATCTTTTTCTGTAGTTTTAATAATTTTATCTTCTAAATCTATTTCTTCTTCATATAAATCACTTAATATATCTTTTTCTTCTATGATTTCTTCATATTCTTCTTCATATAAATCATCTAATATATCTTTATTTTCTTCTTCTATTACTTCTTCTTCTAATCCATTTAATAAATCACTAGCTTTATTTCTATTAATTAAATTAATAAATTCTTCTTCTAATCTTTTCTTTTCTTTTTTCTTTTCAATAAAATAAACAAATGGTTTTTTTACTAAAGTAACTATATTTTTCTTAATATTAAATTTCTTGTTATTTTTTAAACTAGATATCTTATTAGCTATTTTTTTTGTAGTATTTTTAATTACACCAGGTAACTTTTTAAGAGTTTTTAATATCTTTTTACCTTTTCTAACTATTCTATTAGCATGAAATCTTTGAATTAAAGAAGGTCTATAAATATTATTTTCTCTTCTTATTCTCTTCTTTTCTTCTCTTTCAGTTTCATAGTTAGCTAATAAAGGAACTATTTCTTCTAATAATTCTTGTCTTTTATAAAAGTCATTATAGTATTTTTCTAAATAACTAGTATACTCACTATCTGTTTCATTTGTCTTTCTATTTCTTGGTTCTGGCTTTGAAATTTCAAAACATTTTTCTTTTAAATATTTTAAATATTCCAAATCACTTTCATCTTCGTTAATTTTTCTTAATTTAATATCATTTATTTTATTCA
>JAQUVS010000006.1 GCA_028693275.1 Bacilli bacterium
AAATCATTTAAAGAAATGACTAATTTAAAGAAAGAAGTAATTGATTTATTAGAAAAAGAATTTTTGATATCTGAACTTGTTTTAGATAAAGTGGAAAAAGATGTTGATGTAAATAAATATTTATTTTCTCTTACTGATAATCAAAAAATAGAAGCAGTTCTTATGCGACATGACTATGGAAATAGTTTATGTATATCAACACAAGTTGGTTGTAACATGGGATGTAATTTTTGTGAAAGCGGAAGACTTAAAAAAGTTAGAAATTTAACAACTGCAGAAATGGTACAACAATTATTTAAAGTAGAAGAAGATATAAATAGTAGAATATCTCATGTAGTAGTTATGGGAATAGGAGAACCTTTTGATAATTATGATAATTTAGTTAAATTTATTGAAATAATTAATCATCCTAAAGGTTTTGCAATTGGTAGTAGACATATAACTGTATCTACTTGTGGAATTGTTCCTAAAATATATGAATTTACTAAATTACCATATCAAGTTAATTTGGCTATAAGTTTACATGCTCCAAATAACGAGATTAGAGGTAAAATTATGCCTATTAATAAAGTTTATGATATAAGGAAATTAATAGAAAGTTTAAATAATTATATTTATGAGACTAATAGAAGAGTAACTTTTGAATATATATTACTTGATGGTATCAATGATAGTACAGATAATGCTAAAGAATTAGTTAAATTACTTAGAGGGATGAATTGTTATGTAAATTTAATTCCATATAATGAAACTAATAATATAGATTTTAAAAGAAGTAGTTTTGATAAAATAACTAATTTTTATAATATTCTTAAAGAAAATAATATCCAAGCAACTATAAGAAGAGAATTTGGTACTAAGATTAGTGCTGCTTGTGGACAACTAAGAGCAAAAAAGGAGGATTAAAATGAAATCATTTTATTTAACTGATTCAGGTAAAATAAGAGATCATAATGAAGACAGTGTTATTATTGTTAGAAATATGAATAATGAATATTTGATGGCAGTTGCAGATGGAATGGGTGGTCATTCAGCTGGAGAAATAGCTTCAAGTATAGCAATTAGTTATTTAGCTAAACATTTTAATGATACTTTTGTTAAGTTATCTAAACAAGACGCTGTTAAATGGATAAGACAAAGTGTAAGTGAAATAAATAGTTTAATATTTAGATATGTAGAAGATCATCCTGAGAGCAAAGGAATGGGTACTACTTTAGTATTGTCTATTTTAACAAAAGATTATTTATTATTTGGTAATATTGGTGATTCAAGTGGTTTTGTTATTAAAGATAATAAGATTCATAAAGTTACTTATGATCATACATTAGTTAATTTATTATTAACAGCAGGAGAATTAACTAAAGAAGAAGCTTCTTGTCATCCTAAGAAAAATGTTTTAATGAAAGCTTTAGGAGCAAATGATCCTATAGATATAGATATTTTTGATTGTGATATGGCAGTTAGTTCTATACTTCTTTCTAGTGATGGTTTAACTAATATGTTAGATGAAACTCAAATAGAAAAAGTATTAAATTCTGATATTGAAATAGAAGATAAAGTAATTAAATTAATTAGAAAAGCAAATAATAGAGGTGGAACTGATAATATTTCTATTGCTTATTTAATAAGAGATAAAGAGGGTGAATAAAAGATGATGGAAAAGGGATATAAGCTAAATGATAGATATGAAATAATAAAGAGTATTGGCGAAGGCGGAATGGCTAATGTTTATTTAGCGTTTGATGTTATTTTAGATAGAAAAGTTGCTGTTAAAGTACTTAGAGGGGACTTATCTAATGATGAAAAATTTGTAAGAAGATTTCAAAGAGAGGCCTTATCAGCTTCATCTTTAACACATCCTAATATTGTAGAAATGTATGATGTTGGTGAATCTGATGGAACTTATTACATAGTTATGGAATATGTTGAAGGAAAGACTTTGAAACAACTTATTAAAAAAAGAGGTAGTATTACTTTAAGTGAAGCAATTGATATAATGTTACAAATTACTGATGGTATTACTCAAGCTCATGATAGTTATATTATTCATAGGGATTTAAAACCTCAAAATATATTAATTAAAGAAGATGGAGCTATTAAAATAACAGACTTTGGTATTGCAATGGCTTTAAATAGTACTCAATTAACACAGACTAATTCAGTAATGGGTTCTGTTCATTATTTACCACCAGAACAAGCTAGTGGTAAGGGTTCTACAATTAGAAGTGATATATATTCTATGGGTATTTTGTTCTATGAACTTTTAATTGGAACATTACCTTTTAGAGGTGATAATGCAGTAGAAATAGCTTTAAAACAAATGCGTGATCCAATTCCTAGTATATGTAAACAAAATCCATCTGTTCCTCAAAGTGTAGAAAATATTGTTTTAAAAGCAACAGCTAAGAATCCTAAAAATAGGTATGCAGATGTTAGAGAAATGCATGAAGATTTATTAACGGCTTTAAATGATGATAAGATTAATGAACCAAGATATATTTATAAATATCCTGAGCATGATCAAGATGATGAAACTAAAGTTATTCCTGTAATCAAACAAAAAAAACCAGGAAGAGTTGATAGGAATAAAGATAAAGAAGAAGATGTTTCTTTAGAAGAAATGCCTATAGCTAAACAAATAGAAGATGACTTAAAAAAAGATAAGAAAATAAGTAAACCAGTTATTATCTTAACTTCAATCTTAGGATTTTTTGTAGTAGTATTACTATTTATATTTTTATTACTACCATATTTAACTAGAATACCTGATGTAGAAGTACCTGATGTATCTAAAATGACAGTAGTAGAAGCAGAAAAGAAACTTAAAGAATTAGGTTTTGAAGTAGCTTTAGAGGTTAAAAAAGAAGAAAGTTCAGATATTGAAAAAGGTAAGGTAATTAAGACTTCTCCTACAAAAGGTAGAAGTATTAAAAAAGGTAGTACAATAACAATTTATGAGTCTTTAGGTCTTGATACTTATGAAATAGAAGATTATAGTGGAGAAAATTATATAGAAATTAAAACACTATTAGAAAATGTTCATGGTCTAAAAGTAACTATTGAAGAAAAAGATGTTGAAACAACTTCTAATTATGGAGAACAAGAAATTATTGATCAAAGTGTTTTAGCTGGTGAAAAGTTAACTAAAGGTGATGAAATAATTCTTTATATTCCTAAGGCTATAGAAGGATATCCAGATATGGTTAGCGAAGGATGGACTTTAGAAGAAGCTCAAGCATTTTGTAATAAATATGAAATAACATTGACTGTTGCTTATCAAGAAACCAGTCAATATACTCCAGGAATGGTAGTATTACAATCAAGAGAAGCAAAGTCACCAGTTGTAAAAGGTTCTACATTAAAAGTAACAATAGCTAAAGAACCTGAAAGTACTGATTCAGTTAATGATGGAAAACCAGCAGTAGATGTTGAGTAGGGGGAAATATGCAAGGTCAAATAGTTAAAATTTTAAGTAATTTGTATTTTGTTAATGTAAATGGTAAAGTTTATGATTGCCATTCTAGGGGTAAATTTAGAAATGAAAATATAACTCCTACAGTTGGTGATTATGTTAATGTAGATATAGAAAATAAATATATAATGGATATTTTACCTAGAATGAATACTTTGATAAGACCTTTTGTAAGTAATATAGATCAAGGTTTAATTGTAACTAGTGTTAAGAAACCAGATTTTTCTACTAATTTACTTGATAAGTTACTTGTAGTAATGGAATATAATAATATTAAACCTATTATATGTTTAACTAAGTTTGACTTGTTAGATAAAAAAGAGAAAAAAGAAATTAATAAATATATTAAATACTATAAAAAACTAGGATATAAGGTCTTTATTAATAATAAATTATTTCAAATAAAGAAGATATTTAAAGGTAAAACAACAGTTTTTACGGGACAAACAGGAGCAGGTAAATCTACTTTATTAAATAAGTTAGATAGTAGACTTAACTTGGAGACAGGTGAAATAAGTATAGCTTTAGGTAGAGGTAAACATACAACAAGACATGTTGAATTAATTGAGTTATTTAAGGGAAAATTACTAGATACTCCTGGTTTTTCATCAATAGATTTTAGTGATTTATCTAATGATAATATCAAGAATTCTTTTATTGAATTTAGAAAATATAATTGTAAATTTAGTGATTGTTCTCATACTAATGAAAAAGAGTGTGAAGTAATTAAGGCAACAAAAAAAGATGAATTACTTGCTGAAAGACATGGTAATTATCTTAAATTTTTACAAAGAAAGTAGGTTTATATGAAAGTATCAGTATCATTTTTAGCTAGTAAAAAACCTAGTAAAGATATTAAAAAGATAGGGGCAACAGATGTTAATTATATCCATGTAGATTTTATGGATAGAACTTTTACAGAAAAAAAATCATTATCTTTTAAAAAGATTATTAAGATATTAAAAATTACAAATAAAAGAGCAGATATTCATTTAATGACTATGAAACCTAAAAAATATATTAAAGATTTTGCTACATTAAATGCTGAATATATTACTTTTCCAGTAGAAATTAAAAAAGATATAGATAAATGCTTAGAAATGATTAAATCTTATGGGATTAAATGTGGTTTAGCTATTAGTCCAGAAACAGATGTAGAAGAATTATCTCCATATATTAAAGATTTAGATATGGTTTTAGTTATGGGGGTTACTCCAGGAGCTGGTGGGCAAAGCTTTAAAGAAGAAGTATTAGAAAAGATAAAGAAAATTAGACAAGAAATAAATATATATGGACTTTCAACTGTTATTAGTGTTGATGGTGGAATTAATGATGAAATTTCTAAGAGATTAGAAGAAGTAGATATTGTTGTAAGTGGTACTTATATATTAAATAGTGATAACTTACAAGAAGCTATAACTAAATTAAGATAATAAAAAAAACATTAGAATTTAATTCTAATGTTTTATTATGCGCTAACTTCTTCGTTAACAGTTACTTCTTTAACATTAACATCTTTTCTTAATGTTCTTAATTCACGAGCACTTAATCTTACTTTAGTTCCATTTTCTAATGTAACAACTTGTAAGTTTGTTGATTGTTTTTTACGAGTAGCATTTAATGCATGTGAACGTTTATTTCCAAATAATGGTTTTTTTGCTGATACGTTAATTGCCATATATATAATCCTCCTTTTTGGTACATAAATACTTGCGCTTATAACTTTATCATATTAAGTAAAATAAGTCAAACTGAAAATAGGAAAAAAATAAAAAAACATTAAATATATCTATATTAAATAAGATATTAAGATAATTATATGTTAAAATATAAATAAGAAGAGGAGGACTAATATATGTATACACCTTTATATATAAAAAGTAATTATTCATTATTATCTAGTTTAATTAAAATAGATGATTTAATTGTCTTTGCTAAGACAAATAATATTAGTTCTTTAGCCCTAGTAGATAATAATTTATATGGAGCAATGGAGTTTTATAAAAAATGTAAAAGTAATAATATAAAACCAATTATAGGATTAGAAATTAATATGGATAATAATATAATTCTTTTATATGCTAAAAATTATGATGGATATATTAATTTACTTAAATTATCTACTATTCAAAGTGAGAGAATAGTTAAATTAGAAGATTTAGAATTATATAAAGATAATTTAATATTAATTATTATAAATAATGATATTGATATAAGTAATATAGATAAGTATTATAGTTATTCTAATTTTAATCAGTATAATGAAGTAGTCAAAAAGTCTAATAAAATAGTTTATTTAAATAAGATATTATATTTAAAGAAAGAAGATAGTGAGTATTTAAAATATTTATATATGATTAGAGATTCTAAAACTATAGCTGATATAGTTAGTTATGATATCGATAATTATGAATTTAAAGTTAATTTAGATACTAGTATTAATTATTCTACTAGTAATATTATTAGAGATTTATGTAATTTAGATATACCTTTTAATCAATTATATTTACCTAAATATAATAATATGAGTGAGAGTGATTCTTTTTCTTACTTAAATGAACTTTGTAGAATAGGTTTAAGTAAAAGACTTAATGATAAAGTTCCTAATAAGTATATAGAAAGAATTAATTATGAATTGGATGTTATTAAGAAGATGGGATTCTCTGATTATTTTTTAGTAGTTTTTGATTTTATAAAGTATGCTAAAAAGAAAAAGATATTAGTTGGTCCTGGTAGAGGTAGTGCTGCTTCATCTCTTGTTTCTTATTCTTTAGGGATAACAGATATTGATCCTATAAAATATGATCTTTTATTTGAAAGATTTTTAAATCCAGAAAGAATTACTATGCCAGATATTGATACGGACTTTCCTGATATATATAGGGATGAAATTATTGAATATGTAGTTAATAAATATGGAAATAAATATGTAGCAGGAATAATAACTTTTGGTACTATGTCAGTAAAACAAGTAATAAGAGATACTTCTAGAGTATTAAATGTTCCTCTTAGTGAGGTTGATTTAATTACTAAGAAAATTCCTTCCGTTACTAAATTAAAAATAAAAGATTTTTATCATGATAATAATGATTTTAAAAATATAATAGATAGTGATAATAAACTTAAATTGATGTATAAAATATCTTCTGTTTTAGAAGGATTTCCTAGACATACTTCAGTTCATGCAGCAGGTATAGTTATGTCTTCTGTTCCACTAGATAATATTGTTCCTTTGGTTAAAGATAATAATATGTATGTTTCAGGTTATCAAGCTGATTACTTGGAGGAATTAGGTTTATTAAAAATGGATTTCTTAGGTCTTAAAAATTTAACTACTATTATGAATATAATTAAAGATATAAATGAAAAAGAAAAAATTGATTTAGATTTTAGTAGTATTCCGTTAGACAAGAAAGAAGTTTTTGATCTTTTTTCTAGGGGAGATACTTTAGGAATATTTCAATTTGAATCTGTTGGAATCAGAAACTTTTTAAGTAAATTAAAACCTAAAGATATTAATGATTTATTTGCAGCAATAGCTTTATTTAGACCAGGACCTGCTGTAAATATTGATAGTTATATTAGAAGAAACCATAAAGAAGAAGAAGTTACTTATATAGATGATAAATTAGAAGATATTTTAAAAAGCACTTATGGAATAATTGTTTATCAAGAACAAATTATGCAAATAGCTAATATTTATGCAGGATATAGTTTAGGGGAAGCAGATATTTTAAGAAGAGCTATGAGTAAAAAGAAAATGGATGTCTTAAAAAATGAAGAAGATAAATTTATTAATAGATCTACTAACCTTGGACATTCAATAGAAACTAGTAAAAAAATATTTGATTTAATATTAAATTTTGCTAATTATGGATTTAATAAGTCACATTCAGTTGCTTATGCAATTATTGCTTATAAGATGGCTTACTTGAAAGTTTTCTATCCAAAATATTTTTATAGTAATTTACTTACATCAGTAATGGGAAGTGATATTAAAACTAAAGAATATATTGATGAGATTAGAAGATTAGGAATTAAAATATTAAAACCAAGTGTTAATTATTCTTTTGATAATTATGTAGCTAGCGAAGAAGGAATAATTTTTCCAATATCTAATATTAAAAGTATAGGAAATAATATTTCTATGGAAATAATTAATAATAGAGGATTTGGATATTTAGATATATATGATTTTATTGGTAAAGTAAAAGTTAATAAAAAAATATTAGAAATATTAGTTTATTCTGATTCTCTTAGTTGTTTTCAATATAATAAGAAAACTTTTATAGAAAATATAGATAATTTAATTAATTATTCTGAACTTACTAAAGAGATTGATCCTAATTATGTTATTAAACCAGAGATAGTTATATATGAAGAGTATGATAAAGAATATTTATTAGCTAAAGAAAAAGAAGTATTTGGATTTTATTTAAATAATCATCCTGTTAATCAATATAAATTAGAAAATAATAATAATTATCATACTAATAATATTAGGGAATATTTCTCTAAGAATGTAGTTATGTATTTGTTAGTTGAAAGAGTAAAAGTAGTTTTAACTAAGTCTAATACTAATATGTCTTTTATTACAGGAAGTGATGAATATGGTTCTATAGATGTTACTTTATTTCCTAAAATATATGAAGATAATATGGATATTAAAGTAGGTAATATTTTAAAAATAGAAGGAAGAATAGAAAGACGTTTTGATCAATTTCAGCTTATTGCTAATAAAATAGATAAAATAGGATAACAAGATACTAATAATATCTTGTTTTTTTGTATAAATTGGTTTAAAAAACTTTGAAAAGCCCTCTATTTATGATATTATTTAAGTAATAAGGATGTGGTTATATGGATTTTTCAATATTGATGAATGATTATATTTTAACTTGGTCATTACTATATGGTCCTGCCATATCAGAAGAGATGTTTAATTTTAGAAAAAAATTATGGAGTGCCCATAAAAAAGAATATGCCCTTGTTGATAAAGATAAAGGGGAATTATTTAGTGATTATAAAAATTTTATTCCTGATGATGATATTATTTATAATTTACTTTTTGAAAGCGAATTATTTACTAAGGCTAAAAAAGAAACAGAAAAATATAGATTAGAATTATTAAAAGTTTATGACGAAAATAAAAAAGAATTAAATAAAAATATAAAAGAAATATTAAGAATTGATTTTAAAGATAAATACAATTTATTTGTAGTTAATCCTAAGTCTGAAATGATTAGTATTGATAAAAATTCTAATAATATGATTGTAGGTAATACAAAGGATAATAAAGATACATTGATTAATATAATTAATGGGATGGTAAAAAAAGAATTACTTAATTATAATAATGAATATAAAGAGATAGTTGATGCTATTATAGAACTTGCAGTTATAAATGAATTTAAAACTAGAATGAATAAAACTTCTACTTATGAAGAAGGAGATCAAAGCTTAAGATATCTTAAAAGACAGATCTATCCATATTGGCTTATGTACTTAGGTTGTGATAGAGAAGATTTTACTAGATATATGATGAGAGATAGAATTGCTTTTGAAATAGATAAATATACAGTAGAAAGACAATTAAAAAAAGTAGATCTTTTTGGTTTTATAGATTTTTGCATCAAAAATCAAAGATATATAATAAGAATTAATAACATAGAAATAATTTAAGGTTTCATAATAATATGAAATCTTTTTACTAGGAGGGATTTAAATGGAAGATAAAATACAGATATTATTTAGACAATTGAAACTGGATAATGAACATATAGAAAAATTTAAAGACCTTTCTTTAAAAAAAGTTATAGTTAATCAAAAACATAATATATGGACTTTTGTAATAGTTAGTCCTAGTTTATTAGAATTAGATGATTACATCCTTTTTGATAAAAAAGCAAAAGAAGCATTTAATAATATAAGAGAAGTTTATATAAAAATAGAATCTGATAAACAAGAAAAAGAAAAGGTTTTAGAATATTATAATTTTATTTTAGATAAATGTAAAAAAACTTTGTTAATTGCTAATATTTTTAGTGATTCTTTAACTAGAGTAGAAGATAATAAATATGTTATAGAAACAGAAAATGTAGTAGAAGAAAAACAAGCTAAGACTATAATTAAAGAAGTTAATTTTTGGTATAACTTATGTGGTTTTTCTATTGAAGTAGGAGTATCTTTAAATTTAGAAAAAGAAAATAGTATTAAAGATGTTATAAAGTCTTCTTTAGATGTTGATTTGGATGTTAAACCAGTTGTTAAAAATATTCCTGTAAAGATAGAAGAAAAAGAAGAAAAGAAAGTATATAAAAGAGAAAAAAAAGAAGATGATCCTAGTTGTGTTCTTGGTAGAAGTATTAAAGATAATCCGGTTTTAATGAAGGGAATAGTTGGGGAAGAAAATAATATTACTGTTGAAGGATTTGTTTTTGGAACTGATTATTTTGAGTCTGCTAAAACAGATTTTAAGATCATTACTTTAAAGATTACTGATTATTCTGATAGTTTATATTGTAAAGTATTCGTTAGAGATAATGATGAGTATGCTAGATTAAAAAAAGAACTAAAAGAAGGTAAATGGTTAAAAATAAGGGGTTATACTAAAAATGATCCTTATTCAAAAGAATTAGTTTTAAATGCTAGAGATATTTGTGTTTTAGATAAAGTAGTTGAAACAATAAAAGATAATGCTACTAATAAAAGAGTTGAATTACATGCTCATACTAAAATGAGTCAAATGGATGGTTTAGTAGAAGCTAAAGACTTAATAAAACAAGCAATAAAGTGGGGACACAAAGCAATAGCTGTTACTGATCATAATGGATGTCAAGCTTTTCCAGATATATATCATGTTGTTTGTGATGTTAATAAAGGTAAAGAAGAAAAAGATAAATTTAAAGCTATTTATGGAGCAGAATTAGTTTTAATAGATGATAGTGTTAATGTAGTTATTAATGGAACTAATGATAGTTTAGAAAATAGTACTTATGTTGTCTTTGACTTTGAAACTACTGGTTTTAATGCTGGTGGTGGAGATAGTATTATTGAAGTTGGGGCAGTTAAAATTAAGAATGGAGAAATAATAGATAGATATAATAGACTTATTAATCCAGGTAAAAAATTATCTGCAAAGATAACAGAGGTAACAAGTATAACTGATAATATGTTAATAGGAAGACCTGATGAAGAAACAGTTATAAAAGAATTTAAAGAATGGTTTATGGATTTACCAATGGTAGCTCATAATGCAAAGTTTGATGTTTCATTTTTAAAGATGGCATATAGTAAATATAATCTAGGGGATTTTACTAATCCAGTTATAGATACTTTAGAAATATCAAGAATAATTGATAATAATTATGCAAGACATAATTTAACTGCTTTAGTTAAAAGATATAATGTTCCTTGGGATGAAGAGTCTCATCATAGAGCAGATTATGATGCTGAAGGGACTGCTTTAGTATTTAGTAAAATGATAAAAAAATTAGTTGATACTAATTATGAAACAATTAATGATTTAAATAGATTAGTTTCAAAAGAAGAAATACATAAATATGGTAGAACTTATCATTTTAATATTTTAGTAAAAGACAAAGTAGGTTTGAAAAATTTATTTAAAATTGTTTCTTTAGCTAATACTACTTATTTATATAAAGGGGCTAGAATATTACGTAGTGAAGTTGAAAAGCATCGTGAAGGTTTATTAATAGGTAGTGGTTGCTATGAAAGTGAAGTATTTATAGAAGCTAGAAGTAAAAATGATGAAGAGTTAAGTAATATAATTAATTTTTATGATTATGTAGAAGTGCAACCTATAGATTGTTATGATCATTTATTACAATCAGGAGATTTTGCTAATAAAAATGAATTAAAAGAAAATATAGATAAAGTTATTAGAGTTACTAAAGAAGCTGGTAAGTTAATAGTAGCTACTGGTGATGTTCATCATTTGAAAAAAGATGATAAAATATATAGAGAAATAATAGTTAATCAAAAAGTTCCGGGTGGAGGTAGACATCCACTTGCTAGAAATAATATTACTAGTATACCAAGTAATCATTTTAGAACTACAGAAGAAATGCTTAATGATTTTGATTATTTAGGAGCAGATTTAGCTCAAGAGTTAGTAATTGATAATCCTAATAAAATAGCTGATATGATTGAAATAATAGAAGTTATTATTGAGACTGGAGGAATTCCTTTCTCTCCTAAAATAGAAAACTCTGCTGAAAGAGTTAGAGAACTTGTTTATAATAAAGCTCATAGTATGTATGGTGATGTTCTTCCTGAATTAATAGAAGAAAGAATTGATCAGGAACTTACAGGGATAATTAAGGGTGGATTTGATGTTATTTATTTAATAGCTCAGATGTTAGTTAAAAAGAGTAATGATGACGGTTATATTGTTGGATCTCGTGGTTCAGTTGGTTCATCGTTTGTTGCTACAATGATGGGAATAACAGAAGTTAATCCTTTGCCAGCCCATTATTTATGTAGGGAATGTAAAACTTCTTTATTTGAAGTTAATGGAGAAGCACTTGGAAAAGAATATTCTAGTGGTTACGATTTACCAGATATGAATTGTCCTAAGTGTAATGCTTTACTTGGGAAAGAAGGGCAAGATATGCCGTTTGCTACTTTCCTTGGATTTGATGCGGATAAAGTACCAGATATAGATTTGAACTTCTCTGGAGAGTATCAATGGAGAGCTCATGAATATACTAAGGAATTATTTGGTATTGATAATGTTTATAGAGCAGGAACAATCGGAACTGTTGCTGATAAGACAGCTTTTGGTTTTGTAAAAGGTTACTGTGAAGATAAAGGAATATCTAATATGAGAACAGCAGAAACAGAACGTATTGCCCTTGGGTGTACAGGTGTTAAAAGAACAACTGGACAACATCCAGGAGGAATAGTTGTAATTCCAGGTTATATGGATGTTTTTGATTTTACTCCTTTCCAATTTCCTGCGGATGATCCTAATTCTTTATGGAGAACAACTCACTTTGATTATCATGCAATAGATCAAGATGTTTTAAAACTTGATATACTTGGACACGATGATCCTACAGTTCTTAGAATGTTACAAGATTTAAGCGGAATAGATGTTTTAACTTTACCGTTTGATGATCCTAAAGTACTTAGTTTATTATCTTCAACTGAAGCTCTTGGAGTTAAAGAAGAAGATGTATTATGTCCAACTGGAACATTAGGTTTACCAGAACTTGGTACTAAATTTGTTATTAATATGTTAGTAGAAACAAAACCAAAATCATTTGGAGAATTAGTTAAAATATCAGGTTTATCACATGGTACTGATGTATGGGCTGGAAATGCTAGTGAGTTAATTGCTAATAATGTAGTCCCATTTAAAAAAGTTATTGGTTGTCGTGATGATATAATGGTTAACTTAATGAACTGGGGTATGGAACCTAAAAAAGCTTTTAAAATTATGGAATTTGTTCGTAAGGGAAAACCTAGTAAGGAACCAGAAGCATGGGCAGGTTTTGCAGCAGAAATGAAAGAGAAAAATATACCGGAATGGTATATAGAGTCTTGTAGAAAAATTAAGTACATGTTCCCAAAAGCGCATGCTTGTGCATATGTAATGAGTGCTCTTAGAGTAGCATGGTTTAAAGTATATAAACCAGTTCTTTATTATTGTACTTTTATGTCTATTAGAGCAAATGACTTTGATATAGATACGATGATAAAAGGATATAATTCTATAAAAAACAAGATGGAAGAATTAACTAATAAGGGTTATGAAGCATCTAATAAAGAGACAAATATTTTAGAAACATTAAAAATAGCTTTGGAAGCTTCAGCTAGAGGAGTTAGATTTGGTGATATAGATATTTATAAGAGTGATGATCAAAAATTTACTATTGCTGAAGATGGTGTAACTTTAATTCCTCCATTTAGAACAATTGAAGGATTAGGGGAAAACGTTGCTAAAAATATTGTTGAAGAAAGAAAAATAAGACCTTTTATAAGTATTGAAGATTTACAAAAAAGAGGAAAGATTTCTTCTACAATTATTGATAGAATGAGACTAATGGGAATTTTAAAAGAATTACCTGAGTCTAGTCAAATGACTTTATTTTAGGGGTGTTTTTATGAATAAGATTGGTGTTTTTGATTCTGGTATTGGTGGAATAACTGTTTTAAAAGAGATTATTAAATTAATACCAAATTATGAATATGTTTATTATAGTGATTCTTTTAATAATCCTTATGGTAATAAAACTAAAGAAGAACTATATGTAATTGTTAAAAATGTAATAGATAAATTAATTATGATGGATTGTAATATAATAGTTATTGCTTGTAATACTGCTAGTGCAATTTGTGTAGATGATATTAGAGAAGAATATAAAGATATTATTATTGTCGCAGTAGAACCTGCTATTAAGATGATTAATGATTATGGTCACACTGATAATGTATTATTACTAGCTACCAAAGGGACTGTAGAAAGTACTAGATTTAAAAATTTATATGAAAAATATAATAATAACAATACTTATGTTTATACACCTTTAAACTTAGCTAGTTTAATTGAAGAAGGTAATAGTCGTAAAATAAATGAGTGCCTAAAAGTAGAATTAAGAGGTTTTGTTGATAAGGAAATAAATGTAGTTATTTTAGGATGCACACATTATCCTTTAGTAAAAGATAAAATTAAAAAGATTTTAGGTAATCAGATATTTTATGATGGAAGTATTGGAGTAGCTAAAAGAGTAAAAAGTTTTATTAAAGAAGAAACTAAATTTAAAATTACTTTTATAGATAGTTCAAATTCAAAAGAAAAAGAGATTAGGTTTTTTGACTTGTTGTCAAAAAAATAGTCTTTTTTTGTTAAATCAATTGTAAATAATTGTATATATTATTCCTAAGTGATATACTTTATATAGGTGATAATATGGTTATTAAAATTAAAAATTTAGATATAAATTATATTAGATATGGTTCATCAAAGAGAAATATTATTCTTCTACATGGTTGGGGGCAAAATATAGAGATGATGAAACCTATAGGAGATAAATTAAGTGAAGAATTTAATGTAACTATTATTGATTTTCCAGGTTTTGGAGAAAGTGATAGATTATATGAATTGTGGACTATTTCTGATTATGTAGAAATGTTACATGAGTTTGTACATAAATTAAAAATAGATAATCCTATATTAATAGGTCATTCTTTTGGTGGAAGAGTGGCTATAAAATATTCTTCTATTTATGATGTAGAAAAGGTTGTTTTATTTGGAGCACCTTGTATACGAGAAAATAAGAAAAGTATTAAAGAAGAAATTCTTAAAAAAATAAAAAAATTACCTGGATTAAAAAAACTAGGGGACTATGCTAAAAAATATATTGGATCAGAAGATTATAGAAATGCTTCTCCTATTATGAGAGATACTTTAGTAAAAGTAGTTAATGAAGACTTAAGTATGGATGCTAAAAAAATAAAAAAACCAGTATTATTAATATGGGGAACAAATGACGAGGCTGCTCCGATTGAAGACGCTAGAAAACTTGAAGCAATATTAGAAGATGGTGGTTTAGTAGAATTACCAGGATGTACACATTATGCTTATTTAGAAGCATTACCACAAGTTATAAATATATTAAAAACATTTTTATAGGAGGATTTTATGAATTTATTTACAACAACAATGTTACTTATACTTATATATAATATTATTAAAAATAAGAAATCTTTACATATGCTACAACAAAATTTATATAACATGAATAATAGATATATTAAATGGATTAAAAATAATAAGAAAGATTCTTTTTTACATTTTGATTTAATATCATTAATTCTTTTAATTATTTCATTTATATTAAAAAACAATATATCTGTTTATCTTACTTTGGTAGCATTTTTTATTTATATAATAGGGATGATAGATATAAGAAAAAGAATGGCTTTAGAAAATACTAAAAAACCATTAGTAATAACTAAGAGAGTTCAAAGACTTATTATAACTTTATCTATAATTTACTTTATACCAATTATTGTATATATTTCTAATAATGATTATAAATATTTATCATTAATTATTTTAGGAATATTATCTTCTTTTAGTTATTTAGTATGTTTAGTAGCAGTATTTATAAATATACCAGTAGAAAAATTTGTTTATAAATATTATGAAAATAAAGCTAAAACCAAACTTAAAAAGATGGATAAATTAAAAGTTGTTGGAATTACTGGAAGTTATGGTAAAACAAGTAGTAAAAATATTTTAAATGATATATTAAATATTAAATATGTTTCAAAACCTACACCTAAGAATTTAAATACAGAATATGGACTTATGATTACTATAAATAATCATTTAGATAAATTTGATGAGATTTTTATAGCTGAGATGGGTGCTTATAAAGTAGGAGAAATAAAAACTTTATGTGATATGGTTAAACCTAAATATGGAATACTTACAACTATAGGAAAGGCTCATTTAGAAACTTTTGGTAGTGAGCTTAATATAGAAAATACTAAATTTGAGTTAATTGAGTCATTACCTAGTGATGGTGTTGCTGTTTTAAATGGTGATGACATTAGACAAGTAAATCATAGAATAAAAAGTGCTTGTAAAAAAATCTGGATAGGTATTGATAATAAAGATGTAGATGTTTTAGCTACTAATATTAAATCTAATCATAAAGGAAGTACTTTTGATATTATATTTAAAGGTGGTAGTGAAAAATATACTTTTGAAACTAAGCTTTTGGGTAATAATAATATTTATAATATTTTAGCTGGTATTGCTCTTGGTAGAGAACTTGGAATGACAATTAATGAACTTGTTCAAGGTGTTAGAAAAGTAAAGAGTATAGAACATAGATTAGAACTTAAGAAAATAGGTGATATCAATATGATTGATGATGCTTATAATTCTAATCCTGTTGGAGCAAAAATGGCTCTAGATGTTCTTGAAATGATGCCAGGAGATAAGGTAGTAGTTACACCTGGAATGATAGAACTTGGAGAAAAAGAAGAAGAATTAAATAATATTTTTGGTAGACAAATTGCTAAAGTAGCGGATTATGTTATATTAGTTGGTGAAAAGAAAACTAAGCCTATATATGAAGGATTAGTTGGAAGTGATTTTGATAGTAAAAAAATATTTATAACTAATGATGTTAAGGAATCATTCTTAATAATAAATAAATTAAAAGGAAAGAAAGATATATACGCATTATTTGAAAATGATTTACCAGATTCATATAATGAAAAATAGTGGAGGATTAAAATGAAAATAAAAGTTGGAGTAATTTTTGGAGGAAGAACTGTTGAACATGAAGTAAGTGTAATATCTGCAGTTCAAGCGATGTGTAAAATGGATGGAGAAAAATATGAAATTATTCCTATTTACATATCTAAAGATGGCGAATGGTATACAGGAGAAGTTTTAAAAGAAATAGAAACATTTCAAGATATGGATTTAATGAAGAGATATTCTAAAAATGTTGTATTATATCAAAAAAATGGTGCTTTTTTACTTCAAACAAAAGGGTTGTTTAAAAGAATAGTTAAAGATTTAGATATTGTATTTCCAATAGTGCATGGTACAACTGTAGAAGATGGTACATTACAAGGATATTTAGAAACAATTGGGGTTCCTTATGTAGGTGTTGATGTATATTCAGCTGTAGTAGGACAAGATAAAGTATATATGAAACAAATATTTAAAAGTGAAGAATTACCAATTACTAATTATGTTTGGTTTTATGATAATGAGTATCAAGAAGATAGAGATGAACTATTAAAAAGAATAGAAAAAAATCTAAAATATCCAGTACTTGTAAAACCTTCTTTATTAGGCAGTAGTGTAGGTATTAAAAAAGCAAAGAATACATCTGAATTAATTGAAGCTATAGAAGAAGCTATTATGTATGATAAAAAAATAGTAGTAGAAGAAATGGTTTTAAATTTAAAAGAGGTTAATATAAGTGTTTTAGGTAATTACGAAAATCAAAATTTAAGTGTTATTGAACAAGTTATAACTAAAAATGATTTATTAACTTATGAAGATAAATATATTGGTAATGGAAAGACTAAAGGGGCAAAAAGAGGTTCTAAAGGAAAAGGAATGGTTGCTGCTGATAGAATTATTCCAGCTAAGGTAACGGAAAAAGAAGAAGAAGCTATTGGAGATATTGCTATTAGAGCTTTTAAAGCGCTAGGAACATCAGGATGTTGTAGAATTGATTTCTTAATAGATGAAAAAACTAATAAGATATATATAAATGAAATAAATAATATTCCTGGATCTTTATCATTTTATTTATGGGAACCTAAAGGAAAAGATTATTCTGATTTATTAGATGATATGATAAATATTGGAATTAAAAATTATAAAAATAAGAGTGCAAAGATTAGATCTTTTGATACTAATATTTTAAAAGGATTCTCAGAAGGTAATGGAATCAAGGGAAGTAAAGGGAAACTTAGATAAAAAAATAAAAAAAAATTATTTTAAATACTAGAAATTTTTATATTTTATGTTATAATGGTTAAGTAATTATTAATTACGGACTGTTAGCTCAGTTGGTAGAGCAACTGACTCTTAATCAGTGGGTCCACGGTTCAAGCCCGTGACAGTCCACCATTATGATTATAAAAGATTGATTAATCAATCTTTTTTTGTTAAAGGTATTGACTTACTTTTGATATATATATTATAATAGCGTTGTTGCTGATAAAAATATATTAAAAGTCTTGTAAAATAGTTATTTTTATTGTAATATTAATTCAGTCGCAATTATAAATGGGCTTGTAGCTCAGGTGGTTAGAGCGCACGCCTGATAAGCGTGAGGTCGGTGGTTCAAGTCCTCCCAGGCCCACCATTTATAGTGATTAAACAAGAGAAATCTTGTTTTTTTTATGTTACTAATGTATTATAAATATATAGGAAGAAGGTATATTATGGATGTTAAAGATTTAAATATAAATTATTTAGAATATATGGATAAAAAAGTAACTTTACAAGGATGGGTTCGAAATCATAGAAAACAAAAAGAATTAGGGTTTATTGAATTTAATGATGGAACTAGTTTTTCTTGTGTACAATTAGTTTATACAGATAAATTAGATGATTTTATAGATATTCAAAAAATAAGAGTTGGTTCTAGTATTACTGTTATTGGTAAAGTAGTTAAGTCTTTAAGAGAAGAACAAACTTTTGAAATAGAAGTTTCTAATATTATTTTAGAAGGGGATTGTAGTGAAGATTATCCAATCCAACCTAAAAGACATTCTAGAGAGTTTCTTAGAGAACAAGCTTATTTAAGACCTAGAACTAATTTATTTAGTGCAGTTTTTAGAATAAGAAGTTTAGCGGCTATGGCTATTCATGAATATTTTCAAAATAATGGATATATTTATTTACATGCACCTTTAATTACTGCTAGTGATTGTGAAGGGGCAGGTGAAATGTTTCAAGTAACAACATTAGACTTTGAAAATAATAA
This sequence comes from Bacilli bacterium, assembly GCA_028693275.1. Lineage (GTDB taxonomy): Bacteria > Bacillota_I > Bacilli_A > RF39 > UBA660 > JAQUVS01. The sequence goes on from JAQUVS010000006.1 coordinate 18,973, forward strand.
AGAAATTGATTATAAGGATGATTTCTTTGGCAAAAAGACTTCTTTAACAGTATCAGGACAATTACAAGGAGAAGCCTTTGCTATGGCTTTTAAAAAGATATATACTTTTGGTCCTACTTTTAGAGCAGAAAACTCTAATACAAAAACTCATGCAGCAGAATTTTGGATGATAGAACCAGAAATTGCTTTTTGTGATTTAGATAAAGTGATGGATGTTGAAGAAGAAATGCTTAAATATATAATTAATTATGTTCTTGAAAAAGGTAAGGAAGAAATTAATTTCTTTAATAAGTTTGTTGAAGTAGGTTTAAAAGAAAAATTAGAAAACGTAGTTAATTCTAATGCTGTTAGAATAACTCATAAAGAAGCTATTAAAATATTAAAAGAAGCTGATTTTAAATTTGATAATATTCCTGAATATGGAGAAGATCTTGCTACAGAACATGAAAAATATTTAACAGGAGTTTACTTTAAGTCACCAGTTTTTGTAACTGATTGGCCTAAAGATATTAAAGCTTTCTATATGAGACTTAATGATGATAATGAAACAGTAAAAGCTGTTGACTTATTAGTTCCTGGAGCTGGAGAGTTAATGGGTGGATCACAAAGAGAAGAAAGAATAGATATTTTAACTTCTAGAATGAAAGAATTTAATATAGAACCAGAAAGTATGGATTGGTATTTAAATTTAAGACGTTTTGGTGGATGTAAACATAGTGGTTTTGGTATGGGATTTGAAAGATTACTTATCTATTTAACAGGAGTAGATAACATAAGAGATGTTATTCCTTTTCCAAGAACGCCTAACAATTGTGAATTTTAATAAAAAAATCTAAAAAAAGTGAAAAAAAGTATTGCAATATAAAAAGAAATCTTTTATAATGAAATAGTCCTTTGAATTTGGACTATTTATATGCTTGATTAGCTCAGCTGGTAGAGCAAACGACTGTTAATCGTTGGGTCGCAGGTCCGAGTCCTGCATCGAGCGCCATTGTGGCCAGTTGGTGAAGTGGCTTAACACACCGCCCTTTCACGGCGGCATTCACGGGTTCGAATCCCGTACTGGTCACCAATTTTAAAATTAACTACCTTATGGTAGTTTTTTTGTTTTTATTTAAATTTTAATTGATTAAAAAAATATAATCATATATAATTATTCTAGAGTAGAATAGGGAGTGGAAAAATGTTTGATATATTGAAATCTTCAACAAATGGTTTTTATGATGAACCAATAATATTTGAGACTAAGATAGATTTTCCTATACCTGTTTTAGCTATAGGAATAGCAATAATATTAGCTTTTATGATATTTCAATTTATGTCTATGTTTAAGCTATTTAAGAAATCTAATAAATCAGGAATTGCTTCTATAGTTCCTATATATAATATAATTGTTTATTTACAAATAGTTAGTTTACCAGCATGGCAAGTATTATTATTTTTTGTACCTATAATAGGAGTATATTTATATGTAACTTTGCAATTGAAAATGGCTTTAGCTTTTAATAGAGGAACTAAGTTTGGATTAGGATTAATCTTTTTTCCGTATATATTTATTCCGATATTAGCTTATTCAAAGGCTGAATATTTTGGTATAAATGTAGAAGCTAATACAATAGTAGTTACAGATATTAGAAAAGAAAAAGATATTTTACCTGCTGCTGATGAAAATATTTTATCTAATGATGAAGCTAGTAAGGGAATAATAAAAAATATTAATGTTAGTACAGGTAGTTCTTTTGTTAATTATTCTGCTCCTAAGATAGAAGTTGAAGAGGAAGTTAACGAGTTAGAAAAACCTAGTTTTGCTAGTTTTAGAGTTGAAACAAAAAAAGAAGAGATTCCTAAAGTAGAAGTAAAACAAGAAAATAGAGAAGAAAATAAAGGTTTTGATATTAAAATATTAGAACCAGTATTTAAAGAAGAAAATGAATTTGTTAAATTTAAATCATCACTAGAACCTAGAGTTGATGAGACGAAAAAAGATACAAGTAATCTTTCGTTTGTTGCTCCAATAGATGCGTTACCTAAGGTAGAAATAGCACAAGAGAAGACAGAAAACAGTGTTAATGGACCAATTGTTCCAGAAAAGAAAATGGGAATACAGGGAATGGAAGCAATTGATTCTAATGATAATGGTTTTGTAACTTGTAGTAAATGTGGAACAAAGATAAAGAAGGGAGCTCCTAAATGTTTTATATGTGGGGCTGATCTTAACTCTTAAAAGATATAGACTTTTAAATAAAATCTTGACAATGATTTTAATATAATGTAATATTGTATTTGCGGTAGTTATTACTGTAATACAATTTATTGAAGCAGTACTCAAGAGGCTGAAGAGGCGCCCCTGCTAAGGGTGTAGATCGGGTAACTGGTGCGAGGGTTCAAATCCCTCCTGCTTCGCCATAATGAAATTAACCACAATAGTGGTTTTTTTAATCTAATATTCTATATTGACAGAATATTGGATGGTGATATAATAATAAATTGTCGCGTATATGGAAGGAGAATTTAATATGATGGATAGTCAACCAGCGGTACATTTAATACCGTATAAAAAAGACGCATTAGCTGACCTAATAGGTTGGGATGGATTTATTTCAAAGGAAGGAATATTTTATAAGACTTCAGAAAGAACAACTTTTGATTTTGGACATGATATTTTTGCTGAGTATTTCTATTTAAAAGAAACTGGCAAAGATATAAGTGAAGGTTGGGATGAATTAATTAGTAGAGTAGACAGCAAAAATATTGATGTTAGAGTATGTCCTACTACTATGTTAATTAATTTACTTGGTTTTGTTCACTATGAAGGAACTAATAAAGGAGCACATGTAACTTTACCTAATACTGAATATCAAAAAGATAATTATACTAATGAGCAATTAGATGTTATATCTGAATTAGCTAGAGTTAATGGAGATAGAAATATTGAATTAGTAGTATCTAGAAACTTAAATGAAATAAAAGATAGAAAAGAAGCTAGAGTTCTTTCTAGAACTGGAAGATAAGATATTACTTATCTTTTTTTTTATGCTATAATTATATTAATGTGGTGATAATATGAAAAAATTATTTAAAAATAAAATATTTTTGATAATATTGATTATCACAATCTTTAAAATACTAATAACATCTTTTTTGCCGGTATATTCTAATTATGCTAGAGTTTACGATGATAGACTTATGTTAGAAGAATATATAAGTATTTCAAATGGGGAATATTTAGGGGATTATAATTCTAGAACTTTAATTAAGGGAATTTTGTATCCTGTTTTTTTAAATATTGTTGATATAAGTAATATACCTTATCAAATTGTATTTAATTTAATTTATATTATTTCTATAGTATTTTTATGTTTTAGTTTAAAAGATCTTTTTAATAATAAAAAATATTTATATATTCTATATTGTGTACTTTTGTTTTTACCTGTTTCTTATAGTTTAAATAATTATTTAACTTTATATAGAAATTCATTAAGTGTTATTTTTTCTTTATTATATGTAAGTTGTTTATATAATGTGTATAAAAATAAATCTAGTAAAAAAATAATAGGATCATCCATATTTCTAGGAATAGTTATTAGTTTAATATCTTTAAATAGAGAGGATACTATTTGGATATTACCTGGTTTAATATTATTATTTATCCTTGTTTTATATAATAATAAAAAATATGTTATACTTTTTTTATTACCTATAATTATTATTCCTTTTATGGGTAAAACAATAGTTTCTTATGTAAACTATAAATATTATGGTAACTATACTTATAATGAATTAACTGATAGTTACTTTACACATTTTTATTTATCTATTATGTCAATTGACAGTGGAGAAAAAATAGATAGAGTTTCTATAACTAGAGAAATGCTTGATATAGCTTTTGCTAATAGTAAGACTTTTTCACTACTTGAAGATGATATAGATAAAATATACGGAATGGGAAGATGGACATATAAAAGTGAAATAGAAAATACAAATATAATATGGGCTATTAGAGAACTTGTTTATTATAATTTTGATTATAAGAGTAGTAAGGACATTAATAATTTTTTTAAAAAGATTTATTTTGAATTAGAAGATTCTTTCTCTTCAAATAAGATAAAAAGAAAAATACTTTTTGGATCAGTATATCTAAATCCTATAGGTATTAGAGATGTTATTCCAATTATTAATAGATTTTATTATACAATTAATTTTTCTAATAGTTATTATGATATGGATATAGATATTAAAGATAGCATATATAATAAAGAACTTATTGCTAAGGCAACAAATACAAAAGTGATAAATAATTTTGATAAGAATAAATATGTAAATCGTATAGAGATACTTAGAAATATTAAAAGTATTTATAGTTTATTAGGAATTTATTTATTTATTATTTCTATTATTAATTATTTTTATATGTTTTTTAGAAATAGAAATAATACATTTATTGTTTTAACTTTATTAATTATAAGTTATATTACTTATATATTTGGAATAGCTTATAATGATGTTAGCTCTTTTGATTCTATTAATAGTCATTATTTGGGATTGGTTTATCCTATACAATGTAGTTTTATAGTTATTAGTTTATTATCAATAGATTGGAGATATTTATATGAAAAAGGATGTAGTTATTTTAATGCCTTGTTTAAACGAAGGAGAAAATCTTAGAAAAAGTATTAAAATGGCCAAGAAGTATATAAAAAAGTCAAAGTTAAATATTAGTATTTTAGTAGTAGATAATCAAAGTATAGATAATTCTATAGATATATGTATTGATGAGAATGTTCAGTATATTATTGAATCTAATAAAGGTTATGGAAGTGCTTTAATATCTGGTATTAATTATATTGATAGTAAATATATAATAATGGGTGATTCAGATGGAACATATAATTTTAAAGACTTGGATTTATTTATTAATAAATTAAATAAGGGATATGATTTGGTTATTGGAAATAGATATTTAGGGAAAATGGATAAAAAAGCTATGCCTTTATTAAATAAATATTTTGGTACTCCTATAATTTCTTTTATAGGTAGATTGTTATTTAAAGTTGAAGTAGGAGATTTTAATTGTGGACTTAGAGCTATAAATAAAGATTCTTTTAAAAAAATTAATTTTAATAATAATGGGATGCCTTTTGCTGTTGAGATGATAGCTAAAGCTGCTATTAATAATTTAAGAATAGCTGAAGTACCAACAGATTTATTTATAAGCCCTTATCCAAGAAAAGTTCACTTAAAGAGATTTAAAGATGGTTATAATTCTATTAAAACTTTACTAGATATTAAATTAAAGAGTAAAAAATAATTACTTTTTATCTTCTTTATGTTAAAATTATATTTATAAATAGAAAAGAGGTTATTATGGAACATTTTATTATAGAAATTATGAATCAATGGGGTTACTTAGGAATATTATTTTTAATAGCTTTTGAAAATATTTTTCCACCAATTCCATCTGAGGTAATTCTTACTTTTGGAGGATTCTTAACAGTATCAACAAAAATGACTATTCCTTTAGTTATTTTATTTTCAACAATTGGATCAATAATAGGGGCATTGGTACTTTATTATATTGGTTATGTTTTAAATCCAGAAAGATTAGAAAAAATAGTTAATGGTAGAATAGGTAAAATATTATTCTTAAAAAATAGTGATATTAAAAAGGCTGAAGATTGGTTTCAAAAAAGAGGACCTTTTACAGTTTTCTTTTGTAGGTTTATACCAATTGTTAGAAGTTTAATATCTATACCAGCAGGAATGACAAAAATGAAATTACCATTATTTTTAATTTTAACTACAATAGGTTCAGTTATATGGAACACTGTACTTGTTATATTGGGAAGTGTAACAGGAAACAATTGGACTAAGATAGCAGAATATATATCTACTTATTCTAAGTATACTCTTATAGTTTTAGTTATAGTCTTCATTGTAGGTGCATTTATATTTTATAAAACTAAATTTAAAAAGAAAGAAAGTAGATAATTATCTACTTTTATTTGGGTAAAAATGATATTTAATTATACAAAAGAGGAATTAGAATATTTAAGTAGAAGAGACGACGCTTTAGGTAAAAAGATATTAGAAATAGGTTTTATAGATAGAGAAATTATTGATGATTTTTATGTTGCTATTATAAATAGTATTATTTCTCAGCAGATATCAACTAAAGCTTTAAAGACAATTTGGGATAAATTTTTAAAACTATTTGAAGTTATTGAGCCAAGTGTTCTTTCTAATGCAGATATTAAATTATTAAGTCAAACTGGTATAGGAATTAAAAAGGCTAATTGGATTAAAAATATATCAGATAAAATAGTTAAAAAAGAATTGGATTTAGATAAAATAAAAAAACTTGATGATCAGGAATTAATAGATGAATTAGTTAAATTACCTGGTATAGGTAAATGGACTGCTGAAATGATTTTAATCTTTTCTTTAGAGAGAAAAGATATACTTAGTAGTCATGATTTAGGTATTAGAAAAGGATTAATGAAGTTACATAATTTAAATGATCTTAGTGATAGTAGTTTTAAAAAATATAGAGATTTATATTCTCCGTATGGAACAATTGCAAGTTTTTATTTATGGGAAATAGCTAAAGAGTAAAACTTGAATACTATATTCATTTATGGTATTCTTATGATAGTTAGGAGTAGGTTAATATGATAGAAGAAATACCTTTTACTAAAAACTTAGAAATAGATAAACTATTAAATGATAAGAAAAAATATGATGATTATTATAAATTAAAAAGAATAATAGGTAATTATTATTTGGGTTTAGGATTAGATAGAGATATTTATAAATTGGATAACCCTAAGTCATTTGAAGAATTTAATAGTATATTAATAAAAGTATTAAAAATATTAAAAGATAATGATGTTGAAATTAAATATGAATTATTTGATTATAATGAAGAAGTAAATCTTTATATGAATAAGATAATAATTAATTTAGATGATGAAAATATCAATGAATTGACTAGACCATTATTTAGTGAATTATATTGGAAAAATCATAATTTATTTAAGGATATTGTTCTTAATTTAAAAGATATAATTAATATAAATCAAAGTAAGATAATAGATTATAATTTAGATAAATTAGAAAAATATATAATCGATAATAATATTAATATGGATTTAGTTGATAATGAATTTATAGAATTAAAAGAAAAAATAGAATATTTAAATAATATAGATAAAAATAATATTACAAAAAAAATAATTGATAATATATATAATATAGATGATTATATAGGAGAAGATAATAATTATAATAAGGCTATTTCTTCATTGATAGATATTGAAAAATATAAAGACTTTAGTGATAGTGAAGAAGAATTTTTTATTACAAATATTAAAGGATTAGATGAATTATTATGTGAATATGAAATATATAATCAATTTAAATATTTAATTAAGAATTTAGCAATTATGTATCCAAAGAAAGAATCATTTAATGGTATTCATTTAAATAAGAAAAAAGAATTAGAATTACTTGAAAAAGATAAAAAAGAAATAAAGAAATTATTTGATAAAGAAATATCTTCTTATAACAAATTATTAAATAAGAAAGTTTCAATCTTCTTTAGTGATAGTAAAAAGAAAAAAGAAATAACTAAATTAAGTGATAATCTTAATAAGATAGATAATGATTTAGATAAGAAAGTATTTGAAATTAGAAAATTAGAAAGTGAACTTAGTTTAGCTAAATTTCAAAGTTTAATTTTTGAAAAAATAAATGATAATAGTACTATTTTAGATGTATTTAATTTATATAGAAATAATTATAATTATTTAATTAATGTAGTTAGCTCTTGTATGAAGGGAAAATCTTTAGAAGAAATAATTGCAGAGGTAGATAAATTTAATTATTTTATGGATAATCACTTATGCTCTATTATATGTGGTATTACTTTTATAGAAGCAGAAAAAATTACTAGTATTATTGAAGATAAATATAGATTACTTGGATATAATATAAAAATAGATAAATATGGTTCTAGTATTTATAATGAACTTAAAAAGAATTTAAATTGTATAAAAGGATTTATTTATATTATAAAAAGTGGTACTTCAATAGAAGAATATAAGAGTATTACTAATAATAATGTTGAAAAGATAGAAGGTTAATATATTTAATCTTCTTTTTATGTTAAAATATATTTCAGTGAGGTGATTGTATGAAAAAAGAATTATTGGTTCCAGCAGGTAATTTTGAATCTTTAATGCAAGCAGTCCATAATGGATGTGATGCAGTTTATGTTGGTGGTATTAAATTTGGGGCTAGGAAATTTGCTAATAATTTTGATGATTTAGAACTTGCTAAAGCAATTAAATATTGTCATCTTTATGGGGTTAAAATATATGTAACTGTTAATACTATTATTTATGAAAAAGAAATAGATGAAGTTCTTTCATATGTTAAGTTTTTATATGATAATGGAGTAGATGCTGTTATTATGCAAGACTTAGGTTTAATTACTAAAGTAAGAAAGATATTTCCTAATCTAGAAGTGCATGCATCAACACAACTTCATAATCATAATAAAGAAGATTTATTACATTTAAAAGAACTTGGAGTAAAAAGAGTTGTATTAGCAAGAGAACTTTCAATAGAAGAAGTTAAGAAACTAGAAGGAATAATTGATTTAGAAATATTTATTCATGGGGCTTTATGTATTTCATATTCTGGACAATGTTTATTTAGTAGTATGGTTTTAGATAGAAGTGGTAATAGAGGAGAATGTGCAGGTTTTTGTAGACTTCCTTATAATTTAATAGAAAATGATAAAAAAATAGATACTAAATATAATTATTTACTTAGTCCAAAAGAAATATCTACAATAAATGAATTTGATAAGCTTATGGAATTAGGTGTTGTTAGTTTTAAAATAGAAGGTAGAATGAAAAGCCCTTATTATGTGGGATTTATAACTAGATTATATAGAATGGCAATTGATAGTTATAATGATAATAAGAAGTTTATTTTAGATGATGAGAACTTAAAAAAATTAATGGTTCTTTATAATAGAGAGTTTTCTAAAGGACATTTATTTAAAGAAGAGAATTATGAACTTATGAATATAAAGAGCCCTAATCATATAGGTATTAAACTTGGAGAAGTTATAGAGATAGGGGAATTTATAAAGATTAAATTATCTGAAGATGTAAATCAGGAAGATGGTATTAGATTTATTTCAAATAACACAGGAATGATTTTGAATTTTCTTTATAACGAAAAAGGTTTATTAATAAATAAAGCTTCTAAGGGAGAAATAATATTAGTTGATAATAAGATTGGTTTAGAAGAATTAGGAATGGTTTATAAGACTTTAGATCATAAATTAAATAAAGAGTTATCTACATATGAATTAAAAAGAGTTCCAATAAAAATAAAAGTAATAGCTAAACTAGATAAAGAATTAGGAATAGAAGTAGATGATTATGAAAATAATGTTAGTTTACAAGGAAATATAATTTCTTCTGCTATTAATAATCCAACTACAATTGATAGAATAAAGGAGCAAGTATTAAAACTTGGAAATACACCTTTTATTTGTAATGATATAACATTAGATATGGATGATAACTTATTTATACCTATAAAAGAAATTAATGAATTAAGAAGAGAAGTAATAGAAAATTTAATTTATATTAGAGAAAACAAGAAAAGAGAAGTTATCATATTAGAAGAGTCTAAGGATAAAGTTATTCCTACTACTAATAAGAAACTAAATATAAATATTTTAGTTAGAAACGAAAAACAATTAAAAGCAGCAATTGATAAAAAAGTGAATAATATTTATGTAACAGATATAAAATTATATAATGAGTATAAAGATAATAAAAATATATACTTGAGATTAGATAGGGTAAGTAATAATATAGTTGATTATAATAATTCTAATTTATTAGTTGGTGAGTTAGGAAGTTTTTATAAGTATAAGAATAATAAGCTTGTTAGTGATTATTACTTTAATGTTGTTAATAGTTTATTTGCAAATTATTTAATTAATAATAATGTTGATTTAGTTACCTTGTCTGTTGAAAATAAATTAGATCAATTAATAGATATATTAAAGAATGTAAAAGATTCTTCTAAGTGTGAAGTTATAATATATGGAACAGTAGAATTAATGGTAATGAAACATTGTCCTTTAAATATGTTAGTTAATAAAGAAGATAAATGTAGTGTTTGTAGAGGGGAAAATAATTATTATTTGGAAGATAGAAATAGAGAAAAATATAAAATAATTAACGATAAATGTATTACTCATATTATGAATAGTAGAGTTATTGATAGGATTGATTATATTAAAGATTTAAAGAAAAATAATTGTTTTAATTATAGAATTGAATTATTTGAAGAAGACTATAATGAGACTATTAAAATAATTAATAAAATAGAATATTTATTAAATAATTAGATTAATTTATTATATTTTGTGGTAGAATAATATTAGATAGGATTGGTGAATATTTATATGGCAAATGTAAAAGGAAAAAAAGTTGTTAAAGAAGAAAATAGTAATGTTAAAGGTCTAGTATGGAGTTATTTTAAATTATTATGTTTATTTTCTCTAACTATATTTATTACAGTTTTTATTCGTAATTCATATCATAGTTATGTTGCAAATGAACTAAATACTCCTGTACTTGAAAATATTTTAATACATAAAATAACTACTTCCGAAGAGTTATTTGGATATTTAAATGAAAATCAAAAATCAGTTGTTTATATAGGTGTTGCAAGTGATTTAGATTGTAGAAAATTAGAAAATAGAATGATTAAAGTTATAGAAGAAAAGAAACTTCAAGATGATATTATATATGTTAACTTAAATGATTTAGATGAAATAAGTAGAATTAATTTTATGAATAAAATAAATAGTAAATATGATGAAATAGTTGGAACGTATCCTACTATAATATATTTTGAAAATGGAAAAATAGAAGATGTAGCAAAAACAACAACAGAAAAAAAATTAACTATAGGGATGATTGTTGACTTCTTAGAAGACAATGATATAAATTCAATTAATTAAGATGATTAATATTGTTTTATATGAACCAGAAATACCAGGTAATACTGGAAATATTATGAGAACTTGTGTTGCTACAGGAACTAGACTTCATTTGATTAAACCATTAGGCTTTGATGTAGATGATAATACTTTAAAAAGAAGTGGTGTTAATTATATAGATAAATTAGAATGGTTTGTTTATGAAAATTGGAATGATTTTATTAGTAAAAATGATGGAGAATTTTATTATTTTACTAGATATGGACATAAACCTCATTCTAGTTTTGATTATTCAAAAGTAGAAAAAGATATTTACTTAGTATTTGGTAAGGAATCTACAGGAATTCCTAAAGAAATATTAAGTGATCATTTAGATAAATGTATGAGAATACCTATGACAGATAATGTTAGATCTTTAAATTTATCTAATTGTGCTGCTATTTGTGTTTATGAAGTATTAAGACAAAAAGATTATAAAGATTTATTATTTGATGAACCTCATAAAGGAAAAGATTTTTTAGAAAAATAAAATGCAAACTTAATAGTTTGTATTTTTTTTATTATATATTTATGATAAAATATAGACATAATACTAGGAGGAACTTATGAAGAAAAAGGGATTTACATTAATAGAGTTACTAGCAGTAATAGTAATATTAGGAATAATAATGGTAATAGCAATACCATTTGTAACAGGTTATATTGAAAGAAGTAAAAAAGATGCAACTAAAACATCAACTCAAGGGATATTAGATGCAGCTAGTTTATACTATTCATCAAATGAAACTGAGGGAGTACTTACTAGTGCTATTATAGATAAGAGTGATAACCTAATTAGTTATAAAGGTAAAGTAGATAACTTCTATTTATCTTTTAACGAAGAAGGAGATATAGCTATAGTTACTTTAAATGATAAGTACTGTGGATATAAATATTTCATGGATAAGAAAGTAACAGTAGGAGAAGTAAAAACAGGAGTATGTTATATAGGGGAAAATGCTATTAATACAAATGATTTCTTACCAACTGAAAATAATAGTAGTATTTATGTTCATAATGAAACAGCAGCTCCCTCAGGAAACGGATTACTAAATGAAATCCAGTTAGTAAACGGAGTAGAAGTAGTAGGTTATACAGTAAGTGAATCTGAGCCTACTAGTCCCGCTAATGGAGATATTTGGATTAAATCAGATAATACAAGTAATACACAGTTAGTACTTGGGAAAGTATATGTAAAAGTATCAAACTTAAAACAATACTCTTCAGGCAAGTGGAATAGTGTAGATTCATACCTTTATGATGGCTCTAATTGGGTAAGACTAAGTAGTGTAAAATATTCAGATAGAATTTTAAATGGAGCTGACCCAGTAGTAGGAAGTGGTATGATACCAGTAACAATAATGGATGACGGAACAGTTAAATACGCAGATGTATCAAATGAATGGTATAACTACTCTGATAAGAAATGGGCAAATGCAGTAATATTATCTAGTGGAACTTTTAATGTAGGAGATATAATACCAGAAGCAAATATTCAATCATACTTTGTATGGATACCAAGATACAAATATAAATTATGGAATACAGGAATTGCTTCAAAAAAAGTTCATTCGATAGAAATAATCTTTCAAGATAAAGATCATGCTACAAGTGATAGTGTAAGTGGAGAATGTACAACACCTATGACTACAGGAGCAAGTGGTAACTGCGATAACGGCGAATACATGACTCATCCGTCATTTATTACTTTTAATTCAAATGGATTTTGGGCTGGAAAATTTGAAACAGGATATCTTGGAGCTGCTACGTCAACAGCAGCTCAGGTATCAAGTCCAGATTCGACAAAAGTGATAGTTAAGCCTAATGTTTTTAGTTGGAGAAGTAATACTTTATATAATCAATTTTTAGTTTCTTTTAATTATAATAGAACATTAGACTCACATATGATGAAAAATACTGAATGGGGAGCAGTAGCATATCTTTCACATAGTATTTATGGAATAGACCGTGAGGTAAATATTAATAATAATTCTAGTTATAAAACAGGATATAGTGCACTTTCTTCAACAAATCAACAAACATATCCAGGAACATATGGAGACGGAGCAGCTTATAATTCAGCTTATAATAGTGAAGTAGGATATTTAGCAAGTACAACAGGTAATATTACTGGAATATATGATATGTCAGGTGATGCATGGGAATATATGTCAGCATATATGAGTGGACAACTTGGAAGTAGTGGATTTACGGCTTCTAATATAGCAACTTATAACACAAAATATTTTGATGTTTATAATGCAGCATCTACATTAACTACTTATAATTATCGAATATTAGGTGATGCAACAGGCGAAATGGGACCATTTATCTCCTCGACAGTTGGCTCATGGTCTTCTGGACATATTAACAGTTGGTATGCTGACCATTCGAACTTTGTTTACTCTTCTGGCCCTTGGTTCTTTCGAGGCGGCATTTACGGCAATGGAGTTCTTGCAGGTCAGTTCGTCTCCTATAGTAGCACAGGTGGTGTGGACACTAGCGTTGGCTCTCGCCTTGTTCTAAACCCATAAATT
>JAQUVS010000029.1 GCA_028693275.1 Bacilli bacterium
TTTATTTGTTGCGCCCAAAAATATTATTTTGTGGCATGTATAGTAAAACAAAAAGTCATCTAAGAATATTTTCAATATTCTTAGATGACTTAGACAAAGATAAATCCTTATCTAAATGACATTGAAGCATAGACTGGTCAATTCGTGAAAGTGTTCAAGCTAAAATGAGGATGACAATTAAAAGATTACTTAAAAAATATGGCTACCCACCAGATAAAAGAGATAAAGCAATAGATATTGTAATGGAACAAACAAAGCTTATGTGCTCTAATGAAGTGACTTATGGAACAGGCGATAGGGATAATTCTGTTGCGGATAGAGTTGCTGAGGAGAAGGGTAAATACTAATTTTTAATAAGTTATGTTGATGAATGGCATCAGCAGAGTAGAGCACCAAAATTTATATAAATCGCTTCTTTAACGATATATATTTTTCTTATTGATTATAATATAACTCAAATTAGAAGCGATTATATAACCATATTAACTTATTAAAATATTTGTATATAGTAAGAAGGTAAAAATTGAATTTACTAAAAAGCTGAGTGTTCTCAGTTTCTTTTAGGCATCTTGATGTAAAAAAATATATAATAAGTAATTTATGACTAAAAAAAGGTATGGAGATGATGAAATATGACTTTTGCATGGAATTATCCTAGTAATAATAATTCAACGATAACTGGAATAAGTGATGCAGGTATTGAAGCATTTAAAGGCAATCCATATGACTCTCTAGCAAGAGAAATATGCCAGAATTCATTAGATGCTTGTAAAGATAAAAGCAAAGCTGTTAAAGTTGAATTTAATGAATTTTTATTAGATGTTAAAGATATACCAGATCAAGTAAACTTACATAAAGCATTAGAGAAATGTTTGGAGTTTTGGGTTGAAAACAATAATTCTAAAGGCCAGAACTTTTTTAAAAAAGCACTAGATGTAATTAATAGTGAACAAGTAGAAGTGCTTAGAATAAGTGACTATAATACTATTGGATTAGATGGAGCAGATAAAGAAATTAATTCTAATTGGAGTAATTTAATTAAAGGAAGTGGGGTTTCCAGTAAGGAAGGAAATGCAGGCGGAAGTTTTGGAATAGGTAAGTCCGCACCATTTGCTTGCTCAGATTTAAGAACGGTATTATATAGTACTTTAGATATTTTAGGAGAAAAAGCAAGTCAAGGAGTTTCAAAATTAACTTCATTCAGGATGGAAGATTACACTACTCAAGGAGTAGGTTATTATGGACACATAAAAAAAAATACACCTATCAGAGATATGATAAAAATAGATAATAATTTTAATCGAAATGAATCTGGAACAGATATATATATTCTTGGATTTACTAAAAAAGATGAGTGGGATATTAAGATCATATGTTCCATATTAGATGGATTTTTAATATCAATATTAAAAGGAACATTAGAAGTAAAGGTTAATGAAATATTGTTATCTAAAGAAACAGTACAAACAATTTTTGATACTTATAATGATTATATTAATGAAAACACTAAAAATTATTATGAAGTATTAACTAGTTCTGATAGTAAGATAGAACAATGGAACTTTAACGGTTACGGTAATGTGACATTATATTTACTTCAAAAAGAAGGCTTTTGTAGAAAGGTATATATGTCAAGAAAAACAGGAATGAAAATATTTGAGCAAAATAGACTATCTTCATTTATCCAATTTGCAGGTGTATTAATACTAGAAGATGATAGTGTTAATTCAGTATTTAGAGAAATGGAAACACCTCAACACGATAAATGGGAACCTAACAGAGCTTGTGATGAAAAATTAGCAAAGAAAAATAAAAATGATTTATATAAAGAAATAAAAAGATTGGTTGGAGAACTTCAACAAGTATCAGAAGACGAAGCTTTAGATATTGAAGGATTAGGAGATTATTTGACTGACTATACAGAACCAGTTAATGGAGATGAAAATAAAAAAGAAGCAATTGAAAATAAAATTAATGAAATTAGAGTAAGTAAAATTTCTAGAGAAAAAATTGAAAATGGAACTTCAGGAACTTCTAATACTATAGGAAAAGATGGAGTAATAGATATCATGGGAACTCAAGATGATGAAGCAGATGGAAAAGGTATTATTACTCCAGGAGGACAAGGTAACGATACTAGTTGTGGTGGAAAACTTGGTAATGTTCGTGAGGATTTAGAAGGAAAAGATAATTTCAAAAAAGAAGTAAAAATACACCCTGTAAAAACAAGAATATTTTGCAGTAATAAAGCTTCCAATCAATATAAAATTATATTTCAGTTAGATAGAGATGTTAAAGAAGGATACATTAAATTTAATATTATTGGAGAACAAGGTGAAACTGATGCTCAGATAAAGAAAGCCTTTAATAATACTTCTAATGAAATTTTAAAGGTTAAAAGAAATAGAGTTACTGTTCACGATATTAAAAAAGGTTATAAAAATAGCTTAACTTTTAATATTGAATACGATGATTATTGCACATTGGGGGTGGGAATTTATGGACTTGAAATATAGATTGTTTCCTTATCCTATTTTAGGAGAATATTATGATGATTATAAAAATACGTCGTTCACTGATACTATTAATTATGAAATAAATGGGAATAAGTTATCATTTAAAGCAAAATTTGAAACTGATAATGAAGAAATAAAAGAATTAATAAATAATGATAAATTAATATATGCTATTCATGTTGAATGTGCTCAAACATCTTATAGAAAGATGATGAAAACTAAAGAAAATTCTATAAGTTTTGATATCAAGGATTCAGAAGTAATAGATAAAATTGAAATATCAACTTTCATAATTGTAAACAAAGAAATTAAGAAATATAAAAATATAGACTTTAATGACGATTATTTGGGTACAAACTTTGATTTAAAGCCAGGGAATATAATTGGAGTTGGAAGTCAATGGAAGATCGAAGTGGATAAAAGCAAAGATGAATTAGGTAAATTACCTTCAATTTTTTCTATATTAATGAAAAAAGATAATGATAGAGAATTTTCGATAAATCTATTAGATGATAAGATAAATATATTATTATCAGAAAAAGATTATCTTAATTACAAGAGAATTGCTGATAATATCCTATTAGAACCTGTTTTTCATAGTACGATAGTATTACCAGCTTTGATTTATGTATTTGAAGAATTATCTAAGGGTGATATAAGTGAATTTGAGGAATATAGATGGTTTAAGGGGTTAAGAAAAAGTCTTGCAAAATATAATATTTTATTAGATGATGAAACGATTAGAATAGAGGGTTCTGTTAAATTAGCACAGAAAATATTAGACATGCCACTTGAAAGAGCATTAGAAGGATTATTAAAAGATGAAGATGATGAGGAGGAAGTATAGTGAAAATCCGTTTTATTAAACAAGAAGCTTTAGATAATTTAAAAGTAAATATAAGTTCAAATATTGATTTTTACGCCGATGAAGATAATAAATGGATTACTAACTTTTTAGAAAATGAAAATCCATTTTTAGATTTTAAATATGATGTAAATGATTTTGAATTAGATATGAGTGAAGAAATTCCTCAAAAGACGGACTTAAACAACATAAAATTGATATATGATAACTTAAAATTCCTTACGATTAGCCAAGCTAGCGATGAAAGATTATGGGCTGGATTGACACATGATAGATTTTGGAATTATATGAAATATCGTTGGGGAAACAATATTCTTAATAATTCTAAAAATAAAGAAGATAAAGTTAACCAAATAAAACAAAGTTATTTCTATGGCTTCGGTAAAAGAAGATCTGCTGCTTGGAATGGACTAGCAAAATTATGGTGGATTGGGAAACTTACATATAATGAATCACTTGATAATCCATATGAGATAACTGAATATGCAATAAATGATTTAGGAACAACAACGTTATATTTATTATCTAGTAATTTTACTGGAAATGATAATATAAGATTTGGAATGTTCAAAGCAATTTTGGAATTTGAGAGAAGGGGTATTAAAATTTCCAGAAGAAAGCTAAAAGATTTAATGAAGTACATAAATATTCTTGGAGGAAGTTATTTATTAGATTTTTTCACTGAGAATGAAATAAAAGAGAAGAGTGTGGAGTATTTAGAAAAGATAACAGGTAACCAGAATGAAAAAGTTGAGAAGAATAAACTTGAGACTTTTACAGAAAAAATAAGAACAAAAAAAGACAATTTAACTAGTTTACAATTAAAAACCATGGATTATATTCTTGATAATATTCAGGAAATTAGTAAGTATAGAAATTGTGATCAATTAGCAAAAAGAATAGGGGTAAGTACAGCAACAATAAATGTTACTTTGTTAAAAATGAATTTAGGAAGTTATAGTAGATTTATTGGAGATGTTAATAGAATGAAAAATAAGTAATAGATTATCGACTAATTATGTTAAGTGTTCAAAACTATTGTATGTAACGAGTAGTTTATCCTATTAGTTTTACAAAGGGGGATTAAGAAAAATGTCAAACATAATTGCAGTAATATGGGATTTTGATAAAACATTAGTTAATGGCTATATGCAAGATCCAATTTTTGAAGAATATAATATAAACCCTAAGGAATTTTGGGAAGAGGTAAATAGTTTACCTGAAAAATATAGAAAAGAGCAGGATGTAAAGGTTAATCCAGAAACAATATATCTTAATCAATTTATAAAATACGCAAAAAACGGAAAATTTAAAGGCTTGAATAATGACAAATTAAAGGAAGCTGGCAAGAGATTAAAATTTTATAATGGCATTCCTGAAATATTCGAGAAAACAAAAAAATCAATTGAAGATAACCTAAAATACCAAGAGTTTGATGTAAAAGTTGAACATTATATTGTTAGCACTGGAATTACACAAGTTATTAAGGGGTCAGTAGTAAATGAGCATGTCGAGAGTATTTGGGGTTGTGAATTTATTGAGGATGTATTAGAAGAAAATAGTGATGAAAAAATTATTAGTGAAGTTGGTTTCACAATTGATAATACGACTAAAACAAGAGCATTATTTGAAATAAACAAAGGTGTAAATAAAAGAGAAGAAGTTGAAGTAAATACTAAGATTCCTGATAACTTAAGAAGAGTTCCGTTTAGTAACATGATATATATAGCAGATGGTCCAAGTGACATACCAGCATTTTCAGTTGTAAAAAAGAATGGAGGAAAAACTTTTGCAATTTATCCTAAAGATGATTTAAAGGCATTTAAACAAGTAGAACAATTAAGAAATGATGATAGGATTGATATGTATGCAGAAGCAGACTATTCTGAAGGAACGACTACATATTTATGGATTAACTATAAAATTCAAGAAATAGCTGAAAGAATTTATCATACAGAAAAAAATAAAATAAGTAATTCTATATCATCAGCACCAAAGCATATTACTTAAAATTTAACCACGTGTTTTTTCACGCGGCGCAGAAGAAATAGTTGGTCAAGCACTTGCTTGCTTAAAATTTAACCACGTGTTTTTTCACGTGGTTAAATAAAAAAATAGCAAGTCGCTCGTAAACTCCCGACTACCACCTCGGAGTACGCCAAGCAAGGGCGTAAAAGATAATGAAAGCGGAGCTTTCGTTATTACTATATAGCAGGTGCGACTCCTGCATGATAAAGGTTAGCAACCAGTCATTAGTTAGTCTTGGGCTTATTATGGTGATGTAATAAGTTAAGTGTAGACAAACAAGGTACTAGGCCGCAAGCGAATGCTGAAACTATTAGCCACGAAATGCTAGAACGTGGAAAGGACAATAATTTTCGGAGGTTAGAAGTCAGAATATAGGTAGTCGTTATTGCAAGAATATCTATACTTTCCCGTGGTTCTAAGGTGTAGCATGGTATACACTAATATAGTACGTCAACTTGGGAGGACTCACTATTCTCTTAAATAGAGTATGGAGAACAATGTCCAATAAACAAAGGTATCCAAAAGATAGTGAGTAGTCGGATTACATCATAGTACCGATGAAGTGGGTAATTACCATGGAGGGAAGGGTGTAACATATTATAGACCTTGAAAAGAGAAACAGAAATTCTTACACAGAGGAGAAATTATAATGTACACAAAACTTGATAGGATAGCAGAATTTGCTAGAAATAATCCTAAAGACAAATTTACATCACTAATGCATTTAATTAACAAAGAAATGTTAACTATGTGTCATTATGAATTAAGCGGTAACAAAGCAACAGGCGTGGATAAAGTTACAAAGAAAGAATATGAAGCTAATTTAGATGGAAATATTAATGATCTACTAATTAGAATGAAAGCTTTTAAATACAGACCGCAACCTGTAAAGAGAGTATACATATATAAACCTGGTTCTAATAAGAAAAGACCACTAGGTATACCATCTTATGAAGATAAAATTGTCCAGTTAGCCATTAATAAAATACTAAAATCAATATATGAGCAAGATTTCATGGATAGTTCTTTTGGTTTTAGACAAAACAGAAGTTGTCACGACGCTCTTAAAATTTTAGATGTTTATCTAGGTTCTTTCCATTCTTAGTTGAAATTTGACTTAATTTGATATATTATTATAGATATTCTTTATTTTGAAAGTAGGCTTTATAATGGATGAATTTATTAAACTTTTAGATAAAAATCTTGAATTTGTTAGTTATGAAATTAT
>JAQUVS010000030.1 GCA_028693275.1 Bacilli bacterium
TTTTCTTATGACTAATCTCATATTCTTATTTATATTTCCTTGTTCTTCTTCATTTACTTTTTCTTTTATTACAATATTAGTAATTACTTCTGTTACTTTATCACTTGTTTTAGTAGAATTAGTTTTATCCTGCTCTGAAAACATAAAAATAACAATCATCATAAGAATAAGTAATATTCTAAATATATATTTAATTTTAATCACCTCTTTTTAATAAATTATACTGTTGATTCTTTGTTTAATACTTTTAATCGACTCGTTATTAGGTTCCATTACATAAAGTAAATAATTATACCCCATACTATAAGTATAATTGTAACTATCATACCCTGTTGCTTGTATTGAATCTATTTCCCAATTAGGCATTTTGTCTAATTGATATTTTAAAAAGTCTTTTATTGTATTTATACTCATATCTGTTTGAAATGAATTTGTCAAAGAAGATAAAATATTATTATATCTTGTTAGTAATACTTTAGAAGTAGTTACTTTTTTTATTATTGCTTCAATTACCAATTGTTGATTTTGTCCCCTTTTATTATCTCCATTTTCATAAGATTTTCTTTCTCTTGCAAAAGCTAGTGCTTTTTCTCCATTAAAATAATTAATACCTTTTTCTATAAATATTTTATTATTAGTCCATGGTCTAAAAGCTCTATCAGAATATACTTCTATTCCACCTATAACATCTACTATTTTTACTAAAGTATTGAAATTAACTCTTAGATAATTATCAATATTAATATCGTATAGATTTTCTATTGTCTTAATTGATTTATCTATTCCATATATTCCTGCATGAGTTAATTTATCTTTTAATCCATTAGTATTGTCTAATTGAACATAATAGTCTCTTGGTGTGTTAACTAATAGAACTTTATTTGTTTTAGGATTAACTACTAATAAAATATTAACATCACTTCTACTTCTATTAGTTATTTTCCCATAAGTATCTATTCCACTTATATACATAATAAATGGTTCTTTTGTAGTTAAACTATCATTAGTACTTTCTTTTTCTTTTAAAATAATATCAAAGGTGTAAATAACCTCTGTTTGTTCTTTGAAATTTTCTATTTCTTCATTAGAAATTTGTAAATATGATTCTTCTAATATAATAGCATCTACTTTTTTGTTTAGTAAATCTTCTGGGATATTAGAATAATTCTCATATAAATTTTGTTTATAATCTATATTTATTTTTGGTTCTATCAATTTATAGTTTTCATCTTTAATATAACCAATATTTTTGTTTTTTAATTTGTTTATTGTATAATTATTTTCCTTTAGTGTGATGACTGAATAAGTAATAACACTTTTATCCTTCAATTTTAAACTATCTATAAACTTATAAGTATTATTGATATATATTATAGAAATAATCATTCCTATTATTAAGAAAAGTGAAATAATTAGACATATTATTCTTTCTACCCAACCTATTCTAGATAATAATTTTATTAGAATAATTATATTTATTAATACCAAAAGTATAGAAAAAACTATTGTGTATTTTTCTGGTACAATATTTAAATTAATTAACATAACTAATAAAATTGATGTTAATATAGTTAAAACTATAGATGTTGTTCTATATACGAAAACTGGTTTTATATGAAGTTTTTTTAAGATGTTTTTAATTTTATTCTTCATTAGATATTACCTTCTTTCTAAATATTTTTTTAAGCATATCTTTGAAGTATTTATATTCATCTGTTTTTCTAAAGAATATTATTATTATTAAGGTTGGAATAGTTATACTTATTAGTGAATTTATTATTAATTCCAAGTATAAATTATCTATATAAAAGAAATCAGCAAGTAAACAACTGCATGTACAAGCTATAATAAATATAAAAATAGATTTAATTAATTCTAAAAAATAATTCATGTAATTTTTTGCAAAAAGGTTTTTATACACTAACTTGGGATAACTATATCCGTATAAGACAAAACTACTTATTATTGTTCCAATAAAGACTCCTGCCAAAGAAAAAAATTTAACTAAAATAATAGATAATATTATATTTATAATTGATTCTATAATAGGTATAAATCTGTCTTGATGGAAAATTCCTGCTGCTTCTTTAAATGTTAGATATGAAGATCTCATTGATAATTGAAAATGATTTATAACTAAAACAATCAATACAAATTCTGGTAGAAGATATTTATTTCCTAACCATAATTGAATAAATGGCGTTATTAGTAAAAGAATGGCCGCTGAAGAAAAAGTCGTCAGCCATATGTTTATTAGTTTTATTCTTCTAAATATTTCATAGTTTTTCTCTTTAGTACTATCAACTAACAAATTACCAATGCTTGCTGTTGTAGAATATATTATATTAGAAAATAATATTTGCACTGAATTAAAGATGAGAAAATAATTTGAGTATAAACCAACTTGTATAATACCTAAAAATTTAGAAATAATAATATTGTCTGTACTAGTTATGACAAATCCACCTATTTTGTGAAAAAATAAAGCTTTTATTTTTTGATATATATCCTTTTCCGTTTCTTTATCTAACAGCTCTTTGTTTTTACCTTTTAAATATGGGTATTTCTTATTTACATAGCTACTGATATTAATATTTTCTATTATTCTAAAAATTATCTTTAGTAATAAGAAACAATAGTAATTTTTTGTTATTATAAGAAATAATATTTGTAATATGTTTAACAAAATTAGATATAATATATGAATTATATTTATAATGTATCTTTTTTGATCTGCATATAATATGCTTCTCTTATAAGATAGTAAGTAAGAACAAAAGATATCTATAATAAACAAAATAAATATAATATTTAAATTTAATCCAATTGATACATTTTTTATAAAAAAAGGTAGTATTGGAATCATCATAAATCCTAACCCAAGAAAAATGAACGCTATTTTTGTATATGCTTTTTTATAAAAATTCATCAAAGCATTTATTTTGTTTTTTTCTTTTTTTTGAATTGGTCTATACAAATTGTATATTATTGCAGATCCTAATCCCAGTTCTATAATTCCAAGCATTGAAACTATATTAGTAAATAAACTATTTATACCTAAATATTCTGTTCCTAAAATTTTCAAGAAAAATGCTTGTGCAATTATTCCGATAAATATAGTAATAATATTTGTGAATAGCGATGCTATAGTATTATTTATAGAATTTTTTGTTCTCATTTTATCACCTACAATTT
Source organism: Bacilli bacterium (assembly GCA_028693275.1). GTDB lineage: Bacteria > Bacillota_I > Bacilli_A > RF39 > UBA660 > JAQUVS01. Next base: position 3,196 of record JAQUVS010000030.1, read on the forward strand.
TGTATAAATTTTTTCTAATTCTTTTACGATTTCTTTGATATTGTAACTATTCAATTGACCTACTATGTCAATTCTTTTTATATTTAATGATTTTATTTCCTTTATCCATTCTTCTTTATTAAATGGTTTGATTTTTACATTTGCATTAAGAATTGCTTCTTTGGGAATACTTTTACTTATTAATGATGGAAGTCCATTTGCTTGAGCTTCTATTAAACTAATACCTAGACCTTCATATATAGAAGGAAAAACAAATAAATCAAAGGCATTATAATAATTATATGTATCTTTTACACTTCCGACAAAAATAACATTAGGTTCAATATTGTTTTCTTTAACTAATTCTTTTATTTCATTGAATTTATTTCCATCTCCAACTAACATTAATTTATAATTATTATTTTCTTTAACTAAATCATTAAAAATTTCTATAATAAATTTATGATTTTTTGGAGTATCAAATCTACCAATGTGTCCTATTAGTATTTCGTTATCATTTATATTATATTTATTTCTTATTTTATTTCTAATTTCTTTTGAAAAAGAAAACTTTTCTATATCAATCGCATTATTAATTATTCTAAATGATCTATTTTCAAAAAGAGCTTTTCCAGCTTCCTTACTACATGCTAATAATAAATTAGAATTATTTTTTATTATTTTTTTTGCTATTTTCCATTTTATTTTTCTTTTTATACCCACATTATTCAGTCCTTCAGTTGTATGTGAATGAGTAATCATTTTTGTTTTTGCTAATCTTGCGGCTATTGATACATATGCCGAATCAAAATATGTGTGGGAATGAACTATATCAATATTTTCTTTTTCTATTATGTTTTTAATTTCCAAAATATGTTTGATAAGTCCTATTTTTTTAGGATCTGAAATTCTTATTATTTTAATACCTAAAGATTCTATTTCATCTTCGTAATCAAATTTAGAATTTTTATAACATATAAATTTAATGTTATATTTACTTTTATCTACATTTCTTATAATTCCCATTAAAAAACTTTCAATACCACCTATGTTCATAGTAGTATTTACGTGTAAAATATTAATCATTGGTATCACCTCTAATCAAATATTTTATATTATATGAGACAATGAATATATATATGTAGTAAATAAAATTATATGATTCAGTTATCATCATTAATAAATAACTAAAAATAACAATAGAAACGAATTTACTAATATATTTATCTCTATTTTTCCATAATGGATTAATTCCTTTTAAAACAAATATAACAAAAGCTGTGAGTCCTATAATCCCAGTTTTATGTAATATACCCAAAATAGCATTATGAGTTGAAAATATATATTTATTAAATTCAAATGAAACATTACCATAACCTAGTAATGGTTTTTGTTTAATATATAGTAATGCTTTGTCCCATATAAATGTTCTCCCTGTGAAAGTAATATCTTTACCTAAAATATCTACTATTAAATAAGAAAATATGTTTTGTGCTCTAAAGAAAACTATTAATAAAAAGGATGCTATATATGTGATAATATAATTTTTAATATTAAAAATAGTTTTATTATCAAAAACTTTTTTACTTAATATAAAAATAGTTATTATAAAAATTCCTATTAAACCTGTACCATTATTAACCTTGATAGTTGAAATTATTGAAACTGCTAATAATAAATAATCAGGAAATGATAATTTTTTATCTTCTTTGTATTCACATAAAAAACTAAACATAATTGCTGGTATTATAAATAAGATATGTGTATTTTTGTATCCTAAAAACCAATTTTCTATATAACCAGTTTTACTCGAATACATCCCTGTAGGGTTTAAAAAAATAGTTAGAAAGTTTATGTATACCAACGTAGTTAAAATTAAAGATAGTGATTTAAAAAAATTAGTACTATCTTTCCTTGTACCATAATCTACAATTAAACATAAAAATAATATATTTAGTATATCTTTAATAGCATAAAAATTTGCAGTTTTATTTATTATGCTAGAAATAGTTAAAATTGCTAGAAATAAGATTAGATAATTAATAATCTTAGAGTATGATCTACTTTTTAAAACTAAAACTAGTATAGAAAAATAAGAAAAGATATTCAATATATTGTAAATAGTTGGAATTTTTGCGTAATTATCTACAAAATATGGTATTTGAAAAAAAGGAAGTAAAATTATTATATAAAGTATTTTTAATAAAATTTTATTTTTTTCTTTATTTTTCATTTTTATACCTCCTATTTTTCGTATTTTGATTTATTATTTAAGTTAACTTCAAATGCTTTTTTTATAGATAATACTGCGTCTGTAAATTCTGTTTCTGACATTGGGCCGTCATTAATTGCTATCATCTTTCCTTTTTGTTTAGAAATGTATTTTACTATTTCTTTTTTAGTATTTTGTATTCCGTCTCTATCAATATAAAATGTTTTCCCAAATTTTATACTTCTATTTTTAAAGTTTCCTTTAGCTATTTGCCATTCTTTCATTAACCATTGATTAACATCAGTTGTCTCTCTGAATTTATGTGAGCAAGTATTATTTAAAATTTCTTTTTCTTTTTCCCATACTTCTATAAAAGTTTGTTTATTGTATGAATTAGTTAAATGATGTTGGTAGAATCCAGGAAATCTTGGTGATTTAATCAATACTAGAGTTCTTAATATGTTTTTTCCATTTTTAGGATTAAACCATTTGAAAAAATTTTCTTTAATCGATTTTTTCATATCAAAATATTCATTTATGATATTTACATCATTTATACAAAAATATTGACTTATAAGACTTTTCTTTGGGCAATGAACATTAAGCGCAACAGTATCAAGTGGTATATTTTCAATAAAAAAATCTTTTTCGGTAACTTTTTTTAATAAAAATAAATCATCATTAAATAAAACAAAATTTTCTGACAATCCATCTATTCTATGTAAATTAAGTTCAATTGTATTAGCAGAAAATGTAGGTAAATATTCTTTTGGAATAAAATCCTCATGTTTTACTATATTTATTTTAGGATTACTTATATCAAGAAAGCCTGGAATATGCCCCCATGTTACAAAATGAATTTTATTTACCCATGGTGCAAATTTTTCTACTCCTCTAAACCAATACCTAAGTAAATCCCAATCCCTATATCTATATATACTTGAATCAGAATTTGATACTGGTGAATACTTTTCTTTTTCAGCTTGCCATTTTTTGTCTGAACCATCCACCCACATAATTACAAAATCTATCTTGTTCATTTCTTTTCACCATCTTTCATTGCTTTATATCGTATTATCATATCTATAGGATATCTTAGTAATACTTTTAAATTAAATTCTTGAATAGCTCTACCTAATACATATAAGGCTAGATCTTTCCCGCTTTTTTTAGCATGATAATTATTTAAATAACTAT
>JAQUVS010000007.1 GCA_028693275.1 Bacilli bacterium
GCAAGTTCCTTGCGTGAGATGACTACCGTTTTCTTCAAAATTGAGTCAAAAATTTAGTTAGTATTTAATTACTACCTATTTAATATTGTTAAGAGTTGTTGTACTGGGAACTCTAACGCACCATAATGATTGTATTCGAATTTTTCGAGTATGTATAGAAAATACTAACTAGGTTATAGTTAGTATTTTTTGTTTATTTGAAATAAGATTGATTAAATGATAAATATAATAAAAGTTTATATTAATGTATAAAGTTGTAGTTGTAAATTTATATATATTAAACTTTTGCAACAATAGTTTTAAAATATTATTCTAAAATTATATCATTTAAAATATAGTTTCCGACCTGATTATTATGAATTTGAACTTTAATACCTGAAACAGCGCTTACATCTATTGTCGCATTCAAAGCATCAGTTCTTGACTGGCTGGCAGGGAGTGTAACATACCAACTATATAATTCTGCTCCATTAGCTAAATTAATTACTTTAACATCTAATGATGTTGAAGCCATATAGTTGTTTAAATAAATAGTTGTTAATTTCAAAGTCTTATAACCAGTTGTATCCAATTGAATACTTGAATACTTATCTTCCCAAGAGGTTATAGTATTTGCTAATGTTAAAGCTTTTACTACAGTTTTTTGTTTGATTGGCATTGTCCCAGTAACTTTTTCTCCATTAACATATGCTGTTTTATCTAATAAAATATCAGAAGCAGTAGCTGTTGCATCATTTGTATTTAATTGATTTGAAATTAAGTCGTTAATTTGACTTTGATATGATGCTGCCATATCATCATATGCTTTTTGTGATATATTTCCAACACTTAAATATGATTCTGTCTCATCATCATAACTACATGTTCCATTTCCTGTTTTTATTTTATTGTCACTTATATTCTTTAAAGCAAAATATTTTCCGTCTGATATACAAATAGCTGTTTTACCATCTTGATATAATCTTACACTACCTGTTCCTGTAAACTTTCCTTTAAAATCTATTTTTTCTCCGTCTGTTGTTTCACCATTTCTTGTTGCATCAAAAATAAATACTTTATCACTTTCTTCTACATTACTAGAGTGATATAAAACTACACTATCTATAAACCCATCTGCTGTAGATAATAAAGCATTTCTTTTGCTTCTTTCAATATACCCCGTTACAAATGGTACTGCTATTACCATTATTACTCCTAGTATTACTATTACTGCTAATATTTCTATTAATGTAAATCCCTTTTTATTCATGTTATCCTCCTACCATATGTAGACAGTATAAGAAATAAAAAACATAAAGTCAACTGGACTTTCAATTTTTCATAAAAGCAATTGTAACATTACATTACAATTATATTATATTATTATTTCAAAAGATAAATATGTTATAATAAATTTATAATATTATATGAATGATAGGAGAGGTGTAAATGGATAAATTAATTAATTGGACTAAAATAGAAGAAGTTTCGATATATGATCAACTTAAGCAAAGATTGTATGAAAGAAAAGAATTAGATAAAAAATATATTATGGAAGATTATATAGAAGAAGAATATGAAGAAGAGTTTGAAAAATTGGAAGAAGAACATAATATCTATAATGAAAAATTAGAATTAGTCGGAGATTTAAGTAAGTATGATGATATAAATCAACAAAGTTATTTAAAGACTATTGCTGCTATTGATAAGAGAGAAGACTTGAGTAACTCTCAGAAACTAAAGATTATGGTCTCGTATGGTTCGCTCTTTGCTACTTACAATAAAATAGATGATTTAGATGATTCTGAAAAAATCATGATAGCTGCTTCTATATATTCTGTTCCTCTTGAAGTTCAAGATAATTATGTAATGATATTAGCAGATCAACAAATAAGAAAATCAATTATGTCAAAAACTGAAGATTTTATGGAACAAACTGATTTAGCTTTTGAAATTATGGATATGCAAGATGAATATGATATTGATTTTATCAATGAAGGTAGTTATCAATTCCTTGTTAATAATGCAATAAATATTATTGATAATTTTTCTAAAAAAAGATAATATATTGGAGGTTCTTATGAGTAAAAAGGGATTTACATTAATAGAAGTTTTAGCAGTAATAGTAATACTTGGAGTAATAATGGTAATAGCAGTACCATTTGTGACAGGTTATATTGAAAGAAGTAAGAAAGAAGCGTTTAAAGATACTGCTATTGGAATAATGGATTCAGCAAATTTATACTACTCACAAAATGGTGAAGGAGATTTGGGCGACGTAAATTTTATTTGTACAAATCTTGGATGTATTTCTAATGATGGAATTAAATTGGAATTTAGCGGGAAATTTGATGGTAATGGAGACTTGAAATTGTATAATGACGGAAGTATTGCTTTTTGTTTATATAATGAAAAATATACAGTTTTAAAAAATGTTAATGAAGAAGTTGTTGTTACTGATGGAATTTGTGATTTTAACGAAGTAACTAAAAATTATGGGGTAGTTCCGTTAATAAGCAAAGATGTATATGATCAAATGGTTAATAATTATGAAGAACAAATAAATTCTTTACAACAAGAAATGGAAAATGGTAAAAATCAAATAGTAAGTGTTTTAAATAATCTAGGAGTTTCTTCTAGTGCATCAGATACTTTTAATCAATTATCTCAAAAGATATCTACTATAAGTTATAAAAATTACTACTATAATTCATATACATATACTCCTTCAACAAGTCCTTCTACTGACCAAGGTGGAAGTGTAAATGTTAATATGGCTTTTACTCCTAAATTAGTAATAGTTCAAGAATATAGTAGTAATGGTTCTAATTATGGAGTATTTGTATGGTCTAATTCTGAAGTTAAAAGTTATTTAGGTAGTGGAATTGCTTGTAGTGTTTCGGGTAATACAGTTACTTTTGGTATAAGGGCCACTACCAATTGGGAATATGTTAGATTATTTGTTTTTGGATAATAATAAAAGATACTTATTTAACAAGTATCTTTTTTGCTTCATCTTTAAGTTTAGATGGGGTATACATTTTTATATAATGGACTATTTTAAAAACATTATTGATATTTTCTTTTTTAATAGTATTATTTTTATTTTTTTCTAATAGATCTTTATAATAATTAAATAAATTATTAAGAGGATATATATTGTTAGCTATCCATGGCCTTTTGCCATAAAACTCTGTAAAATGGATTATAATAGGATTCTTTTTTGCAGATATAACTTCTTTGATATCATAGTAATTAATTTTATTTACTGCATAATATTTTTTTAGACAAAGATTATTATAGAAAAATTCATTAGGAGATAAATTAAAATTAGGTGGTAAAAGTGAAATGTGATTATGTAGAGCAATATTTAAAATATCTTGATCTGGATATGTTAATATTGGTTTATCTTTAATAGTTTTTGTAATTAAATCATCACACTTAACTTTTTCCCAATTATTTCTATTAATCCATAAAACTCCGCTATTACAATATTGTTTTAAACTATTGTTTAGACTAGACCAGTAACTTTCTGATAAATGATCTAATACTGCTGAAACAGTGTTGTCTTTATATTCTTCTAATTTATCTAACTTATCTAAAATAATTGTATCTGAATCAAGATATAATAAATTATCACAACTATTTATAACTGATGTAAAAAATAATCTAGCATTAGCAATACTAGAATTTCTCCATTTAGGTAGATTATATTTTTCTATTTTATTATCAATTAATTTATAGTCATATAAGAATAAATTACAATTGTTATATTCATTTAATAAATTATTTAATATAGATAATTCTTCTATTGATAGGTCTTCAAATATTATATGAATATTTATTTCTTTTAAATGTTTGTTATTTAGTAATAGAGAATTAATAGATATTAACATTAAATAAAAATATTTTTTATCAGTTGTATAAAGAACATCAATTTTATTCATAGTAATTCTCCTTTGTTCAATGTATTATAATATAAAAAAGTGTAAAATTCAACAATAAAAACTTAACAATTTTTTTCAACTATGATATCATTTTATAGGATAGAAATTGGATGGTGGATTATGCAGAAAAATATCAAAAAAAATATAAAGAAAAAACGTGATTGTAAGAAAAATAAAAGAGGATTTACTTTAATTGAAATACTTGCTGTTATTGTTATAATAGCTGTTATATTTACTTTTGCTATACCAGAAGTTTTAAATATGATAGAAAAATCACATAAAAAATCTTTTAAATCAACTAACGAATATTTATTTGGAATGGTAGCAGATGAATGTTCTGTTAATGAGATGCATACAGATGATTTAGAGATGGAATATGACATCGTTAACAATGAGATTAGTCCTAAATTAGATTATAAGGGTAAACTTCCTACAAATGGAAAAATATATGTTACAGATACTTGCGAAATCTCTTTTAGTACTAATGATGATAGATATTGTGCTATGAAATTTGAAGGGGATTTAAATGTATATGTAGGAACATATCATGAAGGAAAATGTCAAATAGATGGTGTTACCAAATATACCTTGACTTTAAATCCTCAAGGAGGAGTAGTTAATAATAGTAGTGTCTTATTTTATCATAATGATAAATATGGTTTATTAGAAAAACCAACAAGAAGTGGATATACTTTTTTAGGGTGGTTTACTGAGGCAACAGGTGGAGAATTAATTACTGAATCAACTCAAGTTAAAAATGGAAGCCATACTTTGTATGCGCATTGGACTCCTGTTCATACTTATTCTTATACGGGTAATTATCAAACATTTACAGCTCCTCTTACTGGAAAATATTTTTTTGAAACTTGGGGAGCACAAGGTGGAGGAAATGGCGGAAGAGGTGCATATGCTAGTGGAGAGTTATATGTTACTGCAGGAACTACATATTATGTGTTTGTAGGTCAAAATCCTACTACTTCTACTGGAGGATATAATGGTGGAGGAGCTTGTGGAACTGCTGCCGCTACTAATTTAAGTGGAAAAGGTGGCGGTGGAGCTACTGATATTAGAACAACAAATGGAAATACGATTGCTGACCAAAGAAGGCGTATAATGGTAGCAGCTGGTGGAGGTTCTACTTCTGCTGGAGGTTATGGCGGTGCATTAGTTGGTGGAAATGGAATTGTTGAAGATAGTTATTTATGTCTTAATGGGGATAAATATGATACCTTTACTAACGGTTGTATTTTCACTATAACAACAGGTGCAAATCAAACTAGTGGTGGAATAGGAGGAAAGACATCTGTAAGCTCTTACCCTTATATGTATAATAACTGGGTAGTTGGAGAACCTGGAAACTTCTATCAAGGTGCTAATAATGTTACTGGTTGTGCAAATGACTTTTGTAAATGGTCTGCCGGTGGTGGCGGTGGTTGGTACGGTGGAGGCGGTGGCTCTAACACTGCAATATATATAATGGGCGGAGGCGGAGGATCATCTTTCGTTTCTGGATGTACAGGTTGCCAAGCTGTTGATGATAGCATGAATAATATTGGTAATATTTCAGTTACAGGTATTAAATTTGATAATCCAATAATGATTCCAGGTAATAGTACAATGCCAAGATATTCAGGTACTGGAACAATGAATGGAAATACAGGAAATGGTTATGCTAGAATAACTTATTTACCAGAAAATTAAAAAGCTTTTGTATAGCTTTTTTTCTTTTTTTAATTACTTTAATTTATATATTGCATTTTTATATTGGTGTGATATAATATTGTTTCGCTGAGGGGAATAAAATGAAAAAAATAACATTAGAAAGTGAAAAAATTGATAGGTTAAGGGAATATTATAGTGATAAAAAATTAATAATTTTAGGAGCAAATGATTTGAAGTCTTTAGGTGGAGAATCATTAGAAGTTAAAAACAAATTATTAAAGTATATGAAAAATATTTTATCAACAGAAGATGTAGAGCCAATTATATTTGATTGTTTTTCAAATATATATAATAGACTTGAACATTTAGATTATTTTTTAACACATAATTTAAGTTTAAGAGATAATACATTACTACAAGAAAATAGTCTTTTAAGTTTATATAATAGTTTAACTATTAGAGAACAAAATAATATTTATTTATCAACATCTTTAAAAGAATCAAAGGAGCCATTAGTTATATATTCTTCTGGATTTTCATCTTTAATGAATGAAAGTTGTATTTCAGAAGATATTTTAAGAAAAGGTTATAATTTAAGAAAAAATAGAGAATATTTTTGTTCTTTAGATAAGATTAAAAATCCTAGAACTTGTAATAAAATAATAGGTGGAATAGAAAGAAATTTAGAAAATATATATACTCTTAATGGTAAAAGTGATATTTATGTTCTTGGTTACGATTTAGTTGAGGATAAAAATTTACCTTATGATTTAAAATGTATAATAGAACATTATAATGAAAAAATAATGGAATTATGTAAGCAATATAATGTTACTTATATTGATAATCAATTATTAAAAGATGAATTTAGTTATAAATATGTAGGTTATTTATTTTCTTTATTAAATTATATAATAGATGATTTATATAAAAAGAAAATATCAAAAGATATTATTTATCCTAAAAATGCTAAAATAGTTTCATTAGAAGTAGGAAGTAAAGGAACTTGTGGTATTTATGATTCTATTTCTTCTGAATATAATAAAGATAGAAGAGATTTAGAATTAAGTGAAGGATATTCTAAAGAACTTATAAATAGAAGAATGAATATTTTAGATAAAGAATTAAAAGTAATGAAGAGAGTTATAAACAAAAGATAGATTTTAAATATAGTTTTATTGACTATATTTTTTTATGAATAAAAAAAACTATCTATTTTCTTAAAAGTATGATAAACTATGTGAGTTGCACAAAGGGAGAAAGAATGGAATTTAGTAAATTATTAAAAAATGTTAATACTTTAAAGGTATTAAATGAGAAGGGTTATTCTGTACCTACGGAAATCCAAGAAAAGATTATACCACTTATAATAGATGGTAATGATGTTTTAGGACAAAGTCAAACAGGAACAGGGAAGACATTGGCGTTTGTTGCTCCAATGTTAGAAAAAATAGAAAATAATGGAAAGACTCAAGCTTTAATATTAGCGCCTACTAGAGAACTTGCAATACAAATCTCTAGAGAAATAGAAGAACTTAGTAAGTATGAAAAGATTTCTACTACTTGTGTTTATGGTAGTAGTAGTATAGAGGAACAAATTAAATCTTTGCGAAAGGGAGTAGAAATAGTAATTGGTACTCCTGGTAGAGTTAAAGACTTAATACAAAGAAGAGTTTTGAAATTATCAGAAATTGATTTTTTTGTATTAGATGAAGCAGATGAAATGTTAAGTATGGGATTTCAAGAAGAATTAGAATTTATCTTTGAAAAGACTAAAAATGATAGACAAGTATTATTATTTTCAGCTACTATGCCAAAAACAATTCTTAATTTAGCAAAAAATTATATGTCTTCAGATTATAAGATGGTGTCTGTTATATCAGATGTAAAAACTGCACAACATATTATTCAAAATTATTATGTAGTAAATGATAAAACTAGAGTTGAAGCAATGGCTAGACTTATGGATTTTTATTCACCAAATAAATCAATTATTTTTTGTAGAACAAAAAGAAATGCTGATGAATTATTAGAAAAATTATCTAGTAGAGGTTATAGTGTAGATATTATCCATGGTGATATAACTCAATCACAAAGAATAGCAACTTTAGATAGATTTAAAAATAATGTATTTAATTACTTGATAGCAACAGATGTTGCTGCTCGTGGTATTCACGTTGACGATATTGAACTAGTTATAAATTATAATTTACCTGAAAGTAATGAAGCTTATGTTCACCGTATTGGTAGAACAGGTAGAGCAAATAAAAAAGGTGTAGCCGTTACTTTAGTAAAACCAAATGAAGAAAGAATTATGTCTTCAATAGAAAGACATATTAATACTAAGATTAATAAATGTGAAGTTCCAAAAATGGAAGATATAGTACCTAATAGATTAGAAACTATGATTGAAGAATTATCTAATATCAAGAGAGAAAGTAAATTAGGATTATTTAATGATTATTTATTAAAATTAGACATTGAGGATATGAGAGCGTTAACTAATTCTTTATTAGAAAGTGAATTAAAAAATAATTTAGGTTCAGATTTCAAGGTATCAGTAAACGTTAGTGATAAAAAGAAAAGTAACAATTCAAGAGCAAGAAATGTTCAAGATGGTGTTAGAGTATTTATGACTATTGGAAAGATGGATAATATTGAAAAAAGAGAATTTTTAACTTTTATAGAGAAGAAAGCTGGGATACCAGAAGGAGCTTGTACAGGAGTTGAAATAATGACTAAATTTACTTTTATGAATATTAAAAATGAATATTTAGATAAAGTATTAAATAATTGTCATAATTCAAAATACAACAATAGAGTAATCAGAATAGAGATAGCTAAAAAATAATAGTATAACTATTATTTTTTTTTGTTTTATGGTATGATTTTAATATAAACTAAATAATAGGAGATGATTTTATGGACATACTTTTTGAAATAATTTTTGATGGTATCATAGAAATAGTAAAAAATAAAAAAATTAGTAAGTATATAAGATATCCACTATTAGGAATAGTTAGCTTAGTTTATTTATTCGTCTTACTTCTATTTTTATATATAGGAGTTATTATGATAGAAAAGAATATATTGATTACATTATTAATGATAGGAATATTTATACTACTTTTATGTTTTGTTTATAAATTTTATATTTTACTATTTAAGGAGGAAAAACATGAATAAAAAGGGATTTACATTAATAGAAATATTAGCAGTGATAGTAATACTAGGAGTAATAATGGTAATAGCAGTACCATTTGTAACAGGGTATATTGAAAGAAGTAAAAGAAATGCGTTATTATCTACAGCTGATGGTTTTATAGATAGTGTAGTTTTATATCACTCTAGTAATGTAGAAGAAAGTGATAAAGTATTTATTTTTGATGCAACAAGAAATGGTGAAACAACGGATGGAGAAAAGATAGATTTTAAAGGAAAGTTTACAGGAACAGGTAGTGTAAGATTATATCAAGATGGTAAAACAGCTATTTGTATATCAGATGGAAAGTATTTTGCTTTAAAGAATATAAATGATACTGAAATAAAAACAGGAGAAGGTCTATGTTCTTATGATGAAGCAACTAATAACTATAGTAGTATAGAGTTAGTTAGTAAGGAACAAGTTGACGAGTTACAAGCACAAATAGATCAATTAAATAGTGAGAAACAGGAATTAGTTAGTACTTTAATTTCAAATGGTGTTTCTGTAAATCCAGACTCAAGCTTAGCTGATGTTAATAATTATATTTTAAGTAATGGAGTTGGTAAAAAAATATATACTCTAGGAGCAGGAACATCATTTAATCTAAAAACTAATTATGCTACCTATGGTCTTTCCTCAACTGCTTATACAGAGTTAACTTCTAATGATTTTTATGTGACAATTACGAGAAGTTATGCAACATTTAGTTCTGGAAATCAATTGGGTGGTGGAGAAACAACATATGCAAATGTAGTAAAAACATATAACAATACTACCGGAATTTTGACAATTACTGGAGCAGCAATTTCAGACAGCTATGATCAAACTAACTATGGTGGTGGAGCTAATCAACTTGCAACTTATTTGATTAGATAGGAGACAAAATGAAAATAATATTACCGATAATAAATGATAATCAAATTGATTTAGAAAATGATTATAATGATGATGAAATATACAATAGAAAAATAATTGATCAAGACGTTTTTAATAAAGTTATTAAAAATAATTTTAAGATATCTTTTGATAATTGTTATATTAAGAATATAAGTTTTTCTGATTTTGAAAATTTATATTTTGATGCAATTGATTGTATATTTTTAAATTGCGATTTATCTAATTTAGATTTATCTTCTAAAAGTTTTCATCGATGTATAATAGATAATTGTAAATTGGTTGGTACTGATTTATCTAATTCATCTATTATTGATGTTAAGATAATTAATAGTACTTTAAGATATTCAAACTACAATAAAGCTAATATAAAAAATGTTATCTTAGACGATAATGACTTTTATGAATCAAGTTTTTCAAATATTAAATTTGGGCCTATTTCATTAAGTAAAAATAATTTTACTAGATGTGAATTTATCGATACAAAGTTAGATAAAATTGATTTTAGTAGTAGTAATATAGATGGGATTGTTGTTAGTATAAGTGACTTAAAGGGTATGATAGTTAATTATGAACAAGCAGTAGAATTAACTTCTTTATTAGGAATAAAAATTAAAAAAGATTAGGTCTTTTATTTTTATAAATATTATGTTATTATAAAGTTATATAAAATAGAAAAGGGAGATTTATTATGATTAATGGTACAGTTGGTTTAAAAACTAATGAAAAAGTTATTTGTGTTTTCTTTATATTATTGATACTTTCGTTTATTGTTTTACCTCCTATATTAAGAGAAAAGACAAAAAGAGAAAAAGCTTTAGCAATTGAGAAAGCTAAGGAAGCAATGGAAAATTCTGGTTCTGGTATTTTTGATGATTTAACTGGAACAGTAGGATTATCATGTACATTGTATAATGAAAATGGAGAAAAAAGAATTGATTTTTCTTATTCTAGTTCAGACAAATTAGTAGGATATGATGTTACTGAAGTAGAAAATTTTGATGAAAATACAGTTAGTACTAATGAAGAATTTAAGAAAAAGGCAGCTTTGTGTACTGAAACAGATACATTGTTCGCTACTATTACTGGATATAGAAGAGATTGTAGACAAAGAACAAATAGATTTATTACTACAACATCTTATACTTTAAGTTTATTTGGAGAAAAAACAGTTAAACAATCAGATGGTACTGAAATAAAAGTAACAAGTGAATTTAAAAATACAGATAAAAAAGCTACAGTTAAAGAAAAACTTGAAGGTCAAGGTTATAATTGTCAATAAAATAAAGCTTAGGCTTTATTTTTTTTAGTTAAATTAAAATATTTATACAATATATACAGAGGTGTATATGTTAATAAAAGAATATTTAAAAGAAGAAAGGCCTAGGGAAAGAGCTTTAATATATGGTATTGAAAATGTTTCTAATGAAGAACTTCTTTCTATCATATTAAAAAATGGAACAAAAAATAAAGGGGTTAGAGATTTATCTATAGAAATACTTAAAAATATAGAAAATATAGAAAATTTTAGAAATATTAATATTATTGATTTGATGAAAGTAAAAGGTATAGGTGAAGTAAAAGCTATAGAGATTATTGCAGCTATAGAACTTGGAAAACGAGTATTTATTGGTACAAAAAAGAGTAATTTATTATTAAAAACAGCAAAAGAAATATATGATAATTATAAATATTTATTTTTTGACAAGAAACAAGAATATTTTTATTGCTTATATTTTGACAATAAACAAAGAGTTATAAATTGTAAATTATTATTTATTGGTACTATTAATAAAAGTATTGTTCATCCTAGAGAAGTTTTTAAAGAAGCTTATTCTTTAAGTGCTTCTAGAATAGTATGTTTACATAATCATCCAAGTGGTGATATTAGTCCTAGTATTGAAGATAAAGAAATAACCAAAGCTTTATATGAAATTGGTAAGATCAATGGTATTTATGTTGTTGATCATATTATTTTTAGTAATGATAATTATTATAGTTTCTATGAAAAAGGAAATATATTTAAATATTAAAAGTTATCTTTTTCTTTTTGTTATAATATGCTATACTTTATGTAATGTAAAGATAGGGGAATGATTAATGTGTTAGGTAAAATAATAAAAATAGAAAATAATGATGTAATTATTAAGTTAGATATAGATATTAGTAATCAAGCCAGTTTAATAAATTTGCATGTTATATTTGAAGATGGTAAGAATAAACTAGTTGGGGAAATAAAAAAAGCTGATAAAGAGTATGCAACAATTACAATTGTTGGAGAACTTACTGAATTATATTTTTTACCAGGATATTCAAAAAAACCTTCTTTTAAATCTGTTATTAGGATGATTAATTTAGATGAATTACAAAAGATATTAGGAGATCAACAAATTAAGGATAATACACAAATTTATTTTGGTACTTCTACAATATATAGTAATTATAGAGTTAATGTTAGTGTTAATCAATTTATGAGTAATCATTTTGCTATTATAGGTAATACAGGTAGTGGTAAAAGTTTTACTGTAGCAAGATTAATTCAAAATATTTTTGTTGGTAGTAGCTATGCTCCATTAAATTCGAATATATTTATTTTTGATGCATATGGGGAATATACAAATGCCTTTTCTAAATTACATGATGTTAATCCTCTTATTAATTATAAGAATTTTACAACTAATTTAGATTATCCAGATGGAGAAGTTTTACAAATACCTCTATCATTACTAAATGTTGATGATATTGCTCATTTACTTGGAGTAGAAAATTCAAATCAATTACCAATAATTGAAAAAGCTTTGAAATTGGTAAATATTTTATCTTCTAATAATGATTTAGAAAATATTTCTGAGTATAAAAATGACATTATAGCAAGAGCAATAATGGATGTTCTTATGAGTGGAAATGAACCTACAACAATTAGGGATCAAATAACAGCAGTATTAACAAATTTTAATACTAAAGAACTTAGTTTGGAAAGTAAAATTCATCAACCAGGGTATGTAAGAACCTTAAAACAATGTTTATTTATAGATAGAACTGGTAAGATTCAAGAAATGGAAACAGTAGTAGATTTTGTAAGTCAATTTGTAAAAGATGGTTTAGATTTGAAAAGAGCAAGTAAGCCAGTTCCTTATACCTTAACTGATTTAGAGAAAGCTATGGATTTTGCTTTGATAAGCGAAGGTATTTTAAAAAGTAATAAAGTATTTGATTATGCAAATATATTAAGTGTTAGATTACATTCTTTGGCTAATAGTGACGCAGCAGTATACTTTAATAGTACTGAATTAATGTCTAAGGAAATGTTTATAAGAAAATTAATTACATCAGTAGAAGGAAAAAAATGTCAAATAGTTAACTTTAATATAAATTATGTAGATGATCGTATGGCTAAAGCAATAACTAAGATAATTTCTAGATTATTATTTAGTTATTCAACAGAAACTTTAGAAAGAGGAAAAGTTCCTTTCCATATAATTATAGAAGAAGCGCATAGATATGTTCAAAATGATAAAGATACTGATATACTTGGATATAATATATTCGACAGAATTACAAAAGAAGGTAGAAAATATGCAGTATTATTAGGATTAATTACTCAAAGACCTTCTGAATTATCAGAAACTTCTATATCTCAATGTAGTAACTTTGTTATTCTTAGAATGTTACATCCTAGGGATTTAGATTATATTAGAAATATGGTTCCAAATATTAGTGCAGAAATATTAGAACAATTAAAAACATTGGCTCCAGGTACTTGTATTGCCTTTGGTAGTGCTTTTAAATTACCAATAGTTTTAAAAATAGATAAGCCAGATCCAGAACCACTTAGTAATAATGCTGATATTGTAAATGTTTGGTATTAATAGGTGATTTATGGATTATAGGGAAATAAAAGAGTTTTTAATTGATTCTATAAAATATGTAATATTAATAATTGTTTTAATTGCTTTTGTAATGTATATAGCTACATTACAACAAGTAATTGGACCTTCTATGAGTCCTAATCTTAAAGCTAATGATTTACTTATATTAAATAAGTTAGTATATAGATTAAAGGATGTTAAAAGAGGAGATATTATTTCTTTTGAATATGATGATACTAAGTATTTAATCAAGAGGGTAATTGGATTACCTGGTGAAACAGTAATGATTAAGGATAATAAATTGTATATTAATAATAAAATATATGATGAATATTATTTAAATGATGATGTGGTTACAGAAGATATAGAAGTTACGGAGGTTATTCCGGATAACATGTATTATGTATTAGGAGATAATAGAGGTAATTCTAAGGATAGTAGGGAAATTGGTTTCATAAAAAAAGAAGATATAATAGGAAAAGTATTTCTTAGAATATGGCCAATTACTGGTTTTAAGATAGTGAAATAGTTAAATTGATAAAAATATTTGCCATAATTTTTAAATTGTGTTATATTAACATTACAATTTATTTAATTGGCAAAGTTTTTGAAAGAAAATGGCGCAAAGCTCAAGAACCTAAAGTAGAATTTCTACAATGGTAGTCAGCTGTGGATATATGATATATTCACAGCTTTTTTGTTTATTTGAAGGGAGAGAAAAATATGTCAAATAGAAAAAAAATACTAGCAGTAATATTATTCTTGATATTTGGTACCACAATTTATACTTTTGCAAATCCGGCTACAACATCTGATGAAAAAGATAAAACTAATGAGGAAGAAGTAATTGACGATAAGGAAACAGATGAAGAAGTAACTAATCCAATTATTGTGGATGATGGTGTTAATAATATTGTTAATCCTGTTGTTCAACAAAATCAAAATGTAGCAGTAATAGATGAAAATATTCAGTTAGCTTTTGAATTAGCTGATTTAAAAAGCTCGGCTATATTATTAGTTAGAAATCATCTTGATACTGTAAATGTTAAGTATAGAGAAGAACAATTATTAGAAATAACTAAAATAATTGATGAAGCAGTTAAAAAAATAGAAGAAGCAACTACAAAAGAAGAAGTAATTATTATTAGAGATAAAGCTATTAGTGATTTAGATAATGTTTTAACTGATGAAGAATTATATATTTTAGAAACTAAAAAAGTTGTATTCTTAGATAGAAATGATGAAGAGTTACTTTCTACAAGAGTAAAAATAGGTGAAACATTAGAAGCTCCTACTATAGATAATACTTATACAGAAAAAGGAATTACTTACGTATTTATAAATTGGGATAAAGATTTTTCTAAAGTTGAAGAAGATTTAATTATTAAACCTTTTTATGAAATAAGTGAAATTAATAGTAAAATAGTTTTAGATAATGAAAGTATTGGAGCTGTTAAATTAGAAATTTTAAATAATGAATTATTAGAAATAATTATAAATAATGTTAATAAAGAAATAGAAGTTAGTGATATAAGTACTTATATTGCTGAAGGTGAAATATTACCAGTATTAGCTGATAATGATGAGTTTTTGAAATATGAGTTTTATGCAATTTCGTATAATGAGGAAGGATTTACTATTTTAACTAAAAAAGTTTTGGATAATAGTAAATTGGATTTATATAGAAATAAAACTAAAGAAAAAATTATGAGTCACAGAGATAGTTTAATTTTTTCAGATAGTTATATTGCATCAGCAGACAAAGAGGTCACTGATGCTCTCCTAACTATTTTGGAATTAAAAACTAAATCTAGTATAGATAAATTAGTATTAGATACTAAAAATAAATTAGATAGTATTTATTTAGAAAATATTAAATCTAACGCTAAAAAAGAATTATTAGCTTATAGTAAAACATTTCCTTTTGCAAAGTCTTTTGCAAAAACAATAGAAGATTTAATTATTAAAGGAAATAGTACTATAGATAATGCAAATACTATAACATTAGTAAATAGTACATTATCTAGTTACAAAAAAGAAATAAGTGATTTAGCCAATGTTAAAGCTACTTTTAATATTAAAGGAAGCAATTTCATTAGGTTAACAAGAACAAATTTATGGGAGCATACATTTGGTAATGAAAAAGTTTATGTAGATGATGGAATAGGTAACATAGTTAGTAACACCGAATATACAACTAATATTAAATATATCTATATCAAGCCTTATTTAAATACTGAAACAGTTGTTAATAATGTTGATTTATCATATGGTACTAAGATTGGTACTTATAAGATAATATATGAAATTAAAAATCATGCTGGAACTACTATACTTGATAGAACAGTAGTTGTAAATAGAGCAATTGATGAGGAATTTGAAGGAAATGATTTACAGATAAAATTTAATAATTATGATGTTTATAATGTTTGTAGAACTAGTTATTGTAATACTCCAACAATTGATTTAAGTGTAAAAGCTTATGATAGAGTAGATGGAATTCTCTTTGGAAAAACTGATATAAGTAATAAAATAGTTATTTTATCTAATAACGTAGATACAACAAAAATAGGTGAATATAAAGTTGTTTATGAAGTTACTGATTGGGCTGGTTATAAATATAAAAGAACTAGAACAATCAAGATAAAAGATAATATAGCTCCAACAATAACTTTATCATCAAGTGAAACAATTGATGTAAATGTTGAAGGTGTAATAATCAAAGCTAAAAAAGCTTATGTAACTGATAATTATGATTTAAATTTAGGTACAGATATTGATCCTAGGTTTGAATATACATATAAATGGTTAATTTTTGTTGATGAAATATATGTTACTGGTTTTGAATATACTGCAAAAGATAGTTCAGGAAACAAGAAAACTGTTAGTTATGATTTACCAACTAAAATTAGAGTAAAATAAAGGAATTAAATTCCTTTTTTTTATATAATATGTTAAACTATTTTTAGGAGTGATACTTATGGCTTATATAAAATATAAAGAGTTAACTAGATATTTTAATTTCCAAAAAGAAGTTTCTGCTAGCTCGTTACCAAAATATGTAAAAGATTATATTTCTGATGGGGAAAAAATATTATCTTCTTATATTACTAAAAAAGATTATGGTATTTTTACAGATAAGAAGATTCTTTTATTTGATCAACAAAGTTTAATTGGTAGTAAAGAAATTCATACTATATATTATGGTTCTATTTCTACTTTTACAATTAGTTTTAGACTTAATATGGTTGATATGATTATTTATTTGGATAGTGGTTATCCTTTAAGACTTAGATTTGTTAATCTAAGTAGCGAAGATAAAACTAAGCTAAGAATTTTATATAGAGAAATGTCTGAAATGATTGCATTAAATTATAATAATTAATATTTTAGTCAAGTAAATTACTTGACTTTTTCTTTGTAATAAACTACTATCAATAATAGGAGATGATAGCAATGGCATTTATGAAATTGAAACCATTAACAGAAACACTTAGACTTGATAAAATTGTAGATAGAGATAATCTTCCAGTAGAGATATTGTCTTTATTAGAAAAAGATGAAAAAGTAAAATATTCTTTTAGTGCAGTAAGAGATTATGTAGTTATTACTGATAAAAGAATAATTATAGAAGATAAAAAGGGTTTAAGAGGTTTTAGAAGAAGCTTTTATACAGTACTATATAATAGTATTTCTGTATATTATATTGATGTTAAAGATTTTGATTGTACTATAAATATTATTATAAATAGTGGGCATAATTTATCTCTTAATTTTTATAAACCAATACCATTAAATGATATGTTTGAGGTTTATAAGTATTTAAATAATAAAATTTTATAAATATAATAAAATTACTTTTAAATAAGTAATTTTTATGTTACAATTTATTTAAGTAGTATAAAATATGGAGGGATATTAATGGCTTTAGATAAAATTAAAAATTTCTTTGGTGTAGATGGTGAAACAAATACACCAGTTAGTGCATCAGAAGATGGATATTATAGTGAACAAGTAGAAAATAGTAATGTTGTATGTAATAACAAAATGATTTTGTTAGAACCACGAGCTTATTCTGAATCACAACAAATAGCTGATTATTTAAAAAATAGAAATGCTGTAGTTGTTAATTTAAAAAGAGTAACTCCTGATCAAGCAAAGAGAATAGTTGACTTTTTAAGTGGAACTTTATATGCAATAGGTGGAGATTTACAAAAATTAGGTGGAGGAATTTTTCTTTGTACACCAAATAATGTAAATGTAGAAGGTAAAATAACAGATGAAGCTACTGCAAGTAAACAAACAAAGGGAAAAGTAAAAGATAAAGAAGATATAGAAGAAGATTTTAATTGGTAATTTAAATAATTAGTCATAGAGGTGAAGCTATGGAAAAATTTAGTGAAGAGGTAAATGGATACAGTAAAAAAGAAGTTAATAAATTCTTAGAAGAAGTTATTAATCAAGTGGAAACTGTTTTAACTCGTATTCAAACTCAAGAAAAGGAAATAGATTTATTAAAAAGAGAAGTTAGTCACTATCATCAGATAGAACAAACTCTTAATAAAGCTATTTTTAATGCTGAAGAAACTAGTAATAATATTAGAAGAATGGCAAAACAAGAGTCTAATTTAATAGTTGAAGATGCAAAGAAGAATGCTAATAGAATAGTTAATGAAGCTTTACTTAGAGCTGAAAAGATAGAAATGCAAAATGACTTAGCTGAAAGAAATTTAAGAATATTTAAATCCAAATTAAAGAGAGTTGTTGAACAACAATTAGAAGTAGTAGAAGAAATAGAACTATTAGAAATTAACTAATAGTTTTTATTTTTTAAATATAGTTGAATAAATATAGTTATTATGATATATTATTTATTGTTAAAACAAGAGAGAAAGACGTAATATTATGATATTTATAGAGAGTCTATGGTTGGTGTAAATAGATAAATTAATTAATATTAAGATCACTTTTGAGATTGTGTTTTATGGATAAGATAAAATCGGTGACGCGTTATAGTAATTAAGTGCATAGAGATATTTCTATGAATTAAGGTGGTACCGCGATTAATCGTCCTTATTGTATTTTTACAATAAGTTTTTTTTTGGAAGGAGAAATAATATGAAATTTAATGAATTATTAAAAGATAAGAATAGTGTAGTAGAAGAAAAGATAGCTTCTAATTGGCAAAAAATGGATATATTAGATAAAACTATTAAAAATAGAGATAATAATGATTATTTTGTTTTTTATGATGGACCAGCTACTGCTAATGGGATGCCTGGAATACATCATATGTTATCTAAATTACTTAAAGATGTTTTTTGTAAATATAAAACTATGCAAGGTTATAAAGTGTTAAGAAAAGTAGGTTGGGATACTCATGGTTTACCTGTTGAAGTACAAGTAGAAAAAGAACTTGGATTTTCTGGTAAAAAAGATATTGAAGCTTACGGGATAAAAGAATTTAATGAAAAATGTAGAGAAAGTGTTTGGGTTAATGAAAAGGCTTTTAGAGATTTTACTGTTAAAATGGGACAATTTATTAATTTAGATGATCCTTATGTTACTTATGATAATAATTATATAGAAACAGAATGGTGGATATTAAAGAAATTCTTTGATGAGGGATTAATTTATGATGGTCTTAAAATAACTCCTTACTGTCCTAGATGTGGAACAACACTTGCTTCTCATGAAGTTGCTCAAGGATATAAAGAAATTTCAGTTAATACTGTAACTGTACCTTTTAAATTAAAAGATGAAGAAAATACATATTTATTAGTTTGGACAACAACTCCTTGGACTTTGATGTCTAATGTTGCTGCTTGTGTTAATCCTAATGAATTATATGTAAAATGTTTATCAAAAGGTCATAATTTTATTGTAGCTAAGAAACTTGCAAATAAAGTACTTGGAGATGATTATGAAGTTATCTCAGAATATACAGGTAAAGATTTAGAATATAGAGAATATGAACAATTAATGCCTATTTTAGAAGTTAATAAGAAAGCATTTTATGTTACTTGTGCTGATTATGTAACTATGGAAGATGGTACTGGTATAGTTCATATAGCACCTGCTTTTGGACAAGATGACTACGAAGTAGGATTAAAATATGATTTACCAGTTTTAAATCCAGTTGATGAAGAAGGTAAATATAAAAGTGGACCATGGACAGGTAGGTTAGTAGTTGATTCAGAACTTGAAATAGATATAATTAAATATCTTGCAGGTGAAGATAAGTTATTTAAAAAACAAAAAATGGAACATAATTATCCACATTGTTGGCGTTGTAATACACCATTATTGTATTATTCAAAACCATCTTTATATATTAAAACAACAGCTATACAAGATAAAATAATAGAAGAAAATAATAAAGTTAATTGGTATCCAAGTTTTATAGGCGAAAAGAGATTTGGTAATTGGCTTGAAAATATGAATGATTGGGCTATATCTAGAAATAGATATTGGGGAACTCCAATACCTTTATGGAGATGTAGTTGTGGTCATATGGAAATGATTGGTTCTAGAAGTGAACTAGTTGAAAAAGCAATTGAAAAAATAGATGAATCTATTGAATTACATAGACCATATGTAGATGATATTCATGTAAAATGTAATAAATGTGGTAATACTATGAATCGTGTTACTGATGTAATGGATTGTTGGTTTGATTCAGGAGCAATGCCTTTTGCTCAATATCATTATCCGTTTGAAAATAAAGAATTATTTGAAAAACAATTTCCAGCAGATTTCATCTCTGAAGGAATAGATCAAACTAGAGGTTGGTTTTATTCATTGATGGTTATTTCTACATTTGTAATGGGAAAAAGTCCATATAAAAATGTATTAGTAAATGATTTAGTATTAGATAAGTTTGGACATAAGATGCATAAATCTAAAGGTAACTCTTTATCTCCATTTAACTTAATTGAAGAATTTGGTTCTGATACAATTAGATGGTATTTCCCATATGCATCACCAGTATGGACACCAATTAAATTTGATGAAGAAGGATTAAAAGAAGTTTATTCTAAATTCTTTAATACTTTGAAAAATACTTATTCATTCTTTGCTTTATATGCAAATACAGATGGAATAGATCCAAGAGAATTTTCATTAGAATACGATAAATTAGAAGAGATAGATAAATGGTTATTATCTAAATATAATAGACTTCTTGAATATGTAACTAGTGCTTATGATGTATTTGATTTAAATAAAGTAGTAAGAAGTATTACTGATTTTGTTAATGAAGATTTATCTAATTGGTACATAAGACGTAACAGAAGAAGATTCTGGAGAAGTGAACTTGATGATAGCAAGATGGCTGTATATCAAACTACATATGAAGTACTTGTTGGTTTAACTAAAATGATAGCTCCTATAGCAAGTTTTACAGCTGAAGAAATATATACTAATTTAACTGGATTAGAATCAGTTCATTTAGCAGATTTTCCTAAGGTTGATAGTTCATTATTAAATAATGAAATTGAAACTAAGATGGAATTAGTACGTAACTTAATTTCTTTAGGAAGAAACGCTAGAGAAGAAGTTAAAATAAAAGTAAGACAACCTATTAGTGAAGTTATTTTAGATGGTAAAAATAAAGATATTTTATTTGATTTAGTAGAGTTAATTGAAGAAGAATTAAATGTAAAAGAGGTTAATTTTGTAGATGATTTATCTATATATATGAATTTTGAAGTAAAACCTAATTTTAAAGTATGTGGACCAATGTTTGGACCAAATATAGGTTTATTATCTAAGGAATTATTAAATTTAAACGTAGAACAAATAAAAACTCTTGAAGCAGGTAATACTTTAGATATTACTGTAAATGGTAGTTCTTATACTATTAATAATGAAATGATAGATGTTAGAATATCTTCTAAAGAAGGATTTAATGCTTCATCTTTAAATAATGATTTTATTATATTAAATACTACTTTGACAGAAGATTTAATTAATGAAGGAATTGTTAGAGAATTTATTAGTAAAGTACAACAATTAAGAAAAAATAAAGATTTTGATATAGTAGATAGAATTAATATTTATTATCAGGAAAATTTAGAATTTGATAAAGCAATTGATAGTTTTATTGAAATAATTAAAGAAGAAACTTTATGTGTTCAACTTATTAAAAAAGAAAATTCTGGAGAAGTATATAACCTTAATGGAATAGATGTAATTTTTGATATAGAAAAAATATAAAATTAAGCAGTATTTATACTGCTTTTTGTTTGACTTTAATTGTTTAATATATTAAGATAGAATTATAGTAGGAGGATAGATAATGAAAAAAGGATTTACACTTATTGAGTTACTAGCAGTTATAGTAATACTTGGTTTTTTAGTAGCTATGGTAATTGATAATTATAAAAAA
Source organism: Bacilli bacterium (assembly GCA_028693275.1). Classification (GTDB taxonomy): domain Bacteria; phylum Bacillota_I; class Bacilli_A; order RF39; family UBA660; genus JAQUVS01. The sequence goes on from JAQUVS010000007.1 coordinate 21,946, forward strand.
TATCTAGATTCATCTAAAGAAAATGCTTATCTAACAATAGAAAGAAATATGGAAGCTGCAGCTGAATCAATGATAGTTGATTGTAGTTTATCAGTTAGTGATGAGTATAGGGGAGGTTTATGTGTATCTTTAGATATACCAGATGTTAAAGATGAAAAAATTAATGTTTCACTTAATAATTTGGTTACTTCAGAGTATATAGATGATGTTTTAGATCCAGCTAATACTAATAAGAAATGTGATTATGAAAATTCTTATGTGACTATTACTAATACAACAAGATTAACAAACAAAAATATTTCATATTCATACAAGTCTTGCTTAAAATGTGGTAGTCATACTTCTGATTATTGCAATTAAATATAAACAAATGGAGGATATATGTTTAATAAGAAAAAAGGTTTCACGCTTATAGAATTACTTGCAGTTATAGTTATATTAGGAGTTATTTTGCTTATTGCAGTGCCATCTGTAGTAGAAATGATAATGAAATCAAAAGAAAAAAGTTTCTTAATTAGTGCGGGTAGAATATTAGATGCTACATCACTAAAAATAGGTAGCGACTTTAATGAATCTACTTATGAGAATATTGATTTAAGTACTTTAGAATATAAGGGAAAAAGATATGAGATTGGTAGCATAAAAGTGGATAATGATTCAAATTTAGCAGTAGCTTTATGGAATCCAGAGTTGAAACTTTGTGCTTATAAAGGTTATACAGATAAAGAAATAACTATTGATAGGAATAGAGATTTAGCAAATTGCGTTATAGGAGTATCAGAACTTAATTTAACTAATACTGATCCAGAATATAGTTGTATTACTTTTGATGCTGGAACTAAAACAATTACTCAATTTTCAGGATGCCCTACAGTTGTTAGAATACCAACAAAAATAGATGGTGTAGATGTAGAATATATAGGAAGTTTTGCTTTTATGGGCGGATCTATAGATGAAATGAATTTTAATTATGCAACTAAGTTAATAGAAATTAAAAACAATGCTGTTCATACTTATTTTTATTCTCAAGTAAAGAGTATTGTTGGTTTAGAAAAGGCTACAAGTTTAATTTCAATAGGAGATGAAGCTTTTAATACACAAGAGGGAATAACTTCTGTTACACTTCCTAATTCTTTACAAAATATTGGAAGAAGTGCTTTTTCAGGAAATAAATTAACAACAATAACTATACCTAGTTCAGTTACTAATATAGGAGAAAATGCGTTTTCATCAAATAATTTAACTTCTATAATTATCCCAGCCACTGTTACAAATCTTGGAAATTATGCTTTTAATTGTTCAACATTAACTAGTGCAACTATTAAAGGTAAAACAAATCTAAATCAATTTCCAGAGTATTATCAATATTATTATCCATTTGGAGAAACATTTAATGCTTCAAATATAATTTGGGAATAAATAAAACGTCTTAAGACGTTTTTCTTTTAAGGAGGATATTTATGAAAGTAGATTATAGTAGCTTTATAATGAAGAAGATTCCAACTATTTTGTCTAATATAGATAGAAATAGATATTCTCTTACTTATGGTTGCTGTGATAGAAATTATTGGCATTATAAGATGACGGATTTTTCTTCATCTATATTACAACAAACTGCATTAACATTGTCTTTAATTTATAAATATGATTTTAATAATAATATTTACTATAATAATAAAGAAATATTTAATTTATCTGTTGCTTCAATAAAATATTTATGTTCTATTCAATTAAGAGATGGGTCATTTAATGAGTATTATCCTAATGAACATAGTTTTCCTGCAACAGCTTTTAATTTATATACTATGGCTAAGAGTTGTATTATTTTAGGTATAGAAGATAAAAAAATAGAAACATGTATACGTAAAGCTACTAATTATTTATTAAAAAATATTGAATGTAATGCCCTAAACCAAGAATTTGGTGTTATAGCTGGATTATTTTATAGTAGTAGAGTATTAAATGATTCTACTGTCTATGATAAGGCTTATCAAAGATTAAATAGTGTTTTAAAACTTCAAAAAGAAGAAGGTTGGTTTAGTGAGTACGATGGTTTTGATTCAGGATATTTAAGTGTTACTTTAGATATGATGATGGAAATATATGATTTTACCAAAGATAAAAATGTATTAGATAGTGCAAATAAAATAATTGATTTTATAGAGTATTTTGTAGAACCAAATCAAACTATAGGTGGTTTTTATAATTCAAGAGATACAATATATTTTCTTCCTTTTGGGATAGAATACTTATCAAAATTAGATAATAAAAAAGCTATTGCTATAAGAAATGATATATATGAAAATATTGAGTTAAATAGTTTTAATCAAGAATCTATTGATCAAAGATATTTCCTACATTTTGTAACTCATTCTTATATTAGAAGTATTCTTTTAGATGTAGATAAGACTACTAATTATATTCTTCCTTATAAGAGTGATTTTATTAAATATTTTAAAGAAGCAAGTATTTACATTTATAGGAAAAATAATATATATCTTATTATTTCTCTTAATAAGGGTGGAATACTAAAATTATATATAGATAATAAATTAGAATATCTTGATTATTTATATATAATCAATAAGAAAAAATGTGTTTACACATCTAATTGGCAAAATATGAATAATTATGTTTCTATTAAAGATAATACTATTAGTATAGATAGTAATTTTTATAAAACAAAAAAAAGAGAAATGACTACTATTACTCATTTTACTATTAGGATATTATCTTTTATATTTGGTAGAAGATTAATTAATGTACTTAAAAATAAATCTATATTATTAAATACTAAGACTAATATTAAAATAAAAAGAAAAATAACAATAACTGATAAAATAATTATAGAAGATATTTATCCGGTTGGTATAAATATAATTCCTTCAAAAATATCATCTTTTAGACATGTAGCTAGTAGTAATTTTTATGATGGAAATGATTATATAAATAATAGTGAATTTGTAGATAAATATATTAATGGAGTTAAATATGAAAGAAATAAATGAAAGAAGAAGTATTAGAGAATATAAAGATATTAGATTAAATGATGAAATTATTAAAAAAATAATAGTATCAGGGATGATGGCACCTACTGCTTGTAATATGCAAAACTATAAATTTATTGTTATAAATGATAATAATAAAATAAAACAATTAATAGAAAATGGAACTGCATCCTTTATAAAAGAAAATATGGATATGATATTAGTTTTATATAGTAAAAAGACTAATAATGTAGAATATAAAGATAATATACAAAGTGGGGCTGCAGTAATAGAAAATATGATATTAGAAGCAACAAATTTAGAAATATCATCTTGTTGGGTATGTAACTTACCTAGAAAGAAGATTATGAGAAAAATTTTTTCTATACCTAAGTATTATGATATTATTGGATTAGTTACTTTGGGATATAGTGATAAACTGCCTGGTAATAAAAAACTTAAGTATTCATTTGAGGAAGTTGTAAGTTATAATGAGTATAAGGAAACATCTAAGAATATTGATAGAACAATACCTATAATTTATTCATTATATAAATGTTTTTCTAAATATAAATTTATAAAGAAAATAGGTAAGAGGTTTGAAAAGAAATTTTAATATTAATTTAAGGAGATAGTTATGAAGTTAATTATACAAATACCTTGTTATAATGAAGAAGATACTATAGAGAAAACTTATAATGATCTTCCTAAAAAAATAGAGGGAATAGATAAAATAGAGTTTTTATTAATAGATGATGGTAGTAGTGATAAAACAGTTTCAATTGCTAAGAAGTTAGGTTTTGATTATATAATTTCTCTTGATAAGCATTTGGGGCTCGCTAAAGCTTTTAAAATAGGTTTTGATTATTCTCTTACTACTGATAGTGATATACTTGTTAATACAGATGGAGATAACCAATATAAGGGCAATAATCTTAGAAAGATTTTAGAACCAATACTAATAAATAATAAATCTTTTGTAATAGGTAAAAGAAATATAAAAGATATCCATTATTTTTCTTTTTTTAAAAAAAAGTTACAAGTAGTAGGAACTTTTTTTGTTAGAATCTTATCTAATACAAGTATAAAAGATGCTACTTGTGGTTTTAGAGCTTATTTACTTAGGGATTTTAAAAAACTTACAATTACTAATAATTATACATATACCTTAGAATCTATATTTTGGTCTAAGAAAAATAAAATAAAAATAGAAAATATAGATATAGAAGTGAATGATAAAACAAGGAAATCTAGATTATTTAAATTTAATATTGAGTATGTTATTAAATCTTTTTTTCTTATTATATATTTTACTTGTATATATAATTTTAAATATTATTTATTTATTAATACATTATTAGCTTTAATACTTTATTTTATTTTTGATATTAGAATTATTTTATTAATATCTTTAGTTATATATCTTATTATGTTTATTTTGAAAAAGATAAATATGATTAATTATAGTAAAATAAAGAATAATATTACTATATATAGGAAGGATAATAATTATGAAGTTAAATAAAAAAATATTAATATTTATAATTTTTATAATAGCTATTAGATTATTGATTACTTATTATTTAAGGCCATATATTAGAACTTCTTATGTTCATGATGATATGATGGTTTATGATTTTGTAAATAGTTTAATTAATGGTAATTACTTAGGGACTTATAATCATTTAACTTTGACTAAAGGAATAATGTATCCCTTATTTGTTTCAATTTTAAGTATTATAAATATTCCTTATTTGTTTGGGATTAATATATTATATATAGTATCGATAACTATCATTTCTTTATCTCTTAGGAAAATTATAAATAATGATAAGGTAATTTTAATATTGTTTACATTATTATTATTTAATCCTATTTCATTTGCAGAGAAGACTTATTTATTATTTTATAGAAATTGGTTTAGTTCTTGTATTATTTTTATATATTTTGGTTTGCTATTTAGAATTATTAATAAAAGTAAATTAATTGATTATATAACTTTGGGTATATTTTTGGGAATTGCTTTTTTAACAAGGGAAGATGCTATATGGTTAATTCCAAGTTTATTGATTATGATTATTTTTATAAAAGAAAAAATTCTTTTTAAACTAATTCCAGTAGGAATAGTTATCTTTTTTATTATAATTAATTCTATAATTAATTATTCTTATTATGGAGTATTTACTTATAATGAATTAGTTAATAGTTCTTTTAAAGATGCTTATAGTAAAGTCTTAAACATAAAGGGAGATACTTTAACAGAAAAAATAGATATAGCAAGTAAGAATAGTGATACTTTTAAAGAATTTTATGATGTGTTTGAAAAGACATCATTTTATGAAAAGGAAGAGCGTTATAAGGGAAACTTCATTTGGTTATTTAGAGCTTATGTTAATAAACTGGGATATTATAAAGATTCTAAAACAGCAGATAATTTTTATAAAAAGATTATTAATGAATTAGATGATTCAAATGTTGAAATTAATAATTCAAAATCTTTAGTACTAGTTAGCGATCCTAAGGTAGAATACTTATATAAAATTCCGATGAAAACTTTAGATACATATTTAATTGTTTCTACTTATAAAGATGTTTTGGTAAGAAATAATTGTCTTGTAGGTGATAGTGAATTTACTGATAATTTCTATAATATAGTTAATTATAAAAATAATGATAAATGTGATTATTATTCTAAAACTAATAGTAGTATTATTTTAAATAATATAATTGATTTTTATAAAGTGATTACTCCTATACTTATGGTATTAGGATTTATTAGTTATATTTATCTTTTAATAAAGAAGAAGAGTGATATTATTATTAATATATTATTTATATCAACATCAATATATATATTGGGTGTAGTTTATACAGATATTTCTTCTTTTAGAGCACTATATTATTATTATTTATCTCCTTTATATGTCTTGCTTGATATCTTTTATATTATTTGTATTTATAAGGGATTAAGAATAATAAAAAAACTTGATTAAATAATACTAATGTGCTATATTATTGGTGTACCTTTTCTTGGTCTTGGATACTCCAACCATTTCTAGGTTTAGGTGAATATAATTAATAGGAGGAATTTTTATGGCATTAACAAGTGCAAGAAAACAAGAAATCGTTAAAGATTTCGGAAGATTTGAAGGTGACACTGGATCTCCTGAAGTACAAATTGCTATCCTTACTGAAGATATCAAAGGATTAACAGAACACTTCAAGGATCATAAGCATGATTACCATTCACATCGTGGACTTCTTAAAAAAGTTGGACAAAGAAGAAACTTACTAAAATATTTAGCTAAGAATGATGTTCAAAGATATAGAGAAGTTGTTAAAAAATTAGGATTAAGAAAATAGGCACTTATTTTAAGTGTCTTTTTTTTCAATATATAGGAGGAATATTATATGAAGAAAATATTTGAATTAGACTTTAGAGGGAGAAAAATTGTTGTTGAAACAGGTGAAATGGCTAAACAAGCTAGTGGAGCTGTTTTAGTTAGATATGGAGATACTGTTGTTTTAAGTACTGTTGTAGTTAAAAAAGAAGCAAATATCTTATCAGACTTTTTTCCTTTAATGGTTATTTATCAAGAAAAATTATATTCAGTTGGTAAAATACCAGGGGGATTTATTAAAAGGGAAGGTAGACCTACAGATGCAGCTACATTAGCAGCTAGAATGATAGATAGACCTATGAGACCAATGTTTCCTGAAAAGTTTAAAAATGAAGTACAAATAGTTAATACAGTATTATCAGTTGATACAGATAATTCACCTGAATTAACTGCAATGTTTGGATCTAGTTTATCTACTGCTGTTAGTGAAATACCTTTTGATGGACCAATTGCTGGAGTTAAGGTTGGTTATGTAAATAATGAATTTATTATAAACCCAACTCCTAAAGAATTAGAAAATTCTTTAATAGAATTAACTGTAGCTGGTACTAAAGAAGCTATAAACATGGTTGAAGCAGGAGCTAAAGAAGTTAGTGAAGAACTAATGTTAGAAGCATTATTATTTGGACATGAAGCTATTAAAGAATTAGTAGAATTCCAAGAAAAGATAATTAAAGAAGTTGGTTTAACTAAAATGGATTATCAAGTTCTTGATATAAGTGAAGATTTAAAAAAAGATATAAGAGAATTAGCTGAAGAAAAATTAAATCATGCTATGAGAATAAAAGAAAAACTTGAAAAGTATGAAGCAATAGCTAATGTAAAACAACAAGTAGTAGAAAAATATATATTAGAAAATGAATCTAATTTAAAAGAAAGAGAACTTGTAGAATTAGTAACTAAAGTTAAATTAGTTTTAGAAGAAATAGAATATGATATATTTAGACAAATAGTTGTTGTAGAAAAAGTTAGATCTGATGGTAGAGGTATGAAAGAAATAAGAAGTCTTTCTACTGCTATTGATATTCTTCCTAGGACGCACGGTTCTGCTTTATTTACAAGAGGAGAAACGCAAGCGTTAGCTGTAACTACTTTAGGTGCTTTAGGTGAACATCAAATATTAGATGGATTAAGCTTAGAAGCAGAAAAAAGATTTATGTTGCATTATAACTTTCCATCTTTCTCAGTAGGAGAAACTGGTAGATATGGAGCACCTGGACGTAGAGAAATAGGTCATGGAGCACTTGGAGAAAGAGCTTTATTACAAGTTATGCCTACTGAAGATGAATTCCCATATACAGTAAGAGTAGTATCAGAAATATTAGAAAGTAATGGTTCATCATCACAAGCTACTATATGTGCTGGATGTATGAGTTTAATGGCTGCTGGTGTACCTATAAAAGCACCTGTTGCAGGAATTGCTATGGGATTAATTACATCGGGTGAAAACTATACTATTTTAACTGATATTCAAGGTATGGAAGATCATTTAGGAGATATGGATTTTAAAGTAGCTGGTACTAAAAATGGTATATGTGCTTTACAAATGGATATAAAAATAAAAGGTATTAATAAGAAAATTTTATCTGAAGCTTTAACTCAAGCTAAAGAAGCAAGAATGGAAATATTAGAAACAATTATAAAAGAAATTCCAGAACCAAGAAAAGAAGTAAGTAAATATGCTCCTAAGACTATGATATTTAATATAAAACCTGAAAGAATAAAAGATGTTATCGGTAAAGGTGGAGAAATGATTACTAAGATTATTTGTGAAGCAAGTAATGTTATTGCTGTTACTGATCCTAATGCTGTTAAGGTTGATTTAGAAGATGACGGTAGAGTAATTATTTATCATTCAAATCAAGAAGTAATTGATAAGACTGCTAATATGATTAAAGATTTAGTTAAGGAAGTAGAAGTAGGAAAAGTATATTCTGCTAAAGTAGTTAAAGTTGAAGACTTTGGTTGCTTTGTTCAATTATGGCCTGGTTGTGAAGGATTAGTTCATATTTCAGAACTTGCAACAGAAAGAGTTGAAAATACTTCTGATGTTGTAAAACTTGGAGATGAAATTTTAGTTAAAGCAATGGGTACTGATAAAAAAGGTAGACAAAACTTTTCTAGAAAAGCAGCTTTAGTACAAGAATAATTATTAAAACACATATAAATAAATATATGTGTTTTTTTATGAAACTTGCTTTTTTCTAAATAATATGTTATAATAACCACCATATTTATGAGAAGGGGGTTTTTCCATGAATAAAATAAATGATATTAAATTAAGAAAAATTAACGAAGATGAAAGTGATTTGGAATATTTAAAATATTTAAAAGAAAAATGTTTTGAAATTTCAAAGCCAGAACCAAGAAATAGAAAGACAAA
>JAQUVS010000031.1 GCA_028693275.1 Bacilli bacterium
TGAAGGAGTGATTAATTATGGATATGTATCAAAAAAGAGAAGAACGAAAAAATAAAAAAATGAATGAGGATGGAAAAAGTTTTTCTAATGTCTCCATTAACTGGTATCCTGGTCATATGGCTAAAACCAAGAGAGAAATAAAAGAAAAAATAGATTTAATAGATGTAGTTTATGAGGTTATAGATGCAAGAATGCCTATATCATCAAAAATAGTAGATATTGATAATTTAGTTAGAAATAAACCTAGAATATTGATAGTTACTAAATATGATTTATGTGATAGGACACATACAGATATGATTTTAGACAATTATATTAAAAAAGGTTTTTCTGTAGTTAAAGTTGATCTTATTAATGGTAATAATGTTGGAGATATTATTTCTTTAACTAATAAGATTCTTGTAGATATGAATGAAAAAAGAAAACTAAAAGGAATGAAACCTAGGGCTATTAGAGCTTTAATTGTTGGTATTCCAAATGTTGGTAAAAGTACTTTAATAAATCGATTAGTTGGTAGAAAAGCCGTAAATGTAGGTAATAAACCAGGCGTTACAAAGAGTTTAAGTTGGATAAGAATTAATAAGGATATTGAATTATTAGATTCTCCAGGTATTTTATGGCCTAAATTAGCAAATCAAGATCATGCTTATAACTTAGCAAGTTTATCTTCTATAAAAGAAGAAATATTAAATGTAGAAGATATAGCTATGTATATATTAAAAACAATGAATAGACTATATCCTAACAATTTAAAAGAAAGATATGGGATAGAGAGTATTGATTTTGATAATATTGAAGAAACTCTAGATGCTATAGCAATAAGAAGAGGAGCTTTAAAAAAAGGTGGAGTATGTGATTATGATAAAGTATATTATATTATAATCAGGGATATAAAAGATGGTTTATTAGGAAGAGTTACATTCGATAGGATGTAATTTTTTTATTTTAGTACTTGACAATACACAGTAGTAGGTATAGACTTGTAGTAAGGAGGGATTATGAATACTCAATTTAAAAAAGGAGTTCTTGAATTAATAGTTCTTTTTTCAGTAGAAAAAAAAGATATGTATGGTTATGAACTTGTACAAGAAGTTTCAAAAGTAGTTGATGTTAATGAAGGAACAATTTATCCGTTATTAAAGAGATTAACTAATGAAAATTATTTTGATACTTATTTATTAGAGTCAAATGAGGGTCCACCAAGAAAGTATTATCATATAACTGATAAGGGAATTACTAGATCTAAGGAATTAGCGGAACTATGGAATGATTTTTCAAGACAAGTAAATATGTTTATAGGAGGAAATATTTATGAATAAGAAAGAATTTTTAAAACTTTTAGAAGAAAAGTTAAATGTATTAGAAGAAAATGAAATTAAAGATATACTTGAAGAATATAAAAGTCATATCGAAGAAAAAGTGAAAGATGGTAATAAAGAAAAAGATGTTATTGAATCATTTGGTGATATTGATGAATTAGTTGAAGAAATACTTAAAGCTTATAAGATTAATACTAAAAAGGTAAATAAAGGAAAAACAGCTAGTGAATATTTTAATGTTTTAGTAGATGAAATGGCAATGTTCTTTAAAAGAATTATTAAAGTTTTTGAAGGTAAAAAAGGAGATGATTTTGCTAGAATAATATGTAAGTTTATATTGATATTAATTCTTATATTAATATTAAGAGTTCCTTTTGATATTATAAAAGATTTAGGGGTAGAAATATTTAGTGAATTTCCTTGGTTTTTAGGAAGAGTAATTTCATATATATGGAAATTTATAATAGAATTGTCATACTTTGTTATTTCTATATTAACTATTTATGTTTCTATTAAAAATTTAGTATTAGATGAAGAAGTAGTTATAGATAAAGAAGAAATAGTAAGAAAAGCTGAAGAATTTGAAGATAAAATAGATAGTAAAAAAAGTAATAGAGGAGAAAGAGTGAAAATGAATTCTAGTGATTCTAGAATAGTTCTTACTCCGTTATCAATAATACTTAGAGTATTTGTTGTTATTATGACTATACCAGCATTCTTTATGTTATTTGGTTTAATAGTATTCTTTGGAATAATGATTGCAAGTTTATTTGAAGGAGTTTATATAGTAAGTTTATTCTTTATAATTTTAGGATTAATAATGATTACTTCTTCTATATTAGGAATAATCTATAAATTTATATTTGGTAAAGGGGGAAGAAACTAATGAAAAAATTATTAATTGAATTAGTTATTGGGACTGTTTTATTTGGTATAGGTTGTGGATATATGCCTTTTGAAATAATGAATTTTGATTTTAAAGATGAATTACCTAAGGGAGAATTTAATTATAATACTAGAGAAATTAGAGAAACTATAAGTTTAGATAATAATTATATTGTTAGTAATAACTTAGGTAGTGCTAAAGTAGTTATAGATGATTCTTTAGTAGATGAAATGGTTATTAATGTTAAATATGTAGATGGATATTATGCAAATAGTATTTTAAGAAAAGAAATAAATGGTAATGAATATAATTATTATTTAGATACAAAAGTTAAATTTAATACTAGTAATGTAAAAAAAGTATTTAAAAATATTAAAAGAAATATAAAAGATAGAGAATTTTATGATTATTCTAAATTATTTACTACTGAAATAATTGTTTATGTTAATTCAAGTTATAAAGATAAAATTTTAGTTAATGAAAATATCGTAGAAGCTGTTTTTGATAGTACTGATGATAGTTATAATGTTGAGGTTAATTTTTAATGGAAGAGATAGATTTATATTCTTATGAAAATGATTTATATGATAAAGGAATTGAGTTTATAGCTGGTGTTGATGAAGTAGGAAGGGGACCTCTTGTAGGTCCTGTTGTTACAGCTTGTGTTATTTTACCTAAAGGCTTTGTCTTAGAAGGATTAAATGATAGTAAGAAATTAACAGAAAAGAAAAGAGATTTATTTTATGAATATATTATGGAAAATGCTATAAGTGTTAGTGTTGGTATAATTAATGAAAAAAGAATAGATGAGATAAATATATATGAAGCTACTAAAGAAGCTATGTATATGGCTATTAATAATTCTAATGTAAAACCACAACATATATTAATTGATGCTATGAAATTAGATAAGTTAGATGTTCCTAGTACTTCTATAATTAAGGGAGATGCTAAAAGTATTTCTATAGCAGCAGCTAGTGTAATTGCTAAAGTTACAAGAGATAAAATGTTGTATGAACTTGATTTAGAATATCCAATGTATGATTTTAAAAGTAATAAAGGTTATGGAACTAAAAAGCATTTATTAGCTATAGAAGAATATGGAATTATAGATGAACATAGATTAAGTTTTGCACCAGTATATAAATATAAAGATAAGAAAAATACTAAATAATCTAGTATTTTTTTAGTATTTATTAAATTTTGTTTATATAATAATTTATACTATTTATTGACAAATTAGTAATTAACTAGTATAAGTTTATATTGAAGGAAGTGAAATAATGACTAAGAATTTAGTAATAGTCGAATCTCCTAGTAAAAGTAAAACAATTGAAAAATATTTAGGTAGTGATTACAAAGTTGTTTCTTCTAAAGGACATATTAGAGATCTTGCAACTACTGGTAAATATGGTTTAGGTATAGATGTAGAAAAAAATTTTGAGGTTAATTATATACCAATTAGTCTTAAGAAAAAAATTATTTCTGAATTAAAAAAAGAAGTTAAAGATGCTGATTTTGTTTATCTTGCAACCGATCCAGATAGAGAAGGAGAAGCTATAAGTTGGCATTTATATGATGTTTTAAAATTAAAAGAAAATAATTATAATAGAGTTTTATTTTATGAAATTACTAAAGATAAAGTATTAGAGTCAATGAAGAAGACTACTAAGATTGATTTTAATCTTGTTAAGAGTCAAGAAACAAGAAGAATTCTTGATAGAATTATTGGATTTAGATTAAGTAAATTGATGCAAAGTAAAACTGAAGGTAAGAGTGCAGGAAGAGTACAAAGTGTAGCTCTTAAATTAATAGTTGATAGAGAAAGAGAAATAGAAGCTTTTGTTCCAGAAGAATATTGGTCAATAACAGCTAATTTTGAATCATTTGAAGCTGATATATTTCAATATAAAAACGAAAAATTAGAAATAAAAAATTTAGATGAGGCAAATAATATTTTATCTAAATTGGGTAATAAGTTTGTAGTTGATTCAGTAGAGACAAAAGAAAAGAAAAAAAGTTCTAAATATCCATTTATTACAAGTACATTACAACAAGAAGCTTCTAATAAATTAGGATTTCCTGCTAAAAAAACAATGAGTTTAGCTCAAAAATTATATGAAGGTATTGATATTGGTAGTGAAACAGTTGGTTTAATTACTTATATGAGAACAGATTCAATTAGATTAAGTGATGAATTTGTTACAAGTACTTTTGCTTACATAGGTAGTAAATATGGCAAGGAATATATGGGATATCCTAAAGTAGGTAAAAATAGTGATAATGTTCAAGATGCACATGAAGCTATAAGACCTACAAGTATTAATAGGAAGCCTGAAGACATGAAAGAATTCTTATCTCCTGACGAATATAAACTATATAGATTTATATATTATAGAGCTTTATCTAGTTTAATGGCAGATGCTAAAGTAAACCAAACAACACTTATTTTAGATAACAATGATTATAAATTTAAATCAACAGGTCAAGTATTATTGTTTGATGGTTATTTAAAAGTTTATATTGATTATGAAAGTAGTGAAGAAAAAATACTTCCAAAATTAGATAATAATCAAGAACTAATATCTAATAGTATTAATCCAGAACAACATTTTACAAATCCTCCAGCAAGATATACAGAAGCTAAATTAATTAAAGAAATGGAAGATTTAGGTATAGGTAGACCTTCTACTTATGCAACAGTAATAGATACTATTAAAACACGTGGTTATGTTAATTTAACTGATAAGAAATTCTTCCCAACAGATGTTGGATTTGAGATAACTGATAAATTACAAGAATTTTTTAGCGATATTATTAATGTTGAATATACTGCTAATATGGAAGAAGACTTAGATAAGATTGCTTTAGATAAAGAAGATAATATAAAAGTATTAAGATCTTTTTATGATTCTTTTGAACCACTTGTAAAAAATGCTTTTGATAAGATGGAAAAGAAAGCTCCTACAGAAACAGGAGAATTATGTCCACTTTGTGGAAGTCCTTTAGTTATTAGAAAAGGAAGATATGGTAATTTTACAGCTTGTGGTAACTATCCTGAATGTAAATATATAAAAAAAGTAATTAAGGAAGAAAATATAGTATGTGATTGTCCTATTTGTAAAGTAGGGAAAATGGTAGAAAAGAAAACAAAAAGAGGAAAAGTCTTCTATGGATGTAACAATTATCCAAAATGTAAAACAGCTACTTGGGATTTACCAGTAAATGAATTATGTTCTACTTGCAATAGTATTATGATTATGAAAGATAATAAGAAAGAATGTAGTAACAAAGATTGTTCTACAGTAGAAAAGATATAACTAACATTAGTTGTATTTTTTTTTATTATTCTATATAATATAAATAGGTGATAATATGGTTAATTTAAATTTTTATATTTCAAGTAAAGTTAATTTAAACTTATTAGAGGATTTAGTTCCTATAAGTGAATTAGATAAATTTACTACTAGTGAGTTTGATAGTGAAAAAGATATTATTAATGATAAAAGATATTCATATAAAATAGATAATTTTAAATCTGCTAATAGTAATTATATTAGATCAATAGTAGAATCTCATCCTAATAAGAAAACTGTTGGAGAAATTAAGATATTGGCTGATATTGGAGGAGAAGTAGTTTCTATTAGACCATTTTATAAAAATGAAGACAAACTTGAAGGCAATATTAATTTAAGAAAAAATATAATGAAACACTTAAGAAATGATAATACTTTGAGAATGCTATATGATGTTATTAATCTTTATGGAGATAAATTATTTTTTACAGAATATAATAAAATTAAATATAATTATTTAAGAAATGTTAAGAATCTTCATATATATCATAAACAAAAAATTGGTTCTCAGACAAGTTTAAGTAATACCAAAAAAGAATTACTTAGAGTAATAGAAAATGA
>JAQUVS010000032.1 GCA_028693275.1 Bacilli bacterium
TTCAAATCCTTGATAAGTATCATGACTCTCAGGATAAACTACCGTTTTATCACTCCACATTAAATTATCAGTTAAAACATTTAAATATCTAGAATATCTATTAACCAAATCATCACTAGAACATATAACTTCTCCAAAAGAATATATGTCATCTCTTTTTAAATTAGATAATACTCTAGGAAAAAAATCACAGCCTTCTTCTGGTAAAGCAATATTTTTAGCTGAATCAAACCTAAAGCCTCTAACTCCACAATCTATTAATTCATTTAAAAAAGAAATTACTTTATCTTGTAAATCATAATTTCTAACATCAAGTGCCGGTAACCCTGGACAATAATTAGTTACTTGGTATCTATCATTCCAATTTTCTATATTTCTTCTTTCTTTCCAAAAATAAGGATTATTAACTAGTTCTTTATCTACTTTATAGTGAGTATTTAAAGAACCATCTATACTACCTGCTACATGAGTACAAATAACATCAGAAAAAATCTTAATATTAAATTCACTAGCTATTAAACATAACCTTTCTAAATCTTCCTTACTACCATATTGATTTCCTATTTTAAACCCAACAGGTTGATATGATAACCACCAAAGATTAAACCCATCTTCTTTTAATGGTTGAATAGGATTAATTAAAACAGCATCAAAACCTTGATCTTCTACTTTTGGAAGAACATCAATTATATTCTTTAATTCCCAATTAAATAAGTGTAATATTTTCATATTAACTCTCCTATCATATTAAATTGTTATACCGTATTATCATCTTATAATTGGATTATAGCACAAAAAAAAATAAAATAATAAAATTTTATCTTTTTACAAAAAACTTTACGTAAAGTAACATTCCTATTACAAAAGTTAATATACTTATTACCTTAGATACATTAGCTATTTTAGTACCCTTATACTTTACTATTACTTTACCCTCTTCTTCTAATTTAACTTTAATAAAACCCATATCACTTTGTGAATACTCTATCTTCTTAATACCATTATCAGTCTTTAAACTAATATCATATCCTAAATAATATATTCTAGGTAATTCAATAACTATATACTTATCTTTAAAACTAATATCTAATTCTAAATAAGGTGTTTCATCCTTAATAATATTAAATTTAATATTATTATTTCCTTTTATAACTATTAAATCTTTATCTCTATTTTCATAATAACTATAATTATTAATAATATTTAAAGGTAAATAATCATTATTCCATCCAACACCATTTATACTAACAGTTTTATCTATCTTACTAGTAGTATAGAAATTAGTCTTATAAATAATATTATTAGCAGTAGTAATAGAACTAATAATAAAAATCATTATTATTAAATTAATATATTTTTTATTAAAAAACTTAATACTAATAGCCATCAAAATACTTATAAAGAAACCTATAAATATTTCTAATCTCCAAGGAAACTGAATAAGTAGAAATAAATTAGGTACACTCTTCCAAAAGAATAGTTTACTACTTACAAATACTAAGATTAATAATATTATTAGAAAACAATTATATACCTTTAATTTATCTTTATCTAAAATATCTTTCTTTTTATAATATCCTATTCCAAGTAATAATAAAGTTATAATAGGAATAAAAGTATATACATTATCAACCAATGAAGTATCAAAAAAAGATCTAAAAGTAAGAGCATGACTATATACACTACTATTAGTAGCCATTCCTCCTTTAACAAAAACATTATATATCCCTAAACTTCTATGTTCTAACATAGGTATAATAAACCATAAAGATGATAAAATAATAAAAATACTAGCTACAAGTAAAGCCTTTATTTTTTTTATATCTAATTTTCTTATATTAAAAAGTAATATACCTAAAAGAATAAAAGAAAAATAAAATCCAAGTACTAAATGACAATTAACTATTAATATTAATCCTAAACAAAAATATAAATAAAACTTTTTATAATTATCCATAAATAAATAATATAATCCCATCATAACTATCGGTATTAAGACAAATATAAACATTTCTGAATAAGCAAATCTTACATATAAATCATTTATAAAATAAGGAAAAGTAATATAACTTATACTAGATATTAAAGATATATTCTTATCTTTAAATATTAAATTAGTAAACTTATACATAAATATTCCTGATAATAATATTATTAAAAAATTAATTATTTTAAATGATATAAATATATCAAAAAAGTTATTTAAAATATTAGTAATAAAGTGTGGAAAAAAAGGATAAAATAAACCAATACCATATCCAAAATCATTTGCTATTCCACTTCTTATAACAGAAGGAAATAAACTACTTATAACTTTAACATTAGCAAAATGAAATAAACTATCATGCCCATAAAAATATTTACTTGATATTAAAGGAATAAATATTATTAAAGTAATTATAAATATAAAATAATAATTCTTATCTATTTTTTTCATATTATCACTCCTAATATTATTATATAACAAAAAAAGAAAAATTACTTTTTCTTTTCTGTTTCTTTAATTATATAAATAGGTCTTCCTTTAGTTTCTAGATAAGTTCTTGCTAAATACTCTCCAATTATACCAGTACATAATAATTGTACTCCACTAAGTAGTGACACTATACATACAAGTGATGGCCATCCTCCTACAGGATCTCCCCACATTAATGTTTTAACTATAATAACAATTATAAGTATAAAAGCAAGTAAACATAAAACCACACCTAATACTGCTGCTATTGCTAAAGGAGCTGTTGTAAAAGCAATAATTCCTTCTATAGCATAAGCAAGTAATTTCCAAAAATTCCATTTAGTTTGTCCTGCTACTCTTTCAATATTTTCATATTCTAACCACTTAGTATCAAATCCAACAAAACTAAATAATCCTTTTGAATATCTATTATATTCTTTCATAGATAAAACAGCATCAGTCATTTGTCTAGTCATTAATCTAAAATCTCTAGCCCCATCAACCATTTCTGTTTTAGACATTTTATTTATTAATTTATAAAAACATCTAGCAAAAAAACTTCTAATAGGTGGTTCCCCTTTTCTAGTACTTCTTCTAGTAGCTACACAATCATATCCATCCTTAGTAATTAAATCATACATATCAATAAGTAATTTAGGAGGATCTTGTAAATCAGCATCCATTACTGTTACATAATCTCCCTTAGAATTTTCTAAACCTGCAAACATAGCAGCTTCTTTACCAAAATTTCTAGAAAAAGATATATATCTAACTCTATCATCTCTTTTTGATAAATCTCTTAACATATCTAAAGTATCATCCTTAGAACCATCATTTACAAATAAAAATTCAAAATCTACTTTATCATCCATTTCTTTAGCTATTTTAACTATTTCCTTATAAAAATGTGGTAAAGCTTCTTCTTCATTATAACAAGGAACTACAACTGAAATCATTTTCATATTACACCTCTATTTTTTAAATACAAATAACTTACTAGTAAAATAATTAATAATTATAACTATAACATTATCAACAACTTTAGATAATAACTTACCTATATTTAGTATATCAACCATAACAAACATTGTAAACATATCTATTCCATAAGAGAATATCCTAAATAAAAAGAAAAATCCCATTTCTTTAATAAAACCTTTATTACCCTTATCACTATTAAATACATATTTTCTATTAGTAAGATAAGCAAATAAAACAGATAATATCCAAGCTATAGTATTATTTATATATACATTAACACCCAATAGATCTAATACATAAAAAGTAATTATATTTACAAGTGTAGTAAGTACACCAAATATTATATACATAACTATTTCTCTATACTTACCAAACATCTTATCTTTAGTATTATTATCAATATAATCAGTAATTGTACTGATCATTCTACTATTATCTGATTTATAAGTAGCAGGTTTAAAATCAAATACTTTTTTATAATTATCTTCTAAATTATCTAAATCTGTTCCATCAATAATATAATTCATATCACTAAATTCTTTTACTATTTGCAATTGATGATCATTAGTATGTTCATCATATTTACTAAGTCTAGCTACTGCTATAACCTTTTTCTTTTTACTAATAGCTCCAATTATACTTCCAACTCCACCATGAGTAATAATTAAATTAGCTTTATCAATTAATCTATCCATTTCTTCCCTAGAAATAAGATCAAATATTTTCATATTATTAGAATAATATTCAGTATAACCTGCTTGAACAATTACTTCTTCTTTAATTATTCCTTTTTCTATTAATTTATCTATTTCTTTTAATAATCTTTTAAAACTTTTATCTTGAGTACCTAATGTTACAAGTATCAAAAAATCCACCCCCCATAAGTAGCTTTAGGGTATAGTTTAAGCATACTTTCCCATTGTACTATAAATAGATCAGCAAACTTATATATAAGTTTACCTGTTATTGTTTTACTATTTATATTAGCAAAAGTTTCTATATATATTATTTTACTACCAAATATCTTACCTATCATACACATAGGACCTGCTGTATGTGCCCCTGTTGTAACTATAAAATCTGGTTTTATTTTTAAATAAAAATATAAACTTTTAAAACAATTAATTATTAATTTAAAAGGATATATAAGTATATGATCTTTAGTTCCATATACTAAGAAATTAATACGATTAATATATTTATTTTTAAGATTAATATTTGATTTAGTCTTTTCTGTAATTATATGATAATCATACTTACCAAATATCTTTTCTAATTCTAATAATTCAGTTAAATGACCACCAGTACTAGATATAAACATAACTTTTTTCATAATTATCCCTTTCTAATTAAATTAATCCATTCTTTTTTAACAATATCTTTGCTAAATCTTAAACTAGTTTCTCTAGCTTTAATAGAAAAAGATTCTCTCTTATCCTTATCTTTTAATAATTCCATAGTTTTGTCTGCCATTTCTTTAAAATCTCTATTCTTAATTAAATAACCATTTACTCCATCTATAATAATATCATTAGCTCCTTCAGCTGAAGAAAAAGCTATACAAGGAATACCATAAGACATAGCTTCTATTAAAACTAAACCAAAAGATTCAGTATGAGAAGTCATTAAATATAAAGATGAATTTAATAATAATTTATTTATATAATCTCTTTTTTGAAAACCATGTAAATTAACACTCTTATTTAATTTATATTGATATATCTTATCAGCAACTAAATTTTTTTGAGCACCATCACCTATAATATCTAAATGAATATTTTTATCATAATTATTTATAATATTAAATACTTCTATTAAATCATCATAACCCTTTTCTCTAGACATTCTTCCTACTGAAATAAGATTCTTATTATCAAGTTTGCTTAACTCTTCAGGTATATAATCTAGTGTATTAGGAATATATACACACCTACACTTAGAATCATTCTTCTTCATTTGTTTTTTATAAAAACTTCTTAAAGAATCAGATACAAGTACTAAATTATCCATATTATAACAAGAATTAACTATTCTTTTAGCATACTTCATATCACCATGATGATGATTATGTTCCCATGCTATTTTCTTACATTTACTACCTATATACTTACTAACTTGAAAATTAAATATATCTCTTGTAGATATAATTATATCTGAATTATCTTCTTTTAAATACTTAGTCATTAATCTTTTTTTATTAATAGTAATAACAATGCTCATAAACATATCTTTTATTAATTTAATAAAATGAAATCCTTTTACATAATCAGATATAAGTCTTTTTAATAAAGTCTTAAGAGCATAACCTTTTATAAGTTTTTTATAAACATCCATTCTTAAAGCTAAATCATTATCTATTAAATATTTAATTTTTACTTTATCATTTATATCATATATCGGTTTATCATATAATTTATAAACCGATACTATATTAACATCATATTCATTAGATAAATTATTAACTAAAGAAGCAATACTATTTTCTATTCCTCCATAACCAAGATGTAAAGCTAGTATAGTTAGTTTTTTCATTTATATCACCTAAAATAATTATAATTCAATTTATACTAAAGTACAAGAAATAAGAAAAAAACATTAGTTTCCTAATGTTTATAATTTTAATTACTAACAAA
>JAQUVS010000033.1 GCA_028693275.1 Bacilli bacterium
TTTTCTAATTCAATATCCATAGTATTCTCCTTATATGATTCTATTATACTCTATATTTCTATATTAAAGCATAAAAGAAAAGATTATAATCTTTTCTTCATTGTTTTATCATTTTGTAATTTATCTTTTAATATACTAGTTATTGTTTCTAAATCATTATCAAGGCATTCATATTTTAAAGATATATTATTATATTCAATACTTTCTTCCATATAATCAATACACATTTGTTTGTAATCTGGATTTTCTTTTGATCTTTCTTCAGTTAAAACTGTTTGTAGTCTTACTCCATTATCTGTTTTTACTAATATTGGTATTAATCTATCTATTCCTAAATCATTTAGATAGTCATTATAAGTTTTTAATGAACATGATTCTATATAATTAGAATCTATTTTTATATTATCCTTATTATCTATTTCTTCTATATTATATTCTAAGAAATCTTTATTTATTAATATTTCTTTTTTTAAAGATTCTTTATTTGATCCTTTAGGACCTATTAATAATATTATTTTTCCCATAAGTTCTCCTATATATTTAAATATTCTTTAACAACTTCTAATGTATCTAAAATAACATTTTTATTTGTACAAGTTTCTAAACTTTTATTTAATTCTTCTATTATACTATCTTTGTGAATATATCTTAATTCAAACATTCCTTCTAATTCATTTTCTGTTAAGTTTACATTAGATAAATTTGGTTTTAAATCTGTCTTTATTGAATAATAATTAGCTATATACTTAGTGTTTTGCCCTTGACTAGGATAATCCTTACATAAATATTTTATTACTAAGAATGGTTTTCTTTTTTCTAATGGAATTATTATTCCTGTTTCTTCCTGTATTTCTCTAACTACACATTCATCAAATGTTTCATTTTCTTCTACATGACCTCCGGGAATTTGATAATTATTATGACCATATCCTAATAATATTTCTTCATCTGAATTTATTATTAATAATTTCGCTCTTAGTACTTCTGAATTAATTTCTTCATCTTTTAGACAATCATAGTTATATATTATTTCTTTCATATTAAGCTCCTTAAAATTTACTTAGATTATATTCTTCTTTAGTTATAGAGTAAGAACCTAAGTCATTTCTTATTCCTTCTTTATCAATCATTCTCCCTCTTAATATACCTTCAAATGTCATACCAGATTTTCTCATAACTTCTCCACTAGCAGGATTATTACTCATGTAGTTTGCAAATAAAACATCTGCATCACATTCTTCAAATAAATATTTAATTACTGCTTTTAATGCCTCTGTTGCATAACCTTTTTTCCAGTATTTTTCTCCATAGCAGTAACCTATTTCACATACACCGTAGTGCATTAATTTTTTTGAAGCTACATCAATTGTTCCCATCAATTCATGAGTATCCTTTAATTCAACTATCCATCTATAAGTAGTTAAATCATCATATTCTTTTTCCCACATCTCATATAAGTTTTCTGTAACATTAACGCTACTATGTTTTTGCCATACAACATACTTATCAACAACATCACTGCTACACCAATTATTATAAGCTTCTAGGGCATCTTCTTTTTTGATTTTTCTAAGTACTAGTCTATCTGTTTCTAAATTTTTTGTACCAATATTTTTCATAATCTCTCCTTATAAATATCTCTTTATAGTTTTATTCTACCATAGTTATTTAAAATAAAAAAGAGATTATGAATTGGAACAAATTATTATCCTATTCATTAAAATCTCTTTACTTTCCTGCTACTATGTATTCTGGGACATCTTTCCAGATATCTTTTTTTTCAAATATTTTATCTAATTTAATTTTTATTTGATCTTTACTAAATGGTTTAGATAAATAATCTTTAAATCCTTCTGAAATATATTTTTCTTCAGCACCTGAAACTGCATCTGCAGTAAGTGCTATTACTGGTGTATTGAAATTAGGATTCTTTTTTAGTTCTTATAAGGCTGTTTCACCACTCATTACTGGCATCATTATATCCATTAGAATCAAGTCATAGGTGTTCCCACTATTAATCTTATTGATACATTCTTGTCCATCATAACAACTATCTATTTGAGTTATTCCTGCTTGTTCCAAAGATCTTTTTGCAACTTTAATATTTAAATTATTATCATCAACTATCAGAACCTTTTTATTACTATAATTGATTTCTTTAGATATGGTTGATAAATTTATTGATTGGTTGTTATTGTGATTAGTGATAGGTTCATTTAACTTGCTTATTTTTTGAGGTATTTTAACCATAAAGATTGATCCTTTTCCAAATTGACTTTGTACATTAATACTTCCACCCATGAGTTCAACAAGCCTTTTTGTTATTGCAAGTCCTAATCCTGTTCCCTCTGTTGTTGTATTCTTTTCTATATCTAATCTTTCAAATTTTTCAAATAATTTATTTATATATTCTGCTTTTATTCCACGTCCACTATCTGTAACAGTAATAAATAAAGTTGACTTATTACCTTCATTTATGCATTTTGCATTCAACTCAACAAATCCTTTTTCAGTATATTTTATTGCATTTGATAATAAATTATTAACAACTTCTTTCATATGAGCTTTGTCCCCTAATAACTCATATGGAATATCTTCTGCTATGTTTATTCTATATTCGATTGGTTTATCCTCTAATCTAACACCATTAATTCTAGCTAGTGTAGTAATTTCTTCTTTAAAGTTATATGGAATTTCTACAATTTCCATCTTATTACTTTCAATCTTATTTATATCTAATATATTACCAACTATTTCAAGCAAAGTCCTTGACGCTGAAACTATGTCACTTAAATCTTCTTTCATATCTTGCGGGCAAGTATTTCTACTTTGTATATCTTCTGATAATCCCACTATTGCATTTAATGGTGTTCTTATTTCGTGTGACATACTAGATAAGAATTCCGATTTTGCTCTGTTTGCTTTTTCAGCATGTTCTTTAGCAAAATTAAGAGTTTCAATCATTTTAACATCTGGATTTTGAATCGTAAAGTACATTATATAACACAGAATTGCTAATCCCATCCCATATATAATAATGCCTGGAAATATTGCTACTAGTGAGTACGAAAATATTACAAATATTAATATTGAAAAAAGCATATAATATCTTTTATCTATTTTTTTATAATTTATTATCGTAATTATAAATGCTAGCGAAAAAATTATTCCAGCAAATATGTATCCAACAAATGCTGTTGCTCCTGTTACATTAGTTACAGTTCCGACTTTAATTATTTCTATATTCGTATAAGATAATATCAAAGATGCTACAACTAAGACAGATACAAAAAAATATTTAACATATTTATTTTTTTCTTCAAATTTTTTATAACTTATTGTAATTACATAACATAATATTGCCAAAAAAATTGATATGAGCAAAAATGTTTCAATTTTTGTTCCTATATTAAATAAATAATAATATTTATTATTTATTACTTCTAAGCTTACAAATGTACATATAAAATGTAATATTGTATCTATTATCGAAAAAATAAGAGAACTCAATAATATGATTTCATAATACAAATTTTCAACAAGTTTTATCTTCTTTTTACTAAAGTAAATAAAAGAAAGTATAACAGTAAATACTAGCGCAAATAAAGGCAGTTCAAATTCTAATGACATAATTAACCCCTAGAAGAAATTTTACCTTTTTCTTCCTTATTGTTCCTTTCTTCCATATATTTTTCCATATCTGTTTCTTTTGCATAATACTTATGATGATTTAAAGAAATTTTTTTCCAATTTTTTATTAAATCTATATTTAAAGAAGTTATTTTTACTTTGTCAAAACTAGTAGCTACATAGCTTTGATTTGGATTATATAATTTATTATCATAGTCTACCATTTCAAGATTTACTTGAGATGGTTCGGACCATTTAGCGCTTCTTACATATA
This sequence comes from Bacilli bacterium, assembly GCA_028693275.1. Lineage (GTDB taxonomy): Bacteria > Bacillota_I > Bacilli_A > RF39 > UBA660 > JAQUVS01. The sequence goes on from JAQUVS010000033.1 coordinate 3,905, forward strand.
ATTCAATTCTTTGATTTTTAAAATTTTCTTTTGATTCTTCGTTAATGTTGCTTCTTATATTTGCTCCACCATATTTTCTTATAAATTCTGATATTGCATAACCCATAGGTTCTCTTATAAAAGATAGTCCTTTTTCTTCTATTTTTTTTATTTTATAAATTAGATCATATAACTCATTTATTTTGTTATAGCTTTCTTTATTTATTTGTTCTTCTAAATCATTTATTTCCTCTAAATAGATTTTTATTTTATTTACATTTTCAAGATAAAATCTTATTTCTTCTTCTGATAATTTTTCATATAAATCTATAGGTTCTAACCTTCCCGTATGGATATTAAGATTATCATTTGGTTGAAATGTAACAAGGGGAACTACCTTTGTTTTAGTTTCAAGTGCTAATTTAAGAACCCCAGGAAAAAAAGATTTAATTGGAAGATTTTCTGTATTATTTAAACCACCTTCAGGAAATAATAAAACACTAACTTTTTCAGATAAAATCTTTTTCATTTTTTTATAAGCATTTTCTCTACTCTCTGGATTTTCTCTATCTACCCCAATCATTCCAACTAACCAGGTCATAATCATTTTAGGATTATATTTGATTTGATCTATTGTTCCTATTAAACCATAAACCGGTCTATCTATAAGAGCAAATGCAGATAAAATATCTTCATCAAATGAATGATTAGATACATATATGTAATTTTCTCCTTTTTCCAATTCAGCATTAAAAAGATTATCATCTTCTTTTTCCGGAGAGATAAAATTTCCTTTTATAGCTAGATGCCCTTTTGTTAGTAAATTTAATATCGTTTTATCATATATTTTTCTAAATCTAATACCTAATTTAGTTGTAAAATTATTTTCATCTGTATATATAAGTTTTTCTAAAAATATGTTTTTCATTTTGCACCTCACAAGATATAGTTTAACTATACAAATTATATCATATTTAATTTATATTTTCTTTATTTTGATTTTCATTTACAGAATTAGGCATATTATATTTGAAGCAAGTTATTATTCCTATTAATTTATCAAACAAATTTATTCTTAAATTCTTCTGCTTTTAATTTTTTAATATTTTCAAATAAGAATGTGAAATTTACATCTTTAAATATTTCAATTTCACCTGTTTTAATATGTGAAGTTTTTATATTTAGGATACGCTTCATATATGATGTAATAGAACCATGTGATACTATCATAATTGTTTTGTCTTCTTGATTACTATCATATATGTCTTTTAAAAATTCACATAATCTTGTTTCAATATCAAATCTATTTTCTCCATAATCTCCAAAACAAATAAAATAATCTCCTTCTACTTGTTTATGCCTTGTGTTATCTAGTTCTTCATTATTTAATTGACCAGAGTATTTACCATAACTTATTTCACGGATTCTATCTTCAATAAAAACTTCTGCATTAGGAAATTTATTATAGGCGTAATGGGCTGTTTCTAGGGTTCTTGGAAATGGGGAAACATATATTTTTTCTACTGTAATTGTTAATTTATTAATTGCTTCTAAGACACTTTTTTTACCATCATCAGTTAGAATAGACCAATATATTTCTTTATCTGAAATTATTTTTTTAACATTGTCTGTAGCTTCTCCATGTCTCATAAAAATTATATTCATATTACCTCCCTAAATATCTTGTTTACTTTTTATGTAAATTATATCATAGAAATTTAGGCAAAAAAAATACCAACAATTATTTATGTTGATATTTTTTATTACTGGGTTGATGCTTTTTTATATAATTGTAGAACTTCTTCTTTTGTACCACAATATTGACTAATATCATATTTTTTTAAAATATTTTTTACTTTTATTGTATTAATTATATCAGGTATTTCAAAGTTTATAAAATTATTTCTTAAATATATATTGTTTTCCCAATCTGGAAAATCTATTCTTAAGAAATTAATTAGTAAAGTTATTAATTCTTCTTTTTTGATAG
>JAQUVS010000008.1 GCA_028693275.1 Bacilli bacterium
TCTAACTTTTTCTCCTTTATTTTTTCTTTTTTCTCTAATTTTTCATTTCTAGCAATTAAGGCTTCCATCATTTTCATAAAGTTATCATAATTAAGGATTTCTGCAGCCTCATGATTACCAAATTTCAAGTTTTGAATATTTGGAGTAACTACTAAATATTTAAATCTTTTTAATTCTGGCCAAACAGTAAAATTTTCTAGAATTTCTCTATCTATTTTTTCTGGCAAATAACATATACAAGTTAATTTTTTAAAATAGAAATCCAATAACATAGAATCCTCTGCTATTACTTCAAAAGGAAATGTACTTCTATCTGCTTCTTTTTTAAAGTGTACATTACTATAGTCATCATAATTGCTCAAACTATCACGACTAAGTTTTGAAAAAAGACTATTGTCTTTTTCAAAAATAACTGTTCTAACATAATCAATATCTAATTTCATAATAAAACCTCTCTTATAACCCAATTCTAAAACTGATAATAAAAAAAGTCAATAGTTACAAGTATAAAGTAAACTTTTCTTATAAATTTAATTTATTTTAGGTATAAACTTTATATTATTAAAGAAATATTATATAATATATTTATAGTAAAGGAGTCGATAAATTGAAAAAAAGAAGAATAGATAATGAAGAATTTCATTTAACAAATATAGATGTTGAAGAATTAAAAGAAAGAGGAAATAAAAGAAATTTAATAAGTCCTATAATAACAATAATAACTTTTATTTCTATGTTTTTATATTTAATATTAATAGTTAAGAATGCTAATAACTTATCCAGTGAAATACCAAAAATAATTGGAATTTCAATATTATTAATATTCTCTATTGTATACTTCATAACTGGATCATCTATAAATAGTAAAAAAAGAAAAGTATTAATCAATATCTCAGCAGTAATTTTATTTTTCTTTAGTTTATTTAATATACTAGTAGAAACAAATATTATTTATAAAGATAAAAACAACAAAGTTATTGATTTTACAAATATGAATATAGAAGAAGTTCTTGATTGGGGTAATAAAAACAACATAGAAATAATAGAAATATTTGAATATAATGACACAATAGATAAAGATTTAGTATTCAAACAAAGTGTAAAAGTAGATACTCCAATAAAAAATATTAAAAAAATAACAGTAACTGTTTCAAATGGTCCTAATAAAGATAAATATAATATTCCAAGTATGATTGGATGGGATCTTGATAAAGTATTAGATTATTTAGATGAGAAAAAAATATCAAATGTAATCATTAATTTTGAATATAATAATGATGTAGAAAAGGATATTGTCTTTAAACAAAACACTATATCAACATTAAAATCTGATCAAGATTTAATATTAACTGTTTCTCTAGGAAATAAAGATAATATAAGAGATGTTAAAATGACTAATCTTGTTGGTGAAAATACCTTTAATACGACTATATGGTTAAAAAGAAATTGTATCAATTATAATATTGAATATAGTTTAAGTAGCACTTATAATGAAGGTACAATAATTGGACAAAGTATAAATAAAAATATTACATTTAACCCTTTAGAAAAAAAAGTTACAATTATAATTGCTTCTAAAACTAAAGTAACAGTACCAGACTTTGAAAATATGACTGTAGATGAAATTAATAAATGGGCTAATACAAATAAGATTAATATTTATTATGAAGAATTTTATAATGAAACAATTGCTAAAGGTAAAATAATTTTAGATGTTGAAACAAAAGGAAATATTATTTCACCTAATGAAACTATCAAATTAAAGGTATCAAAAGGTCAATTAAGAATGATTAAATTTACTGATTTAAATACATTTACAGAATGGGCTGATAAAAACAATATAACATATAATATAAATTATGAATTTAATGAATCTATTCCTCTTGGAGATTTAATATCAATTTCACATGATGAAGGAGATATAATAAGTAATAGTGATTCAATTAATATTGTAATATCACAAGGAGGAACAGTAAAAGTTCCAGATTTTATAAATAAAACAAAAACAGAAGTAGATCAAATATGTAACAATAGTAGTTTTAAATGTATTTATGAATATGAAACTAATAGTTCAGTAGCTAAAGATACATGTATAAAACAGTCAATGAAAAAAGATAGTTTTGTACCAGTAAATACTTCTATAACAATTACATTTAGTAAATAAAAAAGATGATTAAAATTTAATCATCTTTTCTATTGAACTTTTTCTTGATCTAAGGTTTTTAGTTTCATTTTTTTTACTGTTAATCCATTTTTTTTGTTTTTCTTCTTTGAAAATATTAATAAAACAACAGATAGAACAGTAGATAAAGCTAAAGCTATAACAATTATTCTATATATAAATATTTCTTTTTCATTATCACTTTTTATTTCATCTATTGTAGAAAAATCATATAATTGTATACTTTTTTCATCTTCATTATATGAATACCAACCTTTTTCACTATTTTCAAGATTCATTCCGTATAATAAAATATATTTACTATTTTTACTATTTTTATAACCTTCATAAGAAATTTCATTTATTTTAATTTCACTTTTTATATAATCATCTACTTTTTTATCAGTATCTAATTTCATGAAATTAATCTTACTACTTCCTATTCCCAAATACTTTTGATAAGTATTATCCTTTGAGTTATAAATATATAAAGATATATTAGATTCTTCATCTTTAAGTCCAACTAATACTATATTATTTTTTTCATTTATAAATCCTGGTATTGTTAAATCATTAATTGTAATAGTAGTCTCCGTAAATAATTCTGGTTTAGTTAATAAACTTGCCCTTTTTACAACTGTATAAGTCTTACCATCAATTTTAGATGTAATAGGATTCTTATCTTCTACATTGACATTAACATTATAAGTTTTACTAACACCAGTTTCACTAGTTACAACTAAAGAGAATTTATTATCTCCTATTGAAACTGGAAATTCACCTGTTCCAGTTAATGAAGAATAATTATCTGCTTTAGTAGCATCTATCTTAACCTTTTCTACTTCTTCTGGAAGTGAAACTGTATACTCTAAAGTATTTTTATCAAATACGGGAGTAACTTCATAACCTTCTACTTTAATACTACTTAAATCATTATTAGTAGATTTTTCTCTTGGTTTAACTACTGATATTGTTACTGATTTAGAAGCAGTATATTTAGTATTTGATCCTAAGTCTGCAACATCAAGAGCATTTAAAGTAATAGTTGCCTTACCAACAGATTTTGCTGTAAAAGTATATGATTGTGAACTATTTTCTAACCAAACGCTTGAAGTACCTCCCGATAAAACACCAGAGTTTGAACTTAATACCGAGAACTTCCCTGCTAACCCAGCAGCAGAAACTTTAATAGTTACACTACCACCAGTCGTTACAGTTGTACTACTAGCAGAAATTAAAGAACTACCCGCATAAACAGTGCCCATAAACATAAATGAACATAAAAATATGAACACCGAACTTAAACTAATTTTTTTCACAAATCCTCCTTAATTAGAAATAACATTGCTATTACCCATTATATAATTTTTAATATTTGCATAGTCTAAAGCATCAACTGCTCCATCTTTATTAACATCTGCTGCATCTCTATAAGCTCCTGTCAAATCATTTGTTCTCATTATATAACTCTTAACAACAGAATAATCAACCGCATCTATATTACCACTTCCATTTGAGTCTCCATAGACTACTAATTGAAAACTTTCAGTAGTTCCATCTTTTGTAATTGAAATAGTTGTTCCTGTTGAAACAACAGCACGATCTGAAGTAACTACACTACCACCAACAGTTAATTTAGTTTTTAATTCATCAATACTACTACCAACTTTCAATCCATAAATTTTACTACTAGCTAAATTGTATCCAGCTCCAGTAATTATTGATGAAATTGTTTGCGTATTTGGAATTACAGGTGCAGAAACTGTTGAAATCTTCGTAAAATCAGAAGCCAAAACATATCCAAAACTATAATTTCTATTATAGTTTTGTTGTGGATATAGTTTTCCAGAAGCACCACCTGTCATTTCTTGATTTTCATTAAGAACTGCATCAGACATAATTTTATACCACGTTTTTCCTTCTGCGTTAACTTCACCTAAAATAACTACCGGAGTGCCTTTATATTTATATTTGTAGTTAACTGATGAAATTGGCAATCCCGTTGTTGAAGGAGTTTTTCTAGGTAAAATACCTGTTGAACTATCATTATTTAAAACCGCTACTGGATATTTATTATAATCTTGTAAGCCAAAATAACTATCTAAATTAAAATAATAAGTTGACGCTTTTTCTCCCCAATAAGGATCAGAAGCATACTTAATATTAGCTCCTTGTTTTTTATTACCTAAATTTGCACCGTACCATCTATAATCAAATGGATTAACATAACCATAACTTAACCATCCTCTAGCAAATTTGTAAATGCAATCTGCTATAGAAGGAAAAACGTCTCCATTTTCCGCATCGCTATCAATTGCACCAAGCCCAAATAAATTATTATTATTAATGGCATTATTACTACCACCTATAGCTGATTCATTCATACCAATCCCTAACATCATTGCTGCATTTATTCCGTTATCACTTTGTTCTTTTAAAAATAATGAACCCGTTTCATATAATTTATTACTTTCATTATAGACCTTGTATTTACGAATCACATTTTCTTTAATATATTGATTTAAATTTTCTTTTGAGTAACTAGTTTCAGATCTAAATGTTATATATTGATAATAATTATAATAAGGACTATTTGCATTAGCAGCATTAGAATTAATATTATTTTTATAATCATATAACATTGTTTTTAAATTTGAATAAAAATAAATTCCATCATAACTATAGTATTTTAAATCAGAATTTGCTATTCCTGTTGTATTAACACCAATTTGATAAGTTGTAACTGTACCACTACCATACATATTCTCAGTAAAACTATGAGAAACTACACTATATACATTCCCAGTATCATTTCTTTGTAAGAATTGGTAATATGTTGGTGATTTTACCCAATTTACAGGATGTATTTCATAATATAATAACCCAGCATCATCTTTTTTATCTATCCAACCTACTGCACCTGATAATTTAATTTTAATTCTATTATTTGTAGGATTATAATCTAAAAAAGCTGCATCATCACTACTACCACCAGCTGGATTAAAATATGTAAGGGCACTTCCGGAAGAAGCATCAGCATATAATGTTGTAGTTCTTGTCCTACTAAAATCATAATCTATAAGCGCATACTTTGCATCAATAACTTCATTACCTTTTAAAATAAAAGCATTATCATCTGTTGAAACATTCATCGCATTCTTAGCTTCTTGATAAGTCCCATAACAAGCAATATCAGTATAACTTCCCTTTACAGTACCAGCACTAGCAAGTAAAAATCCACTACAAGAAGTAGCATTTATATAGTCTGCTGCATAAGTATTAGTAACAAGCACACTTAAAAAGACATATGTAAAAACAAAATACATAGTAATTCTTTTCTTCATAAAACTACCTCCTTATCCATTATTTATGTAATAATATTATAACAAAAATGCCAACAAGCGTAAACATCACAAAGTCATTTTACATAAAAATACCATAATTAGTGTAAAGTAATAATATTATATATAAGATAAGAAAATAATTAAGTTATAATAATAACTAAGGATGGTGTATATGACAAAAAGAAGAAAGAAAACAAAGATAAATATATGTAGTATACTTACCCTTATCAGCTTAGGTGCAAGTATCTTCCTTATATATAATATTCTCCTATTAGGACCAATAGAAAAAATGATTAGATATATTATAGTAGGAATAATTATCTTAATAGATATATTTATATATAAAAAGAATTTTAAATTATTAAATAAAAAGAAACAAAACAAAAAAGGATTTATCTTCCTTATGACAATCTTTATAATAATAAATATTCTAATAGGAAAAAGTATTAATAAGATATATAGTGAAATAGATAAAATAAATAAAAATGATGTAACTTATTCTAGTAGCATTATTACTCTTAGCACTTCTAGTAAAAATGAAATAGATGACTTAAATAAAAATAAAATAGGATTATTAGATACTAAAGATTCTATTGAAAATAATACTATTCCTTTAGAAGTTATAAATAAATATAAAATAAGTAAAAATAATGAAATAGTTAAATATACTGATTTAGGTAATATGTTACATGATTTATACATTAAAAAGATAGATGCTTTATTTATAGATAGTAATTATATTACTATGTTTAATACTACTGAAGAATATTTAAATATAGGTAATGATACTAAAGTTATTTTTAAACAAGAAAAGACTTTAGCTAAGAAAAGTAGTGATAATCTTAATTCTAATAATAGTAGTTTAACTAAACCCTTTACTATATTATTAATGGGGGTTGATTCTGAAGTTGAAGGGTTAAATAAGAATTCTAATGTTCATGGAGATTCACTTATTTTAATAACTTTTAATCCTAATACTTTAAATGCTACTATGTTAACAATTCCTAGAGATAGTTATGTTCCAATAGTTTGCTTAGATGGTAAAAGAGAAATGAAATTGACTCAAGCTGCTTGGTACGGTTCTACTTGTATGACTGATTCTATTGAAAACTTTTTAGATATTAAAATTGATTATTACGTTAAGATTAATTTTAAAGGAGTTGTAGGACTCGTTAATGCTTTAGGTGGTGTTGATGTAGAAGTACCTAAAAAATTATGTACAGATGATTCAAATCGTTGGAAAAAAGTATGTATTAATAAAGGATTTCAACATTTAGATGGTGAAGGAGCTTTAGTCCTTGCAAGAAATAGATATGATTTAGCTAACGGAGATTTAGATAGAGGTATCAACCAACAAACACTATTAAAAGCAATGCTTCAAAAAGTAAAAACAATTAACTCTTTTGATCAAATAACTAAAATACTTGAAACAATATCTAATAACTTAGATACCAACTTAGAAACAAATCAAATTTTATCTTTTTATAATATAGCTAAAGATATAGTTACTAAAACAGTAATAGAAAAAGAATCAGATGTTGTAAATATTGAACAATTATATTTACAAGGTACAGGACAAATGATCTATGAATCTTCTTTAAAAATGACTTTATGGAATTATGTTTTAAATAGTCAAAGTATAGAAGATGTAAAAGATGAAATGAAAATAAATTTAGAACAAAAAGATCCTGAACTTATTAAAGAATTCTCTTTTTCAATAAATGAACCATTTGTAAAAAGTGTAATTGGTAAAGGTCCATATAAATCTACTACTACTTATACTCTACTTCCTAACTTTATTGGTAAAAGTAAATCCTATGTAGAAAAATGGGCAAAAGAAAATAATTTAAAAGTAACTTATAAAACTAGTATAAATAATTCAAGTAGTTATTCTAATAATCAAGTAATTAGTCAAAGCTATGCAAAAAATACAAGATTAGATAAAATAGATACATTAGTAGTAACTGTCTTAGTAAAAACAGTCAGTGAAAAATTAAATTGTAATGATTCAGATAATTTAGATAATACATTATGTCAATTACCTAGCTTTATAGGTAAAACAAAAAATGATGTAGATGATTGGTTTGATAACTATTTAGAATATAATTCTTATACTTTTACAACAGTAAGTAAAAGTGATTATCCTAATAAAAAATCAGGTGAAATAGTTGGTCAAAACTACAAAGTAACCACTCACCTATCTAAAGTAAAAGGTCTAATATTTAAAATAATAGAATAAAACAAAAGTTTTATTCTTTTTTTCATCAAAAAAACATTATTTATATACAATTTTTTCATTTATCTAGTATAATATATTCATAGATTAACTTATATGTGAGGGAAGGTTTATGAAAAATAGAAGATTTTTTAAAAAGATGAATGCTTATTTAAATCAAGATATCATCGAATTAGTAGAAAATATATTTGATAGCAAATATTGTATAGAAAGACCATTAAGACTAAAAATATTTAACTTAGAGAATATGATATTTATCTTATTTTGCCTTGGAAACATGTCTATCAATATTTTACTAAATTATAAACTATCTTTTATTCTTTTCAATTTAATTATAATAGCCTTTTGTCTTTTTATAACTAGATGTACTAATAAATGTAAACAAGTAAACAGAAATATTTATATTTTTACATTTGTATACAATATTATAATGATTCCCTTATTTCAGATAATTACTAAGGGATATTTTAGTAATATTAATAATTATTTCTTAATGGGATTTATTTTTAATTTTATTTTAATAGAAAATAGAAATTATAAAAAATTATCATTCTTAACTGTACAAACGCTAGTATACTTTGCAATTTATTTTATTAATTATGATAATGTTCATTCTTCTAATTATTTTAATTATTTATTTGATACTTTAGTATTAAGTACTTGTGTAGGATTTAACTTTATTACTATTCTAAGAATGGAATTAAACCAAAGAAAGAAAATATTATCTATTAATACTTATCTTAAAAAAATATCTGTTATTGATCCTTTAACTGGAGTATGGAATAGAAAATATATGGAAGAAAAACTAATTGAAGAGTTAGATAAAAAAGAAGAAGTGTCTATTGTAATGTTAGATATAGATAATTTTAAAGAAGTAAATGATACATATGGCCACCAAGTTGGTGATGATATATTAAAGAAATTTTCTTATATTATTACTTCTAATATTAGAGATGATGATGTTTTATCTAGATATGGTGGAGAAGAATTTTTAATTATCCTTCCTAATACAAATAGAATTGCTGCTTATAAAATTGCTGATAGAATAAGAAAAGAAATTTCTAAGAAATTATTTATAGATAATACTGATAAAACTATTACAGTTAGTGGTGGTGTTGCTAGTTCTAAACATTATAATTGTATAGAAGAAATAATTAGTGTTGCTGATAAAAACTTATATGAAGCTAAATCTAAAGGTAAAAATAATATAATATAAAAAAAATAAAGAAGAATTAATTTCTTCTTTATTTCATTTCTACTATAGATAATTTATTATTATCATGTACTAGTACTATAGTTTTTGACTTAGGATAATCTAAGTCTTTTTTATAGTCCCATTTTAACTCTATATAATAAGCATTACTATCTTCAGTATTATTATATTCATAATCTTCTGTTTTACTGCTTATAACATCTATTTTAGTAACTATAGGAAGTGTTTGTCTTCTCTTCCCATATAGATTACTTTTTAAATATTTATAAATTGTTGAAGTAGCATTAAGTTTAAAATTATCAATAATATTACTATTAACAAATTGTACTCCACCAATATCTTTATTTGTAATTTTATTATCAAGTGTATAAAAATCTATTACAAATAATTGACTTATTAACTTTGCATATTCATCATAATTAATATTATCTTCTTTTAATACTTTTTCTAATTCATAATACTTTTCTTTATATAAATCTGTATCTTTATCATCTAAATAATAATTATATTCTTTTATTTCATGAACTACTTTAGCAACAACTTGTTTTTTTAAATAAACTTTATCTATAAATACATATGCTATTACTATAATTATTAATAATGAAAAAGATATTATAATATTTTTTTTCATTATTTAGTAGTCCTTTCATCTATATAAGTTTCACTAGTTAATGTAGTTTTATCTATTTTATCTAATAAATCATATACTATTAATGAATTAGAAACATTTAATAACTCAGCTGCATAGTCTTCATATTTCTTGATATATTCTTTATCTATAACAGTTGATGCTAAAGATAAATATTCCCCTTTTTGAGCATTATAATAAACTTTATTAGTCATCCAATTACCATTAGGGAAAACTACTACGTTATCACCAATAGTATTAAATATATCAGTTCCTAATTGATATTTATTATAGAAGTTAAACATATTACTTATAGTAGGCATTACATCATACATTCCCATAACAGTATCTATATTTTTATGTAATTTAGATTCAGTTTCTTTACTATAAATCATAAAAGGTACTTTTCTTAATAATTCATATTTATAACTATCAACTTCAGTATATCTTTCATCTGTTTCTTCATATAACTCACCAGTTGTTTTATCATAATTTAATAATCTATTAAAGTCTCCCTTAGGAAGTCTTGCATCATGATCACCATATAACATAATAACTGTATTATCCATTAATCCTGCTTCTTCAAGTCCCGCTAAGAATTCTCCTAAAGCTTGATCTGCATAATGTAATGATTTTAAATAATTACCCATAGTAGTACCTTCCATATAAGGAAGAGTTACTTCTACATTATTACCTTGTTCATCCTTAGTAGTTGTTTTTATATCAACAGGAAATTCTCCATACTTATCAACTTCAGAAAAAGGTGTATGGTTAGTTAACATTATCATTGTTCCATAATAAGGATCCCCTTTAGCATTTATCTTTTTAATATATTCAAGTGATTGTTTAAAGAATGATTTATCTGCTAAACCAAGACCAATAACATCATCTATTTCATAATCTGTTTTACTATATAATTTGTCATACCCTAAAGACTTATGCATAACATTTCTATTCCAATAAGAGGCATTATTAGCATGCATTGCAAATGTATAATAACCCTTTTCTTTTAGAAGTTTTGGTATACTTACATAAGTTCTATCAAAATAACTAACAAAAGCTGTTCCGTTATTAGTAGGCATTAGAGATGTATTTAAAGTAAATTCACTATCACTACTTGTACCTACACTCACTTGTGAATAAAAATTTGTAAAGTTAAGTGATTTCTTAGCCAATTTATTTAAATTAGGAGTTACTTCTACTCCATTAAAAGTAAGACCCATTGCAAATGCTTGCATTGATTCAGCATGTATTGAAATTATATTCTTACCTTCAAATATACCTGTATATTTATTTGTATAATTTCTTGTATCTGTAGTATCACTATAATATTCAGTAAATGTCTTCATAGCATTATCATAACCAAATAAAGTAGTTATTTGTGGTTCAATACTTTTAACTAAATCATTTAAATGATATACATATATCCCAAAATTCATTACTAGATATTCTCTATTCCATTGTTTAACTAATCTTCCTGCTTCTAAAGGTGTAACTGTTAATAAGACAAAAAATAAAGTAATACCAGCTGTAACTAAAGTAGAAATAGCTTTTAATGGTTCTTTTCTATTTTTATTTTCTTTTTTATAAACTCTTAATCTACGTAATCTAATATAAACAATTAAAATAGCTAAAGGAGCCCATAGATATGATAAATCTTGTACTCTAAGTACATTCTCTACTACTGCATCTCCAACAGCTACAACATATTTACTAGTAGCAAGTAAAGATATAGAAGCAAAAGAAGTATAAAAAGTATAATAAATAGAATTAATAATACATATTAATGTAAGTACTAAACTTGATAATAAATAATATATTATTCTATTCTTTTCTTTTACTAAAAACCCAAGACCACCTACAACTAAGATAACTACTAAATCAAATAAAAATGGTTTAAAAAATAATATATTATCCATAGTAGAAATAGTAAAATATCTAAGTAAAACTGAATTAAATAATGATACTATTATAAAAGTTAAAAATAATATATTATTTTTAACTAATAACATCATATAATTAACAAAGTTATAAAGTTCTTTCTTAGGATTATTTTTTATATCAATACACTTATCTTTCACTTTAAAAGCTTTCTTTTTAATAGCCTTTAAAATGTTCTTATAAGTATTATTAATCTTACCTTTAATTTTTTTCATACCTATCAATCCTTTCGTCCAAATAATTATATCACTTTATGTTCTTTTTTTAAACTGTTATTACTCATATTTTTTTCCCTTAATCCAGCATTAAAAGCCATCCCAAGTACAAAAATAAAAGCTAGTAAATATACCCATAATAAAAGGACTAATATATTTGAAATACTTCCATAAAAGATATTATATGAAGTAAAAGATCCTATATATATTGAATATATTCTAGTAGAAATTACCCACCCTACTGTTGTAAATAAAGCTCCATAAGTAGTAGTTCTACTTTTAATCTTATCATCAGGTGCAATTGTATAAAGTAGTTTTATTGCAAAAAAGATTGTTAATAATGATATCGGATATTTAAATAATTGATAACCAAGTGTCAAAGAATTACCCAAAGTATCATTATTAATTAAGCTTACAATCAAAGCCATTATTTTATCCCCAAAAGCTGGTACTAATAATACGAATATTAAAAGAAATATAAGTATAAAAGTCATAAATAAAGCTTTTACTCTTCTATTAGCAAAACTCTTATATTTTATTTTATATAACTCATTAGAAGCTATAATCATCGAATGTGTTCCATTTGAAGCAAGTAATATTGATGTTACATAAAATAAAACTATATTCAAATTAATACTTTTACCCGTTAATAGTGGTAATAAAAGTTCTTCTACTTCTCTAGGTAATTTACTAAAAATAAATTTATCTATATAATCCATTGTTATTGGAAGAGAAGTAATCAAAGAACCTAAAACAGCTATCAAAGGAATAATAGATAACACAAAGAAAAAAGCCAGTTGACCTGGCAAAATTTTCATTTCTGGCCTACTAATTGCCTTTTTAAAATTATCTATAAAATTATTTAATCTTAACCCCAATTTAATCACCAGCTTTATTTATTTTCTTCTTTATTTGTTCTCATATCTAAAACAGCTTCATTAATAGCATCATCTATAGTCTTGATATCATCCATAATCATACTATATCCTATAGCTGCACCAAATCCATATGGTAAATTCTTTAACTCTTTAGTTAATTTTTTAGTATATGTTTCTGTTTGTTTTTCACTATAACCAACTAAATATATTAAGAACTCATTACCATCAGTTCTAATTATTTCACTATTTTCTAATTGTGTATTAACAAGTACACTAGCAGCTGCAACAATTAAACTATCTCCCTTTTCATGACCATAGTTATCATTTACATACTTAACATTATTTAAGTCTACTACTGCAATAGCTTGAGGATAAACTTTATTTTCATCCCATTTAGGCATACTTACATTTAAGTAATTTCTATTCTTTAAAGAAGTTAAAATATCTGTATATTTTCTTCTATCTTCTTTCTTCACTTCTTTAATTTTCTTTTTATTATTTAACATAAATATAACAAGTCCTGCTATAACCATCGGTGTTAATACAGCAGCTAAGACAATTAAATATAATTCTTGGAATGTAGTCTTTTCAATTAATGATAAATTAATTGAAGATAAACCTAAATTTCTATAATTATAATATGAATTTGTTGTAATAATATAATTAAATAATTCATAGAAATCATCATTTTCTTTATTTATCTTAAACTCATAATCTTTAGTTATATAATTAGAATAAGCAAGTTCATAATTTTTAAATTTACTAGAATTATAATAACTATATAATTCATTATCTACAACAATTATATCAGTATCTTTAGTTAAATCATTTATCTTTGATACATTATTTAATTTTGCTTTTGAATTATCTTCAAAATAATTAAATAAGATATTATTTGATAAAATAGATACTTTTTGATTCTTTAAACTTTCAAAAGAATTAACAGTTGTTCCACTTTCTTTCTTAGTTAAAATAACATACTTTTCTATAAATGTTGAAGTAGTACTAGTATAATTTTCATTATCATAATTATAATAATCAAAATAAATATCTACTTCTTTATTACTTATAGCTTTTTTAAGTTCATTTAAATTTTTATATTTTTTATATTTAACTTCTATGTTTGTTAATCTTTTTATTCTAGAAATATATTCTCCTGCTATCCCACTAACAACATCATCATTAGTAACTTCATAAGGAGGATTTTCTACATAACCATATGTATATGTCTTTCCTATTAAATCAGCTTCTTTTTTATCAGAAATATCTTTCATTTTAACATAATAAGATAAATAAGCTTCATTATATTCTTCTACATATTTATTTTTCTTCCAATTATTATAATATTTTTTAACAATAGTATTTAATTTAGTATTACCATCTTTTAAAGTTAAAACAACTTTTTTATTCATTTCAGTAAAGTAATAATTAATAAAATAATTTGATCCTAATACTTCATCTAAATATAATGTTTGAGGAATAATAATAGTCTCTAAAGTTCCATCATTTAAAGCTGTAATCATTTCAGTAATATTTGCATATGTCTTAAATGTTAAATCTTTACCAGTCTTTAAATAATAACTTAAATCACCAACATCTTCTGAAAATACTCCTATAACTAAATTATTAAAATCAGTTATATCATTATATCTAACTTCATTTTTACTAATAGCAATATAACCATCTTCAAATAATAAGATATCATTCTTAGTTAAATTTGTTTCATTTGATAAAATTCTTATTTTATAATCATTTCCAGTAGATGCACTATCTTTCATATAAGGAATCATATTAAAACTCATATCAGTATCTTTTTGAAAATCTTCTATAAAATTAAAAATAACTCCTTCTCCATTACTAGAATATATTGGAATATCATTAACTACTTCTAGATTAATTTTAGAAGCTTTATTTTCTTCTATCCATTTCTTTTCTAAAACAGTTAAACTAGTAACATCATCTTCATAATTTAAATATATATATAGTCCAAAAAATACTAGTATTGCTACTATAACTGGAACTATAATAAATAATTTTTTCTTCACTTCTACACCTACTATTCTGTCTTAGATTCTTCTCTATCTTTAGTCCAAGAAAAATCTCCTTCTGAGTAATGTCTATAACCTATTATAGGAAAGTTTGTAACTTTTTCAGACTTTAACATAAATACTTGTATATCATAATATGTTAATTGTTCTGCTGAAAAATATTTAACTATACCTTCACCTATTAATTTAGAATCATTAATACTTAACTCATCTTTAACTGTAATTTTTACATTAACAATCTTCCCAGAAACTCTAGCATCAACACTAATTACATTAGTATTAGTACTAACATTAGCTTCTAAATCCTTTAATGTATCTTCTTTTAATTCTACCTTTTTATCTAAACGATCTCCATATACAGCTTCTCCTGTTCCAATATTTGGAAAGAAGATATTCTTTATTTGTAATAAAAATATTAAAACGATTATTATTAATACTATAACTATAATAGTAAATTTATTTTTCTTTATAAATTTCATATTTCCACTCCTTTATAGTAAGACTATTATACAATAAAAACACCTAATAAGTAAACTAAGTTTATCTATTTTGATAGTTATCATACTGATTTATAAAATAAGTTATAGCTTCTAGCAACTTATTTATATTATCTATTTCATTCAAATCTCTATATTTATAATTAATTTCTATTTGTAAAATATCAACATCTGTATCAAAATAAAGATTTTTGGTAATAGCTCCTCCTTTAAAAGGATCATTTATACTTATCTTATCAATACCTGAATGAATAAATGCTTCTTGTAATTCTCTAATAGTTGAAAAATCTGATGATAAATTATTTAAATTACCAAGTTCTATATCAAAATCTCTATCTCTACTTGCCCCATGAATATCTAAAACAAGCTTTATATCATTACTTTTAACATGTTCTACTAATTTCTTTTTAAATAAATCCTCATTATCTTTATTAGAATCTATACCATCATCATCAATCTTAACAAAAGAATAACAATCATTATCTTTTGCCAAATGAAGAGAAATGGCTTTCGTTAAAGGTTCACTCATCTTATTACAAGTTTCGTTATACATAGTATGAACTGCTGTTATAAGTATCTTTTTACTTCCTTCTTGATAGAAATATTCACAATCCTTATGATCTTCATATTTTTTTAAAATTTCTATTAAATTCATTTTATTAGTTCCTCAAATTCTTCTATTGTTAAAACCTTAACTCCTAATTCATTTGCTTTATCAAGTTTACTTCCAGCATTTTCACCAGCAATTACAGCATAAGTCTTCTTACTAACTGATGAAGAAGCTTTTCCTCCTAGAGATTCAATTAATTCTTCTATTTCATCTCTTGTATATTTTTCAATAGTCCCAGTAACAACAAAAGTTCTATCTGCTATATTAAGGTTAATACTTTTCTTTTTACCTAAATATTTAGTATTTAAAGATAAACTTTTTAACTCTTCTATTATCTTAATATTTTCCTCTTTAGAAAAATAATCTACTAAGCTATTTGCAATAATACTACCAATATCACTTATTATTACTAAATCATCTACCTTTGCCTTAACTAAATTATCTAAATCATCAAATCTTTCAGCTAAAACCTTAGCTGTTTTTTCTCCTATATTAGGTATACCAAAAGCAAATATTAATCTTTCTAAAGAATTATTTTTTGATAACTCAATAGCTTCTAATAATTTATTTACAGATTTATCTCCATAACCTTCTAAACTAGTTAATTCTTCTTTATATCTACCTAAATTATAAATATCAGTGAAAGTTTTAATATAACCAAGATTATAAAAATCTTCTATAATTTTTTCTCCTAGACCATCTATATTCATAGCTGCTCTACTAACAAAATGACATAATGATTCTATTTTTCTAGCAGGACAAAATTCATTAAAACAATAATAATCTACTTGTCCATCTTTCTTACTTATTTTACTTCCACATATAGGACAAGAATCTATCATTTTAAAATTTATTTCTTTCCCAGTTCTTCTTTCTATTTTTGCTTCTACTACTTCTGGAATAACATCTCCTGCTTTTCTAATAGAAACAATATCACCTATCTTTAAGTCTTTAGACATTACATAATCTTCATTGTGAAGTGTTGCTCTTGAGATAGTAGATCCCATAACTAAAACTGGTTCTAAAACTGCATTAGGAGTAATTTGTCCAGTTCTACCAACAGTAAAAATAATATCCACAAGTTTTGTTAATACTTCTTTTGCCGGAAATTTATAAGCAGTAGCCCACTTAGGATATTTTGAAGTATAACCTAATTGCTTTTGTTCTAAAATACTATTAACTTTTATAACAACTCCATCAATATCATAAGGTAAAGTTTCTCTAAAAGTACTAACTTCATTTATATAGTCAATTATTCCTCTTGAATCAGTAACAAATTTATTATAACTAGAATTAACTTTAAACCCTAATTTTTCCATAAACGCTAGTGCTTCACTATGACTATTTATTCCATAATCTTCGGGATTAGGTAAGTGATATATAAAACAATCTAAATTTCTATTAGCAACTACTTTAGAGTCCAATTGTCTAATTGAACCTGCAGCTGCATTACGAGCATTTTGAAGTAATGGTTTATTTTCTTTTTCTCTTTCTTTATTTATCTTATCTAAAGTTTCTTTAGACATAAATATCTCTCCACGTACTTCTATATCTATCTTCTCTCTTAATACTAAAGGAATAGTTTTAATAGTCTTAGCATTATTAGTAATATCTTCACCAACTAATCCATTTCCCCTAGTAGCAGCACTTAATAAAATACCATCTTTATATCTTAATGATACAGATAGCCCATCTATTTTTAATTCACATACATAGTTAGGAAATATATTTTCTTTTTTTATTTTTTCATCAAAATTAATTATCTCACTTTCATTAAATACATTACTTAAAGAAAGCATTGGAATACTATGAGTTATTTTAGTAAATCCATCTAATACTTCTCCACCAGTTCTTTTAGTAGGAGAATCTTCCCTAACTAATTCTGGAAATTTTTCTTCCAATGTATTTAATTCTTTTAAATATTTATCAAATTCCTGATCTGTTATAATAGGATTATCTAAAACATGATAATTATAATTTGCATCATTCAAAATATTAACTAAATAATCAATTCTCTCTTTCATAATTCCTCCACTATTTATATAAATCTACTGCATTAATCCACTTATTATTATCTATGTTTGGAACAATAACATCTAATTCATTTATCCCATTATATGGTCCTAATATTTTTTTATTATCTACTTCTAAAATATAATAAACTATATTTATATTATTACTTTTATCTAAACATCTAAATATATATTTGTTATCTAAAAATAGATAACTATCTATAGAAACATCTAATACCATTTTATCTTTTTCTAAATTATTGTATAAATAAATATTACCATTTTCCTTTATTAAATAATAATTATCTTTTAACTCAATTTTATTATTAGAACAACCTGTAATAAACATTAGAAATAATACTATTATTAATTTTTTCATTTTACCCACAAATCAATTGGATATTCACCACTATTTATTAATTCTTGTATTTCTCTAACTACTTGTTCTTTATCTTCCTTATAAGTTACACCAATCCATTTAGATGAAGTTCCTAATAATTTAACACTACACATTTTATCATTTATCATTTCAGTAATTACTTCTGGTATTAAAAATTCACAATTATCTAAATTATTTTTATTTTCTTCCAAGAAAATAGTAAATTTATCTTCTAATACTTTAAATAAGTTCTTATCAAAGCAAAACATATTCATTGATACTAAATGTCCTTCTTCTATTACATAATCACTATCATTATTTAAAGGTGAACATAAAATTTTATCTTTTTTTATTACATTTGATTCAATTAAATAATCTAAATATAAATCTTCATTTCCAAAACATACCCCTCTTTTAACAGAACCATTTTCAGTTAAAGTATTTTCTACTTTATAAGCAATATTAGCGTATTCATAATCCTTTTTATTATCCATAAATTTAGATGCAACCATATAAGAATCTCTTCCATAAAAATCATCTGCATTAATAATAATAAAATCACCATCTATCATATCTTTTGCTGATAATATCGCATGCCCTGTACCCCAAGGTTTTAATCTACTATTAGGTCTAACATAACCTTCTGGTAAATTATCTAAATCTTGAAAACAATATTCTACATTAATTTTATCATCAATTCTTTTTCCTATTGTTTCTTTAAATATTTCAAAGTTTTCTTCTTTAATAATAAATACAACTTTATTAAATCCTGCTTTTATTGCATCATATACTGAGTAATCAATAATAAATTCATCATTTGGCCCTACTGGTTCAATTTGCTTTAAACCTCCAAAACGGCTGCCCATTCCTGCTGCTAAAATAAGTAATGTTTTTTCTTTCATAATTATACCTTCCTTATGCTCTTATGATTTTTCATTAATTTTTTTATTCCATGAGGACTTTTAAAAGCAATACTTATTAATGTATTACTAACCTCAACAACTCTTCCTGAACCAAAAACATCATGGTAAACATAGTCTCCAATTTGATAATTAACATCTTCTTTATAAAGTTTATCTTCTACTCTTATTCTTTCTGCTTCTTGTTTTTCTTCTTTTGATATTATGTTTAATAATTCTTTATCTATTTCACTAATAAATCTACTTGGTGGATTATTTTGTTCTTTACCAAATAGAACTCTTTTTCTAGCATTAATCAAATATAATAATTTCTTAGCTCTAGTAATAGCTACATAAGCAAGTCTTCTTTCTTCTTCTAATTCATTATTATCCATTAAAGAATTTATATGAGGAAAAATTCCTTCTTCTAAACCAATAACAAAAACATTATCAAATTCTAATCCTTTAACTGAATGAACTGTCATTAGACTAATCTTATTATTTCCATCTCTATATTCATCTCTATCACTAACTAAAGATGTTTCTAATAAGAAATCTTCTAAAGAAATTAAACCATCTCTCTCTTCAAATGCCTTTGTAATAGATTTAAATTCTTCCAAGTTTTCAAGTCTTATATCAGCTTCTAAACTATCTTCATCAACTAATTCTTTTCTCATTCCAGTTACATCTAAAACTTTATCAACTAATTCTGTTAAAGTTAAATTTTCAGCTACTTTTTTCAGGTCTTCTATTGTCTTTTTAAATTCTAATTCTTTACCAGAAGATATAGCATCATACATACTTATATTTTGAAAATCTGCTTCTTCTATTATATTTTGAATAGTTTTAAGACCAATTCCTCTTTTAGGAGTATTAATAACTCTTTGTAAACTAACATTATCTCTACTATTATGAATTAATCTTAAATAAGCCATTAAATCCTTAATTTCCTTACGAGAATAGAAATAAAAACTACCAACTACTCTATAAGGAATATTTTCTTTTAATAATTCTTCTTCCATAATACGAGATTGTGCATTAGTTCTATATAATACAGCTATATCATCATATTCTACTCCATTACTAACTAATTGTTTTATTTCTCTTATAGTAAAAAAAGCTTCATCTCTTTCATCATAGGCTCTATAATAGTTAACCTTATCTCCAGTACCTTTATTACTTCTTAAGTTCTTATCTTTTCTACCTTTATTATTACTAATAACTTGATTAGCAGCATCAAGAATATTCTTAGTAGAACGATAATTTTCTTCTAACATAATAGTACTACAATTAGGATAATCTTTTTCAAAATTTAAAATATTTTTATAATTAGCTCCTCTCCAAGAATATATACTTTGATCAGGATCACCAACTACACATATATTTTTATATTTACTAGCTATCATCTTAGAAACAATATATTGAGCTTCATTAGTATCTTGATACTCATCTATTAAAACATATTGATATCTTTCTTGATATTTTT
Organism: Bacilli bacterium; assembly: GCA_028693275.1. Classification (GTDB taxonomy): domain Bacteria; phylum Bacillota_I; class Bacilli_A; order RF39; family UBA660; genus JAQUVS01. The sequence goes on from JAQUVS010000008.1 coordinate 20,548, forward strand.
CTAATATATCGTAATGTTCTCTAAACAATTTTATAGGTAATATAAGTAAATCATCAAAATCTACTGAATTATTATCTTTTAACTTTTTTTCATATCTTTCATATACTTTTAAAACTACTTTTTCAAATTCACTAGCTGCATATTTCTCATACATAAAAGGTGTTATTAATTCATTCTTGCAACTACTTATTTTACTTTTTATTGCATTAGGATTATAATCTTTTGCATCTAAATTCATTTCTTTTAATATTCTTTTTATAACACTAAGTGAATCATCACTATCCATAATAACAAAATTTTTATCATATCCCAAAGTAGAACAATTTTCTCTAAGTAATCTTAATCCAAAAGAATGGAATGTTGATATTTGTATAAAATTAGCTTTATCACCTACTAATGAAAAAAGCCTTGATTTCATTTCTTTAGCTGCCTTATTAGTAAAAGTAATTGCTAAAATACTATAAGGTGAAACTTTCTTTTCTTCTATTAAATAAGCAATCTTAGTTGTTAAAACCTTAGTTTTACCACTTCCTGCTCCTGCTAAAATTAAAAGAGAACCATCGGTATTTAATACTGCTTCCCTCTGCTCGTTGTTTAAATTATCTATCTTCATATTATTACCTACTTCCTATTAATATTATACTATATATAAGAATCATTATAAAGAAAAAAAGATAACTTACACATAAGTTATCTCTAAATATTTACTAATTTTTTCAAGTAATAAAAGATCATCTACCATAAGGGCATTACCATTCTTAAATAAATAAATTTGTCTATCTTTTAAAACTTTAGCACTAGAAAATTCATCAATTTTAAATTCCATATTAATATATTTTTCTTCTATTTTTCTTCCTCTAGCTTTTTCTAAATAATTTTTATATTCTAAATTATTTTCTATATCTATAAGAATAATTAGTCTTATATTAGTTAAAACCAATATAATATTTTGTCTTTCATCATCCTTTAATATTACTGACTTATCATTAAAATACTCTTCTACCTCATTATTCATTTTATCATAATACATAATATACCTACTTACATTCCAAATATTTTTTTATTTTAAAATTGTCTTTGTCATAAGGTTTTTGTGGATAAATAATAATATATGTTTTATTTTTATCACAATTATTTAATTCTAATTCTTTAATACTTTCTAATGATTTTTTCCCATTATAAGATCCTAAAGTTTCAAGACTTATTTTTAATCCTTTTTTAGTAAAAGTCTTTAAAAAAGATTTTACCTGATCACTATTTCCTTCTATTTCATCGTAATAATAATCTTGATAATATTTATCTCCTAATTTTCCTAAAATACCTTTTAAATGAATATCTTTATAATTATTAAATAAAAATATTATTAAAAATATTAAAACTATAACACTAGATATAGAAAAAATAATCTTAAAAATTAACTTACTATCTAATTTCAATATATCACCTCTAACTTAACTCAATACTTGATTTAGAGTTTAAAGATAAATCAGAAATCCTACCTTCAATAAAATTATAATATCCCAAAGAAGCTACCATAGCTGCATTATCTGTACAATATTTCATTTCTGGAAAACTACAACTAATATTTTCTTCAATACATAATTTTTCTAGGCTTTCTCTTAAACCTCTATTAGCTGCAACACCACCTGCCATAATAAAATTCTTTACCTTATAATCTTCTATAGCTCTTTTTGTTTTCTTAGTAATAATTTCAACAACAGTTTCTTGAAAAGATGTTGCTAAATCTTCAATAATAATATCATTACCCTTTTGTTTTTCATTATGTACTAAATTAATCACAGCACTTTTTAATCCACTAAAACTAAAATTATAACTATTATCATTAAGAGGCATTGGTAATTTATATGAATGTTTTCCTAAATATGCCATTTTATCAATAGTAGGACCACCTGGATAAGGAACATTAACAATTCTTGCTACCTTATCATAACATTCTCCTACAGCATCATCTAATGTACTACCTATAACTTTATATGAGTTATCTTTATCCATAAAAACTAATTCTGTATGACCTCCACTAACTACTAAAGCTAAAAGAGGAAAAGTAAGCCTTTTAACAAGATTATTAGCATAAATATGTCCACCAATATGATGAACTGGAACAAGAGGTTTATTATAAATAAAAGATAGAGTCTTAGCTGCTTCTACACCAACTAATAATGAACCAATCAACCCAGGACCATTTACTACCGCTATTGCATCTATTTCTGCCATAGTCATTTTAGCCATATTTAACGTTTCCTCTATTACCATCGTAATATTTTTAACGTGTTGTCTACTAGCAATTTCTGGTACAACACCACCAAACTCTTTATGAATATCTATTTGAGTAGAAATAACAGTATACATCTCTTCTACACCATTCTTAACAATAGAACAACTAGTTTCATCACAACTACTCTCTATTCCTAATATATAAACATCTTTCATTATAAACTCCTTTCCATTAATAAAGCATCTTTACCATCATAATATCCTTTTCTTATAGCTACTTCATTAAACATAAATTTCTTGTATAAAGCTATTGCTTTAAAATTATCCACATTTACTTCTAAAGTAATATTAACACAATTATTAACCTTACCTATTTTTATTACTTCTTCAAGTAAATTACTTGCTATTTTTTTATTTTGATAATCATCCAAAACATTAATATTAATAATCTCTATTCTATCGTATATTAAAGTGTAATTTATAAAAGCAACTATTTTTGAATCCAAAGAGAAAAATAAATATTTAGAAAACGGATTATCTACTAAATCTTGTTTAATTCCCTTATGATTAAATACCTCAGGAAAGTTTTCTTCTAAAGTAGTAATTTCATTATCCGTAATTTTATCAATTATCATATTATATTATCTTCCATCTTTTTTTCTTCTGCTTCTGTCATTTTTAAATAATTAGGATTAACTCCGTGAGGATTTACGCTTTCTCTATCCATATATTTTTCAATTATCTTAATAAATTGTGGATCATATTCTTCTTTTTCATCAAAATCAATATTATCATTAGTTATTATAGAATATTCTCCTGGTAAAGCTAATAGAATACTCTTTAATTTTGTTAGTTCAATATATTGAGACTTAAATGATTCATTATTATCTTGATCATATATTCCAGCAAAAACATAACCTCTTCTAGCATCTATTATAGGAACTCTAAAAGTTGTATCCTTTTTTGTAGAAATAGCCATTGCTTCAAGACTAGAGATAACAGAAATTTCTTTTTTTAGTCCCCATGCAAAAGTCTTAGCAATTGTTACACCAACTCTAATTCCCGTAAAAGAACCAGGTCCATTACTAACGATTATCTTATCTATATCATTAGGTTTAATATTACTCTTATCAAACAAAAGAGAAATCTCCTTTAAAGCAAAAACAGACAAATCTTTGTCCATTTTTAGTTTAATCTCTGCTGTAATTTTTCCCAAAGAATAAATAGCTGCATATAAATAATTAGAAGTTGTATCTATATACAAAATTTTCATAATACTGCCTCACAAAGATATTCATATTCACTACCAATTGGATTAATAGAAATAACTCTAGTATCCTCTTGATCATCAACTACTTTTATCTTTATTTCTAAGCGTTCTTCTGGTAAATAATCACTAATCATATCAGACCATTCAATAATAGTAACTCCACCTTTAGTAAAATAATCTTCAATACCAAGTTCATCAACTCTACCATCTAATCTATATACATCCATATGATATAAAGGCATTTCTCCTGTAGTATACTCTTTAATTATATTAAAAGTTGGAGATGTAACTGCTTCTGTTATACCTAATGCATCAGCAAATCCTTTAGTAAAAACAGTTTTACCACTACCAAGATCCCCTTCTAAACAAATAACCATATTTGGAAATTTTTCTGATTCAATATTTTGTGCTAATTCTATAGTTTCTTTTTCACTATGTGTTGTTAATTTATATCCCATTCTATATCACCTTACCTTATTATAACAAAAAGAAAATAGATCCTACAACCTATTTCTATATTCTTGACATTATTTTGTAATAATTTCCTCAAGTTGTTCTTCATAGTTGCTTTCTTTATTCATCTTTTTAAATAGTTCCTTTGCATCAATTCTAGCAATTGGAATATCTTGTTTTCTTCCATCTGCTAACTCTAAAATAGTAAATTCAGCACTTTTATTATCATATAAACTATAACTATTTACTGTTTTTATTTGTCCATCTCTTTTACAATATATATTTGAAATAATTAATTGAGTGTTTCCATCATATAAGGCATTGCTATTTATTAAATCCATACAATTTTTATCTTTATCAAGATAATTATATTCTTCACCAATAGCCATTTCCATTTCCATAAATAATTCAGCTATAGAACTAATATTAGGTCTTAAAGCTTTTATCCCACTAAGTGGCAATGATTCAGTACTCAATCCAATATTTAAAGTTTTAGAAAGATTTTGTTTGTTTAATAATTCATCTCGCTCTGAAATAATCTTACTTAATTCTTCATCATCTAATAATGTAAAATTACTATCTAATATTCCTTCTTCATGTTGATATTCTTCTATCATTTTATTAATATCTAGTTGAATTTCTTTAATAGAATCAACAATATTATCTAAACCTTTTACTATTTTTCTAGTAAAAATATTACTTCTAATAATTTGACTAATAGTCGGCTTAAAATCTTTTACTTCAACTATTTCTGTTTCTTCCATTTGAGGCTCTCTCTTAGCTATAATAAGTTGATTAACTAAACTAGTATATTCATCTAAAAACATTTTATCTATAAATAAATCACCTGTTAAATTCCCAACATTTACTAATTCTTCCTCTTTAGAAAAAGATGAATTATTTATTATAGAAATTAATTGTTTCTTAATTTCATCTATACTCATAAATACCCCCAACTATATTTCTCTTGGTTTCAAGTATTTTGATAATAAATCTATTGTTGCTTGATCTTTAACAGGACTAACAAATCTTTTATTATCTCTAACATTTTCCTCCAATATTCTGAATTCATCAGTTAAATCTTCTTCGTCATCTGTAACACCAACCACAAAGAAATAATTTTTATCCTTGTAGATTGCTTGATTTAAAACTGCATACTTTTTATTGTTCCCCAATACAATAATTTTGTTTATTTTATTCTCCATTATATCCTCCTATAAACCTTTAGAAGTTTCATTACTCATTTGAGCAGTGTTTTCTTTATCCAATATATCAGATACAGAAATGTATCCTGTTACAGTGTATCCAGAAGATTCTTTAGTACCAACAGAAATTGCCACCTTAGATTGATCTGTGTCTTTAGGCATAACTCCAATTGGTCCTACAACATTTTCTTCATCCATATAATAAATTCCTAATACCATTATTTCTTCAGGTATTTGATCACGTGTAGCCACATTTTCAGCATATTCATGATTTATTGCTGCATCTGCTGAAGAAGAAAGTTTTCCTTCTTGCATAAGTTCAGCTAAGTAATAATTATCTGCATTATCACTTACCATCATTGAATCTATAAAGCTACTTTTTTCAACTTCAGCACTAATTTTTTCTAATTGAGTATCACCAATCTCATCAATTTTTTGAGAACTTTCAATTAAGCTATCTTCCGTTTCATAAAATGATTCTGCTACTGTTGGTTCATCTACAACTGCTGCTTCAGCTTCCTTTTGCATTCCGAATGAAGCTAAAACAACTGTAGCTGCTGTTGCAAAAGCAATAGCTATTAACTCTTTATTTGCTTTTAATCTACGAATAAAATTAAGTATTTTATCCTTAGCAGTATATTCATCGATTATTTCTAATTCTTCTAAATCTTCTAAATTATCATTTTTTGTTTCTTTTTCAGTTTCAAGAACAGGACCACTAATTCCTAATGGTTCAGATTTCTTTTCAATTAATGGAGTATTCATAGGTTGTATCTCAATTTTATCTACTTTAGCATCTTGTAAAACTATATTGTCTTTACTATCTGATAATGAAACACTATATTCCATCATTAATTTTCCAACTAATTCCTTTGGATTATTATTATTTAATTTATTTTGTCTTTCTTCTAAAACAAGAAATTGGTTCTTAGCATCCATTAATTCTTTTTGATCATTATTTTTAGAAACAACATCTAAATAATCATTCTTTTCTATTCTTTCATTAATAACTACTAATCTATCTTGTTTTTCTCTAATATCATTTTCATATTTTTCTTTTTGTAATTGAAGATAAGATTTATCATTACTTCTAACTAAACCTTGTTGTTCAATATATATTTGAGTTTCCATAGCTTGTTTTCTTAATTCTACTGATTTTGTTCTTGATTCTTCCAATAAAATCTTATAATTATCTAAATCTTGTTGAGAAGCAGTAGCACTGTACATAGCTATTTCTCTATTTATTTTTTGAATATTTTCTGAATGTTTTTCAATTTCAGCATTAACAAAATCTAATTTTTCAAATTTATCATCTGCTAAAATCCATTCATTTAAAGTATTAACTCTTTCTTGTTGATTTTTAATAGAAGCAGTTAAAACTTCTTTTTCAGCAATATCTCCATCTTTTCTAAATGAATCAAGATATTCCTTACTAGCTATTTCTTCTTCTTTTAATTTAACAAAGGTTTTAACCTTATCTATTAGTTGTTCATTAGTTTCATATTCAACTTTTTCAAGTCCAACAGTACCAACAACTACATTATTATCTATATAATTAACTAATTTATCTAATTTTTCTTTTATTAATGTTGAATCTTCTTTTTTTATAATCATTTCCCTAACTAGATTAACTTCAACAGAAGGTTCATAACTTAAAGCTTCTTCTCTAACCTTTAAATCACTAATTTCATGTTCTAAATCAAATATTTGATTTTCTATTTCAGCACTATCAAAAGAAAAATCATTTAATGCTCTTCCTGTTTTATAGTTTTCATATTCAACTTTTGAGTTTTTAACTAATTCTCTTGAAAAATTAACTTCTGCAGAATGTCTTTTAATATTATCTTTCTTTTCTTTAATTGTATTTTTATATCCAACAATCATATTGTTATATATTTCTATTTCAGAAGCAACAACAGCTGCTCTTAATCTAAGTTTTTGTATTTCTTTAGAACTATCTCCTGGTCTTCCTTTAAGTTTTTCAATTCTTTCAGTTATACTAAATTGTTCTCTACGTAAATTAAGTAGTTCAGGTTGAATATCGTTAATATTATTATTACAATTTTTTATTTCAGTATTCAAAGAAATTAGTTCTTTTAATCTGTTTTCCCCTTCTATCTTTGCTTGCTCATCAAAAAGATCATAATACACTTCTATATTACTAACATTCTTATTATAGTTTTCTTCATTACTCTTTAAATTATTCTTTAAAGTTTCAATTAATGCTTCTTTTTCTTTTATAGAATCTAAAACATTAACTAACTCATCAGCAACTAAATTTTTGCTATTTTCTGCTTTATCATTAGCTGCATTCCCTAATAAATTTAAAATATCTTCCATATTATTATTCATATTCATTACCTACCCTACTTATTATAATTAGATAATATCATAATAATATATAAATTGCAATAAAATGACATAAAAAAAGCACCTATAAAAAGGTGCGAATAAACAAAAAAAATCCTTGGCAACGTCCTATTTTCGCATTCACTATCGTCGGCGATGAAGAGCTTAACTTCTGTGTTCGGTATGGGAACAGGTGTACCATCTTCTCTATTGTTAC
>JAQUVS010000034.1 GCA_028693275.1 Bacilli bacterium
GTAAATCCTTTATTATTCATAAGATTGCCTCCTAATTTGCTGATATCGTTACGTCACCTAATACATTTGTAACTGTTCCTGTTACAAATGGTGTTCCAGTAGTTTCTTCACTAAGTATACTATTCCAATCTTGTGGTGTTGTTCCTGTATATATAATCTGAGAAAGATTTTTGTTTGAGAATAATTCTATGTTACCTAATGTTGGATCATCCATTTGTATCGATGTTTTTGCAAAAGCTAATTCTCCTATTTCATTTATTTGCGAATTCGGCTCAAAAATAACTTTAGTCAAGTCATTGAAATAAAATGCATGCGTTTCAATTGTAGTAACAGTATTTGGTATTGTTATTGTACCTGATAAAAGAGACATTTCTAAGGGGATCATTCCTACTGAAGAAGCAAAAGCTAAAGATGATATAATTTTCACATCTTTTTCAAATATTTGTTTTGGTATTTCTAAGTTATTTGTTTGGCAAGTAGCTGTACTATTTTTTATAGAATAATTAGATATTATTCCAGAATCCATAAGTGTTGAACTAATTGTACTTGGCATAAATTTATTCATAAATAATATATATGATTTTATTGATATTGTACCCATATAATCACTTTTTGCAAACGAACCATTACATAATTTTTCAATTTCTTCTGGATTGCTAATATTCATTCCATCCCCAATTTTAAGAAGGCAATTTTCTTTATTAATTGTAAAATTTATTATGGGCTGTGGACCATATGCATAAAGAATTCCTGTATCTCTATCAAAACCATAACAAGGATCATAATATATTTTTGTATATGTACAGTTTGATTCATCATATTTTTCTATTGTTACCTTATCTTGATCTAGTCCTTTTTTAATACAATATTTTCCATCTGAAAGAGTTAAAGAAATCTTTTTTTCTTTTGTTACTACTATTTCTCCATCATAATCTTTTGATATTTTATATTTAAAAATATCAGAGTTAGTTATTACTCCCTTAGATATAGCATATGTTCCATCTGTTTTTACTTTTTTTATTTGTAAAGAATATAATTGATTATTAATATTATCTATTATTGCTTCCCCATCTAATCTCTTTGTTTCTTTTTCAGTATCTCTTAATATTCCTAAAACTGTAGGTATTGTTATAGAAATTATTAATCCTATTATTACTAAAGCTGCTAAAAGTTCTACTAATGTAAATCCATTTCCTTTTTTCATAATCTTCTACTCTCCTATTATTAAATTAATTATAGCAAATATTCCTTATAACGGCAATAAAAAAAAGCCTTTAAGGCTTTAATGATATAATGATTGAAAAGTTCTTATAACTTTATTATCACTTAATTTATAAAAATCAATATTTACTTCGTTTTTATAATATATTTTTTTATTAATAGACATAATATTTTTTGCTGCTGATATTACTTTTTTATTAAAATCTTTATTGTTATTATAAGTAATATTATTGTCTTTTAAAAATGATTTTCTATATAGCTTAGAGCTTAATTCATTTATATCTATTAATTTTTTATCACTAATATCTAGAATAGATTTATTTATTTCTTCACTAGCAATATATACATGAATATTATTATCTTCGTTTTCTAATAGTTCATCTATTGCATCAAAAGACAAATAATCATTAGCATCTATAAAAGTAATGAAATCTCCTGTTGATACTTCAATTGCATCATTTATATTACTACTTATAATACTGATAATATTTTTATTAGCTTCTTCATATTTTTTACAATATACTCTAGTACTATCAGTAGAATAATTATCCATAAGTATTATTTCAATATTTTTATATGTTTGATTTTCAATACTTCTAATACATCTTTCTAGATATATTTTAGGATTATTAAATATATTAACTATTACACTTACTTTCATAAAAACCCCCTTCTTACTTAGTAAAGTATTTATTATTTATTTCTATATCTAGATTATTTATTATATTATTAGGATTTATATTAGTTAATAAATCTAATTTATTTTTACCTATATATCTAGATGTTTTCTTTAAAGCTTTTTTAATATTTATTTTATTAGGTCTATGGATATCAGTTGATAATACTTGATATAAATCATTCTTTAGAAACCATTTATATAATTTTTTACTTTTATTACCATAAGTGCCTATCATACTTCCTAAATTACCTTGAAGAATAACATCATAGTCTAATAATATTTTTATGTTTTCTTTTTTATTTTGTAAGGATACATATCTTTCTGGGTGAGCTATTATTGGGATATATCCTTTAGTATTTAAATTGAATAAAACAGTAGATAAATATCTAATAGAACCATTTAATGGTAACTCTATTAATATATATTTACTATTATTTATTTCTTTTATAGTATTGTTATTTATTAAATCTATTATGCTTTCTGTTACTAGTATTTCATTAGATAAATATAGTTCTATATCTAAATCTTTTACTTGGTCTTTTAACTCATTAAACTTATTTAAGTTTTCTAAGTAAGTTAGATTGTATTTAGTATTTTCCATATAATGAGGAGTTAAAACTATTTTTTTAAAACCATTATCTATTTCTTCTTTTATTAGGGAAACAGAATCCTCTATACTTTTAGATCCATCATCTGTATTAAAAAGTATATGAGTATGTAAATCTATCATTAATTAGATTCTCCATAATAGTGTCCATAATATTTTTTACTTTTATTATCTACCCTATTAACTATTACTCCTATTATATTGGCGTTAACGTTTTCTAAACTTTTTTTAGTTTCTTCTAGTAAGTTTACTGGAGTTGTTTTTAAACTACTTACTATAACTACTCCGTCTACTAAAGATGACATAATAAGTGAATCTGTTAATCCATTTACTGGTGCTGAGTCAAATATTATAATGTCATATTCATCTTTTAGGATAGAAACTAATTCTTTATTTTTTTCTGAGTTTAATAATTCAGATGGATTTGGTGGAACTACACCTCTAAATAAGACTGATAAATTTTCTATTTCTGTTGGTTGAATATATTTACTATGTTCTAAAGCGACATCTTCTAAAAGTAAGTTTGATAAACCTAATTTACTTCTGTAACCAAAAACATAATGTTGTCTACCTTTTCTAATATCACAGTCTACTAATAAAACTTTAGATCCGGTTTGAGCAAAAGCTATAGCTAAGTTTGCACTTACAAAACTTTTACCTTCACTAGGAATTGAACTTGTTACTAATATACTTTTTATTTTTTTATCTACTGAAGAGAACTGTAAATTGGTTCTTAGTGTTCTTATGGATTCACTAATAATTGATTTAGGGTCGTTATTTAAAATTAATTCTTTTCTCATAATTATTTTCTCCCCTTTTTCTTTTCTTCATATTTAGGAATAGCTCCTATTACAGGTAATCCTATTTTCTTTTCTACTTCTTCTACACTCTTAATAGAATGATCAAAGAAGAACATTACAAATATTAATAAAGTTGCTAAAGCGAAACTTCCTCCTGTAAACATAACAAATTGTTTTAATACATTTACATTGTATGGTTGTTTTGATAAAACAGCTTTATCTATAATACTTATATTTTCTATATTATAAATTTCAACTATTTCTTCTTTAAATACTTTAGCTATTTCATTGGCAATATTTTTTGCTTCTTTTGGTTCTACTGAAGATACAGTTACCAATATTAATTCTGTTTCATCTACTGAAGATACTGATACCATTGAAGCTAGAGATTTATAGTTTATTTTTAATTCTAATTTTTCAATTACTCTATCTAGTATTCTTCTTGATTTTATTATTTCTCTATATGTTGATACTAAGTTTTTATTAAGATTAATATCGTTTTGTGTGATTGTTTGATCTGTATTAGTACTTCTTGTTAGAACTATACTTGTAGAAGATTTATATTTTGGTACTTGCATACCATATGTGTAGTATTCACAAGTTAATAGCCCTACTATTACGAATATAACTACTATAAGTATTTGACTTATGTAGTACTTTAAAAAGTCCTCAATATTAAATTCATCCATTCCTTATTCCCCCTTTTATATGGCTCGTATTATACTATATTTTAGATAAAAAGTCAAGTTTTTTATCAGTTTGTCTAACAATGAAGATTCCTACTAAAGATCCAATGTTATCTATAAGTATATCTAATATACTAGCACTTCTTCCATTTATAAATAATTGGTGAACCTCATCGCTTATTGAATATGTTATTGTAAACATTAAAGTTATTAAAATTAATCTCTCTTTATTATTTAAATTTAATTGATAGAAAACAATATATGCAAGGCTTCCTAAAATTAAATAAGCAGTAAAATGAGCTGTTTTTCTTATGACTAATCTCATATTCTTATTTATATTTTCTTGTTCTTCTTCATTTACTTTTTCTTTTATTACAATATTAGTAATTACTTCTGTTACTTTATCACTTGTTTTAGTAGAATTAGTTCTATCTTGCTCTGAAAACATAAAAATAACAATCATCATAAGAATAAGTAATATTCTAAATATATATTTAATTTTAATCACCTCTTTTTAATTAATTATACTGTTGATTCTTTGTTTAATACTTTTAATCGACTCGTTATTAGGTTCCATTACATAAAGTAAATAATTATACCCCATACTATAAGTATAATTGTAACTATCATATCCTGTTGCCTGTATTGAATCTATTTCCCAATTAGGCATTTTGTCTAATTGATATTTTAAAAAGTCTTTTATTGTATTTATACTCATATCTGTTTGAAATGAATTTGTCAAAGAAGATAAAATATTATTATATTTTGTTAGTAATACTTTAGAAGTAGTTACTTTTTTTATTATTGCTTCAATTACCAATTGTTGATTTTGTCCCCTTTTATTATCTCCATTTTCATAAGATTTTCTTTCTCTTGCAAAAGCTAGTGCTTTTTCTCCATTAAAATAATTAATACCTTTTTCTATAAATATTTTATTATTAGTCCATGGTCTAAAAGCTCTATCAGAATATACTTCTATTCCACCTATAACATCTACTATTTTTACTAAAGTATTGAAATTAACTCTTAGATAATTATCAATATTAATATCGTATAGATTTTCTATTGTCTTAATTGATTTATCTATTCCATATATTCCTGCATGAGTTAATTTATCTTTTAATCCATTAGTATTGTCTAATTGAACATAATAGTCTCTTGGTGTGTTAACTAATAGAACTTTATTTGTTTTAGGATTAACTACTAATAAAATATTAACATCACTTCTACTTCTATTAGTTATTTTCCCATAAGTATCTATTCCACTTATATACATAATAAATGGTTCTTTTGTAGTTAAACTATCATTAGTACTTTCTTTTTCTTTTACAATAATATCAAAGGTGTAAATAACCTCTGTTTGTTCTTTGAAATTTTCTATTTCTTCATTTGAAATTTGTAAATATGATTCTTCCAATATAATAGCATCTACTTTTTTGTTTAGCAAATCTTCTGGGATATTAGAATAATCCTCATATAAATTTTGTTTATAATCTATATTTATTTTTGGTTCTATCAATTTATAGTTTTCATCTTTAATATAACCAATATTTTTATTTTTTAATTTTTTTATTGTATAATTATTTTCTTTTAATGTAATAACTGAATAAGTAATAACACTTTTATCCTTTAATTTTAAACTATCTATAAACTTATAAGTATTATTGATATATATTATAGAAATAATCATTCCTATTATTAAGAAAAGTGAAATAATTAGAGTTATTATTCTTTCTACCCAACCTATTCTTGATAATAATTTTATTAGAATAATTATATTTATTAATACCAAAAGTATAGAAAAAACTATTGTGTATTTTTCT
>JAQUVS010000009.1 GCA_028693275.1 Bacilli bacterium
TACTCCTAATCCTTATCTTTTTGATATAGATAAAGATATAAAGGTTTATTTATATCAACAAGTTAGAGAAGATGAGCTGTCTTTATATGGTTTTTCTTCAGTAGAAGAAAAAGAATTATTTTTAAAATTAATAAGCGTTAAGGGATTAGGACCAAGAATGGCTTTACCAATGCTTGCAACAGGGACAACAGAAGCTATTATAGATGCAATAGATAGAGAAAATATTTTATATTTGAAGAAATTTCCTAAAATAGGAGATAAGGTAGCTAGACAAATTATTCTAGATCTAAAAGGAAAATTATCTAGTAGTGTTATTGAAGCTAAGTCTACAGTTAGTGATGAGTTAATCGATGTATTAAAAGGATTAGGATATAAAGAAAAAGATTTTAAAAATGTAGTTACTAAAGTGGATATGCGTTTAAGTATAGAAGAACAAATAAAAGAAGCTTTAAAATTATTATTAAAATAGGGAGGTATTATGGAAAGAATTGTTACAGGTGAAGAATTAATTGAAGATGAAGTAATTACATATAATATTAGACCTAGTAGAATTAAAGAATATATTGGGCAAACTGATGTAAAAGAAAATATTAGTGTTTTTATAGAAGCGGCAAAGATAAGAGATGAACCTTTAGATCATGTTTTATTATATGGACCTCCTGGTTTAGGGAAGACAACTTTGGCTTATATAATAGCTAATGAACTTGGAAGTAATATTCGTACTGCAAGTGGTCCTTCAATTGAAAAAGCAGGGGATTTAGCAGCAATATTATCTTCTTTAGAACCTGGAGATGTTTTATTTATTGATGAAATACATAGAATGCCAAGACATATTGAAGAAATATTATATCCAGCAATGGAAGACTTTTGTTTAGATATAATAGTGGGAAGTGATGGAAGTAGTAGAAGTATTAAAATAAATTTACCTCCATTTACTTTGGTTGGGGCTACTACTAGAGCGGGTGACTTAACTGGTCCTTTGAGAGATAGATTTGGAATAGTTTCTAAATTACAATATTATACAGTAGATGAACTTGAATCTATTATTAAAAGAACTAGTCGAGTTTTAGATATGCCAATTGATGATGATGCAGCTCTTGAACTTGCAAGAAGAAGTAGAGGAACTCCTCGTATTGCAAATAGAATATTTAAAAGAGTTAGAGATTTTTCATTGGTAGATGGTAATTCAAGTATTGATATAGATACTACTAGTAAAGCTCTTGATAGATTAAAGATAGATAAGATAGGACTTGATGATACGGATTATCAATTATTACAGGCTATCATAAATAAGTTTGGTGGAGGACCTGTTGGTATTGAATCAATAGCAAGTGCAATAGGTGAAGAAGTTAGTACGATAGAAGATGTTTATGAGCCTTATTTATTACAATGTGGTTTGCTAAAAAGAACAAATCGTGGTAGAATGGTAACGGAAAATGCTTACCAACATTTAAAAATAGAATACAATAAAAGTATTTTTGAATAAAAGGAGAAAAAGGGAATGGAAGAAAGATTATTTGAAAATCATAGAGATTTAGATTTTAAAACTATAGCTGATACTGTTAATTATATGTTAAAGGAAAATTTTGATTTATTTAAAGATAAAGATAGTATAGAAAAATGGACTAGTTTTCCTGTTGTTTTTTATGAAAAAAAAGATATAAAAGAGAAATTTATTGAAGAAGTAAAATATATAGATGAATTGTTATATACAAAGATTGAAAAATTATCTTGTATAGTTACATTATCTGGATTAATGGAAATAGAAGGATTAAAAATTAAAAATATGGATTTAAGTAATCTATTTGTTTTAGTTAATTATTTTAGAGATATAGATGTTACTATTATGTCTAATTATTTAAAAGTAGTAGATGATGAAGATTATATTTTAAATATTAGAAAGAAATTTTTAGATATTGAAAAAAGAAATTTCTTTATTTCTTATACTATTAAATTAGCTAAGAAAAAAATTAAAAATTTGGATGATAGTGACAGTATAAAAAACTTTCTTAATGATATGATTGCTATGTTAAATGAAAAAGATTCTTACGATATTATGGAAGAAGCTGGATATAACGATTATGTTAAAGAAAGAGAAATTAGAATGTTAGAGTTAGAAAGTGAAGAAGCTAACAAAAATTAATAGAAAAAGGTGATTATATGCAACTGGATGATTTTGATTATTATTTACCAGAAGAATTAATAGCTCAAACTCCTTTAGAAAAAAGGGATACTTCTAGATTATTAGTTTTAGATAAAGAAACTGGTGCTATAGAGGAAAAAGAATTTTATAATGTTATAGAATATTTTAATGAGGGAGATACCTTAGTGTTGAATGATACTAAGGTATTGCCAGCTAGACTTATGGGAATAAAAGAAGATACTAAAGCAGTTATTGAAGTTCTTTTACTTAAAGATTTAAAGGATAATAACTGGGAGTGTCTAGCTAAACCTGCTAAAAGAGTTAAATTAGGTACAATAGTAGAATTTGGTGAAGGTCTTTTAAAAGCAGAGTGTATTTTTGAAGGTGAAGATGGAATTAGACATTTTAAACTTATATATGATGGTATTTTATACGAAATACTAGATAAATTAGGGACTATGCCTCTTCCTCCTTATATTCATGAAAAACTTGATGATAAAAACAGATATCAAACTGTTTATGCAAAGAATATAGGAAGTGCTGCTGCTCCAACAGCAGGACTACATTTTACAAAAGAATTACTTTCTAAGATTAAAGATAAGGGTGTTAATATAGTATTTATAACACTTCATGTTGGTTTAGGAACTTTTAGACCTGTAAATGTAGAAGATATAACTAATCATAAAATGCATTCTGAGTTTTATCAAATGGATTTAGAAAGTGCAAATATTCTTAATAAAACAAAAGAAAATAATAAGAAAATAATTTGTGTGGGAACTACTTCAGTTAGAACTTTAGAAACAGTTTATCAAAAATATGATAAGTTTGTAGAATGTAGTGGTTTTACAGATATATTTATTTATCCAGGTTATCAGTTTAAGGCGGTAGATAATTTATTAACTAATTTTCATTTACCTAAATCAACTTTACTTATGTTGATTAGTGCATTAGCTACTAGAGAAAAAGTTCTAGAAGCTTATAATTTTGCCGTAGAAGAAAAATTTAGATTTTTCTCATTCGGAGATGCAATGTTTATTAAATAACAAGGAGATATATCATGAAAAAATGTTTAAATTCAATATGTTCTATTATATGTAATGATGGAAGAGTAGAAATGCTTCCTAAGACATTAGGATCAAGACACAATGAAGCTTTATCTGAATGTGCGAGTAAACTTGGTTATGATTTACCAATAGGGTCTTTACCATCAATGTTTGAAATTATTGTTAAAAAAAATGATGTTATTTTTTTGAATCATGGTAAAAGTAAATATTTAGATCAAAAAACTAATAAACTGGTTGATAAATGGGATATTTCTATTGTTTTACCAGAGTCAATAAGTTTAAATCATATAGAGAATTTTAATTTAGATGATATTGAAGAATTTGCTAATAGTATTAATTTATTTAAATATGATGGCAATAGATTTCACACTTATTATACAAATGGTAGTATAAGTAGTTTTGATATATTAAGAGAAGAATTTAATAAAAATAATAAAAGGAGGTAATTATGAAAGTAAAGTATAATTTAAAACATAAAGATGTTAATTCAATGGCAAGATATGGAACTTTGGAAACAAATAGAGGAACTTTTGAAACTCCTATGTTTATGCCAGTAGGTACAAAGGCAACTGTTAAAATGCTATCTCCTGAAGAACTTTATGAAACTAAAGCAGGAATAGTTTTGTCTAATACATACCATCTATGGCTTAGACCTGGTGAAGATATAGTAGAAAAAGCAGGTGGATTACATAAGTTTATGAACTATAACGGTCCTATGCTTACAGATAGTGGTGGTTTCCAAGTTTTTTCACTTGCTAAACCTAAAGATATAACAGAAGAAGGGGTTCACTTTAAGAGTCATATAGATGGTTCTAAATTATTTTTAACACCTGAGAAATCAATTGAAATTCAAAATAAACTTGATAGTGATATAGCTATGAGTTTTGATGAATGTCCACCTTTCCCTGTTACACATGAGTATATGAAAAATTCAGTTGATCGTACACTTAGATGGGCTAAAAGAGGGAAGGATGTTCATAAAAATGAAAATCAATCTTTATTTGGTATTGTTCAAGGTGGAGAATTTGAAGATTTAAGAAAGTATAGTGCATTAGAAACTGTTAAAATGGGATTTGATGGTTATTCTATAGGTGGTACATCTGTAGGAGAAGACAAAGAAACTATGCTTAAGATGATTGAATATGCAACTCCTTACTTACCAGAAGATAAGGTAAGATACTTAATGGGTGTTGGAGAACCTTTGGATATAATAGATGGTGTTATAAGAGGAATTGATATTTTTGATTGTGTTTTACCTACTAGAATAGCTAGACATGGTAATGCTTTTTCAAGAAATGGTAAAATGAATTTAAGAAATTTACAATATAGAGAAGATTTTACTCCTATTGAAGATAATTGTGATTGTTATACTTGTAGAAATTATACACGTGCATATATTAGACATTTAATAGTAGCTGATGAAGCTTTATCTGGTAGACTTTTATCAATTCATAATATTAGATTTTTAATTAAACTAACTGAAGAATTAAGAGAAGCTATTAAAGAAAATAGAATTTTAGAATACCGAGAAGAATTTATAAATAAATACGAGAAAAAACCTACTAATGAATAGTAGGTTTTTAATTTATATAATAACTACCGGTGAGAGATTAGTAGTTATTAACTAAAATTATTCGGCAAGTTTGCCGTTAACTAAATAGTATAATATATCTACACGATTTTTAACTTCGGTAGAGTGGGAAATTATAATTACACACTTATTATCTTCATGTGCTAAATTAATTAATAAATTAATTATATCTTCTTCTGTATCTTTGTCTAAATTACCAGTAGGTTCATCTGCTAATATAATTTCAGAGTCATAGGATAGAGCTCTAGCTATTGATACTCTTTGTTGTTCTCCTCCAGATAACTGTAAAATTTTTCTATTAGCTTTATTTTCATCTAAACCAACTTTTTTAAGTAATTGCATTGCTTTTTTATGTCTATCTTTTACTTTAAGATTGCTTATATCCATTGATAATATTACATTTTCTAAAGCTGTTAGGTGAGGAAGAAGATTATAACTTTGGAATATTACTCCAATTTCATTAGATCTATATTTATCTCTATTTATTTTTGATAAGTCATTATCTTTATAAAGTATTTTTCCGTCTTTAGCTATTTCAAGTCCGGCTAAGAGAGAAAGAAGAGTAGTTTTACCGGCTCCACTTTTACCAAAGACTCCATATACTTTTCCTTCAGAAAAATCCATATCAATATTTTTTAAAACAAGTTTATTATTGTCATAAGAAAAACTTAGATCTTCTACTTTTAATATACTCATAATATCTCCTTTCTATCTGTTTTGTAATATTTTATTTGGTTCATATTTATTAATTGATAAGACTGCAACTATACCAGATATTAAAGTTAAAGACATACTTACGCAAATTAATTGAATAATAGTTATTATATCTATGCTAACTGATAGTGAGTCTACATAATCTGTTGCCGCCATTTTTCTAATTGGATTATTATTTTGATTCATACTAGGTCTTTGGAAATTCCCATTTCCAAAATTATTTTGAGTATTACTAACTTCTTCTTTATATGATTCTATTTCTCCTTTTAACATCATATTAGCAACTGGTTGTGATGCTAAAGTACCAATAGAAGTCCCAATTAATAGTGATATTATTGATACAATAAATATTTCACTAACTAATTGAGCAGTTACTTTTAATTTACTCATACCAATAGCTCTTAATACACCAATTTCATATTTTCTTTCTCTTATATTTATTAAATTTATTACTGTTAGGACAATTGCTCCAACTATAAAGATAACGATTAAGAAAGTCATAGAAAAATTAGATATATTTTGAATTGGTTCTAAAGTAGCTAAAGTTTCGCTTTCGTTCGTATTTACAGAATAGTATGTACTTAAACCTTTTTCTCTTACTTCATCTTCAAATTCATCAAGTGTATCATTATCATTTAAATAGAATTTAGCACTTAAACCATTTCTACTCATCATTCTTTTTGTATTTTCACTTGTTGTATCTTCTTGCTCTTCTAATATTTCATTTAATGAAGTTAGATTAGTATACATTTGATTTCTTGAATTCATTGATGTCATACCTGCAAAACTATCTTCACTTACATCAGATGTATCTTCATAAATTCCAATTATTTCAAATTTATATGTTGTATCTTCATCGTTTGAATATAAAGTAATAGTATCATTTAATTCTAAATCATTTTCTTCTGCAAGATCTTCGCTTATAACTATTACATTTTCTGTATTATCTTTTTCTATCATAGAACCTTCTGTTATTTTTTTAGTACCAGAAATAAAATCTTCTAAATAAGAAAAATCAGAATAAGCAGTTAATCTAAAATCACCAGAATCCATTTTTGGTCTATTAGAATCATTCTCATTTTCAGCATTTTCATCTACTGTTAAAGTTGAATAATCAACTGGATTTATTTCATCACTTGACATACTAGCTTCTAGGGTGTAGTAGTAATCACTAACAAGACTTGAGTTT
This sequence comes from Bacilli bacterium, assembly GCA_028693275.1. GTDB lineage: Bacteria > Bacillota_I > Bacilli_A > RF39 > UBA660 > JAQUVS01. Next base: position 6,702 of record JAQUVS010000009.1, read on the forward strand.
CCATATTCTTCAATCATATCTACAGTTAGTGTTTCAAAACTTTCTTTTTCTTCAGTAGTAGCATTCATTAATGATGATGGATCTAATTGAAAAGATACTTCTATAGGATTATTATTTTTATAGCTATTAACTAATGTATCACTAGATTTATTTATTGCTAGTGATATACAAGCAGATATAGTTACAATAGTTATAATTATTCCTATTAATATATTTCTTCCTTTAGCCCTTGTAATACTTTTCCATGCATTTTTAATTATGTACATGTTTTCCTCCTTTCGTTTACATATTAATTTTATAATTTAAGTGTGAATTTTCTGTGAAAGGAAGTTGATTATTTTTTGAAATAGTGATATCATCTTAATAGAATAGAGGGATGTTAAATGCAATTTAGAATCTTAGTTTATTTACTTGTTCTTTTTTATCAAATAGTTCCATTTCTTATAATTTATAGGATTCATAAACCATTTGAAAAAGAGATTAGAGATGTTAGATTAAAATATTCAATACCATGTTTTTTTGCAATAGCTTTTAATTTTATATTCTCTTTATATGGATTAGTTATAAGTAAACATAATATTTTTACTAATAATTATATAAGTTTAATATTGCCAACATTGGTTTTAATAGTTGTTTTAATTTCTTATAGTAATGGCAATATAAAAGAAAGATATATTGTTGCTCAAATTGGTGCTTCTAAGGTTGAAGATACAAGATTTGGAAAAGGAAGAAGTAGAAAAAGAGTTAATATGTTATCTGGTATAAATAATAATGATATAGAAAAAATGGAAGATAAAAGAGAAGAAATACTTGATCAAGTAGATAATATTAATTCTACTACTGGTAATGACGATATAATATAAAAAAGACTTTAAAAGTCTTTTTTTATTCAATAATATTATTATTTGGAATTATAAAGTAGAAGGTAGTACCTTTATTATTTTCTGATTTAACTCCATATTCAAATTTATGTAGTTTTAAAATATTTTTTACTATAGATAAACCAAGACCAGTACCAACTGCATTTCTTTTATGTTTTTTTTCTGATTTATAGTATTTATCCCAAATATTATTTATATCTTTTTCAAGGATACCTTTACCAGTATCTTTAATTTCTACTAAGATATTATTATTATTATTATTATTATCACTAATAACATTTATAAAAATATTATTATCTTTACCAGTATAATTAATAGCGTTATTAATTAAATTATAGATTACTTGTTCTAATTTTTTTCTATCTGCTAGGATAGTAAAATTATTTTCTATATTAACAATAAAGTTATATTTTTCTTTTTCTACAAAAATATCATAACGTTTAATTATAGAATTTATTAAATCTGTTAATTTAATTTCTTCTTCTTTTAAAGACTGAGTTTTTGATTCTATAACAGATAAATCTAAAATATCATTTACTAAGTTATTTAATCTATCTGTTTCTTCAATAATAATATTTAAATTATTATTTCTTTTTTCTTTATCTTTATAAGTTAAGTCTCTAACCATTTCTGCATAGGCTTTAATCATAGTTAGGGGGGTTTTTAAATCATGAGAGATATTAGCCATTAGATCTTTTCTAAGTTCATTTGTTCTAGATAACTCATCTTTAGCATAATTTAGTGTAGTAGCTAATTCATTCATTTCTTCTATATTTTCATCAATTTTAAATAAAACATCATAATCTCCATCAGCCATTTTTTTAGCTGAATTATTTATTTTTACGATTGGATTAGATAATTTTTTAGATAAGAAATAGGCAATTATAAATGACATGATTAGTACTAAGAATGTTACTATAATTAATTGACTAGTAAGAATATTTGCTGTTGAATCAACTGCTTCTAGTGATGTATTTATAAAAGCATAAATGTTATTATCTAATGTTATAGCTTTTATAAGAGTTTTATTATTAAAGTGAGGATTTAATATTTCATATGATCTTGATTCATCATTACTATTTAGAAAATCATTTTTATAAAGTAGGGTAGTATTAGGATTAACAATACAACCTCTATCCATAGAATCGGTAGAGTAGGTTGTTTTCCCATAATTGTTTGTTATTTCTATACAAATACCTGTTTTATAGGTTAATTGGTCAATATGATTATAGAAAGAATCACTATTATATGATTGTTTTATTTCACTTACAGTTTCGTTTAGCTCATTTGTTTTGACCCATCTATAATAAGAAGATAAAAAGATAACTTGAAATAACCACAGAAAGGCTAATATCAAGATTGAGAATAAAATAAAATATTTCCATATTTTTATGTTTAAGCTATTTTTATTAATTTTCATTAATTTCAAATTTATATCCCATTCCTCTAACAGTAACTATTAAATCTCTATATTCTTTTAAATTATTTCTTAACATTTTAATATGGGTATCTATTGTTCTATCATCACCAAAGAAATCATATCCCCAAATAGTTGATAATATTTGTTCTCTTGATATTGCAATATTTTTATTTTCTATTAAATATACTAATATTTCATATTCTTTTGGTGTTATTTTTATTTCCTCATTATTTATTTTTAAAGTATGTCCTTTGAAGTCTATTTCTAATTTATCATATGTGAATTTATCTTCTAATTTATCACGTCTTGAAACAGCTTTTATTCTTGCTATTAATTCTTTTGGAGAAAATGGTTTTGTTAAATAATCATCAGCTCCAAGTTCAAAGGCAAATAATTTATCGTATTCATCATTTCTAGCAGATAACATTATTGTTTTAATGTTTTTTCTTTTTTTAATTTCTTTATAAGTAGAAAAACCATCTAGTCTTGGCATCATTATATCTAATATTACTAAATCAATTTTTTCTCTTTCAATAATATTTAAAGCTTCGATACCATCATTAGCTTCTAATATTTCATATCCTTCATAAATAGAATATTCTTTTATAACTTCTCTTATTAATACTTCGTCGTCAACAATTAAAATTTTCATAATAATCCCTCCTAATAATATTATACTTTAATTTGTGTTATTTTAGTGAAATTTAGGTGTAAAAGGGTAAAAATCACATCTTTTTCTTTACAAAAGCCTTATTTTATGATATTATTACAACATGTTTTAAATGAGGGGGATTTAAATTATGGAAAGAATTAAACAAAGTTTTTTTACTTTATTACCGAGTGATGTAAAATTTTTAACTAACGTTGAGGTATTGGAGAGAGTTTTTGCAGGAAAATATAATGGATTTAGGGTAGATATGTCTGAACAAGAACAAAAATTCTTAAAAGAATTTGTTAATGCAGTTATATATAATGAAGTTTCACAAAAGAAATATTTAAAATATAAGTCTACACTGGTAAGACTTCCTAATGATTTAGTTAATAAGTGTTCAGATATAATAATTGATGCAATGTACTTAGCTTCAGAGGAAAAACATGATATTATAGAAAAATCTAATATTTCTAAATTGGTAGTTAGAAATATTGAAAAAGATGAAGATGGAAATGAAATAGTAACTCTTAAAGAACAACAACAATATGTAACCGAATTAGATGCTATTTTTTCAATTTATAAAAAAATGCTTTCATTATCTAGAAAAGTTATTACGGAAGATAAAAGGCTTATGCTAGATGGTATAACTGATATAGACCTTAATAGATATGATTTTTTAAAGGATGTAATAAGAGAAGAAGGCTATGATAATCTTTACGTATCATGTATAGCTGAAAGAATGGAAGAAGATTGTTCTATGTATTTAAATAATAATGTTGCTAGTCGAATGGTACAATTTGCTATAGAAAATATACCAAGAGAGTTAATTATGAAGATAGATGAAATAAATGGTTCAATTAATCGAAAAAATATTATTTTAAAAGATAATTTACTTAATGTAGGGGTATCAAGGGAACGTTTAAGAGAAGAAAACGGATTAATCTATTATAGAAGAAGATTGTTTAAATAAGGAATTATATATTCCTTTTTTTATTAATTTAATATATAATTGGAATATAAGTAGGAGGTTAGAGTATGGATTTTGAATTTACTAATATAAATGAGTTATATAATAGGGTTAAACCGGCTTTAACTACAAGAAAAAGAGAATTATTAAGACAAAAAATAGATTATATTAAAGAAGAAGATATTTGGAATTTTCTTAGAGAAAAGAAATGGATTAATAGTATTGGATTAGATTTAAATACTATGGTTAATGATATTTTTGATTTAGATGTAATGGATATAGAAAATTATATGAAAAGTAAGATGAGTGAAACGGAAAGAAAGAAATATTTTGGAAATGATGAAATAATTTAGGTGATGTATATGACAAAAGATAATAATAAATATACGATAGATGTTCTTATTAATAAGGCGTCTTCATATATAAATGATAAAAAAGAGTTGGATAAAATAGAAAAAGCATATAATTATGCTTATGAAAAACATAGTGGTCAGATGAGAAAAAGTGGAGAAGAATATGTTGTTCATCCTTTATGTGTTGCAATAATTTTGACTTCAATATATGCCGATGTAGCTACTATTATCGCTGCTTTACTACATGATGTTTTAGAAGATTGTGATGTAGAAAGAGATGAAATAGAAGAAGAATTTGGCGAAGAAGTTTCTAATTTAGTATATGGAGTTACAAAACTAGGAAGAATTAATTTTTCTACTGAAAATGATTATTTGATTGAATACTATAAGAAAATAATAGTTGGAATGAGTGAAGATGTTAGGGTTATAATAATTAAATTAGCTGATAGACTTCATAATATGAGAACTCTTTGGGCGTTATCAGAAGATAAACAAAAAAAGAAAGCGAAAGAGACTATAGAAATACTTGCTCCTATAGCTCATCATTTAGGTATTCATAAAATTAAAAGTGAATTAGAAGATTTAAGTTTAAGATATTTAAAACCAGATGTTTTTTATGATATAGCCGAAAAACTTAATAATACTAAAGTAGAAAGAGATAATACAGTAGAAGATATGAAATTATCTGTTAGTACTCTTTTAAATGAACATGGAATTAATCACAGTATTAAGGGAAGAAGTAAAAGTATTTATAGTATTTATACTAAACTAAATAAAGGAAGAAAATTTAGTGATATATATGATTTATTAGCTCTTAGAATAATCGTTGATACTGAGCAAGAATGTTATTTAGCTCTAGGATTAATTCATTCTAAATTTAGACCTATTCCTAAAAGATTTAAGGATTATATAGCAATGCCTAAATTAAATATGTATCAATCTTTACATACTACTATTTTTGGAATAGATGGATATTTATTTGAAGTTCAAATTAGGACTAAATCAATGGATGAAATAGCAGAAAATGGAATAGCAGCACACTGGGCTTATAAAGAAAAGAAAGATGCAGATGCTACAAAGAAAAATCTTACTGATCAAAAGTTACAATTCTTTAAAGCAATTATTGAATTAAATGAAGATAAGATGAGTAGTGAAGATTTTGTTAATAGTGTTAAAGATGAAGTATTAAATAACAATATATATGTATTTACTCCAAAGGGAGATATTATTGAATTACCTAAAGGGGCTACTCCAATAGATTTTGCATATAAAGTTCATACAAAAGTTGGAGATGCTATGATAGGAGCAATTGTAAATAATTCGATTGTGCCTCTTGATTATGTACTTCAAAATAATGATATAGTAAAAATAAACACTTCTAAGAATTCAAATGGTCCATCAAAGGAATGGTTAAATATAGCTTATTCTACTCAAACAAAGAATAAAATTAAGAGTTTCTTTTCAAAATCTGAAAAAGAAATATATATTGAACGTGGTAAAGAAGGGCTTGAAAAAGATCTTAGAAGAAGGAAAATTCCATTTGGAGATTTCTTTACAGATGATAATATAAAATTAATTATTAAAGAATTAAAACTAGAAGATATAGAAGATTTATATTTACATATTGGTAATGGTAAATATTCTCCTACTTCTATAGTGTCTATGATATTTAAAAAAGAAGAAGAAGTAAAAGTAAAAAAAGTAGTTATAAAAGAACCAGATACAGATATTATTGTTGCTGGTATAGATAAGGTTAAAGTTAGCTTGGCATCTTGTTGTAGACCAATTCCAGGGGATGAAATACTGGGATATATTACTAAAGGTAATGGTATTAGTGTTCATAGAACTAATTGTCATAATCTTGAGTTTTTAGATGATAGAATGATATCTGTTAAATGGAGCAATAATACAAATACTAAGTATATTACATCTATAATAGTTCATACAGAAACTAAAACAGAAAAATTAGTAGAAATGTTACAAAAAATGAGCCAATTTGATATTCATATTGATAAATTTGTTACTGTAGGTAAGAGTGAAGAAACTGTTTATGAAATAGACTTATACCTTAGAAATAAAGATTATTTAGATAAGATATTTTTAGAATTAAATAAACTTAGTTATGTTTTAAAAGTTGAAAGATTATTTAGATAATTATGTGTTATAATTAATTTATAATATTGGAGGTTTATATGAAAGATAAATTAAATTATCGTTTACTGAATGTTTTAATTGCAGTTATAATTTTTTACTTTGTACTTGTTACTTATGATTATTGGGGATTTATATTAAATAAAGTTTTTAGTATAGTATTACCATTTGTTATAGCTTTTGCTATTGCTTATGTTTTACATCCTATTTTGAAAAAATTAGAAAAATGTGGTATTAGAAAGAATATAGCAGTTACTTTAATTGTTTTAGTTATTACAACTTTTATAGTTACTGTTGGATTTTTTACAATCCCTTTAGTATATGATCAATTAGTATCATTATCTAAATCTGTTATAGAATTTATTTCTAATGCTAATACTAAATATGATTTAGATTTTGGAAGTTTTTCAGATACTATAGTTAATTCATTAAATAACATAGTTAAAGATTTTGGTGGATATATATCTACTGGTACTTTTGAATTATTAGGTAAGAGTGTTAATATATTAACTAATTTTATTATAGTATATATAGTTAGTATCTACTTCTTGATAGATATGGATTCTATTAGAAGAAAAGTTAAAGTGTTTTTAAAAGGATTAAAGAATAGAAGATATTTATCATATGTTACAAAATTAGATGATGAAATAGATAATTATACTCATGGATTAGCTACTTTTATGTTGATTCAATTATTTGAATATTCAATAATATTTTTTATAGTAGGTCATCCAAACTGGTTATTACTTGGTATTATAGCTAGTATGATGTGTATAATTCCTTATTTTGGAGGTTTTATATCTAATACAATCGCTATTATTACAGCCTCAGTTATTTCAATGCCTCTTTTAATATCATGTTTAATTGTTGCATTGATTTTCCCTCAAGTAGATGGATATTTTATATCACCAAGAATTTATAGAAGAACTAATAATATTAAACCTGTTACTGTTATTTTTGCAGTAGGAGCATTTGGTTCATTATTTGGATTCTTAGGAATAGTAATAGCTTTACCAATATCTATAGTTATTAAAACAACATTAGAATTTTATAGAAAAGATATAAAAGAAAAGATAGAAGAAGTAAGGGACTAATAAGTCTCTTTTTCTATATCATTTTATATTGAAAAAGAAGAAAATATGTAGTAAAATATATATATCTTCTTAAAGAAGAGTAATTTAATAATATTTAAAGAGATGATATGGTTGGTGAGAATATCAAATAATTATTAGATGAAAGACACTTGTAAAAAAGAAGCGTGGATTCGCGTTAAGAAATTAAAGCATAAGTAATTATGGAAATAAGGTGGCACCACGAGAATGACTCGTCCTTTGTAGTGCTACCTTTTTATATTATAAGGAGGATTTTTATGATAACAAAACCAAAAGGATGCCATGATATATATGGTATTGAAGGAAAAAAATGGCAATACGTTAGTAATTTAATAGATGGAGTTTGTGATAAATATAATTATAGTTTTATACGTACTCCTATTTTTGAATCGACTGAATTATTTCATAGAGGAGTAGGAGAAACTAGTGATATAGTTTCTAAAGAAACATATGATTTTATCGATAGAGGAGACAGAAAAATGACTCTTAGACCAGAAGGGACTGCTGGAGTTGTTAGAAGTTATATTGAAAATAAAATGTATGGAGATGCAACTCAACCAGTTAAACTTTATTACAATGGAACTATGTATAGATATGAAAGACCTCAATCTGGTAGAGATAGAGAATTAACTCAATTTGGTATGGAAGTAATAGGAAGTGATGATCCTTTTACAGATGCAGAAATTATAAGTATGGCAGTTAATATTTATAGATTAGTTGGTTTAAAAGGAATTAAAGTTAATATTAATTCTTTAGGAGATTTAGAATCTAGAAGTAAATATAGAGAAGCTTTGGTTAATTATTTTAAACCACATGTAGATGAATTATGTGATGATTGTAAAAATAGATTAGAAAAAAACCCATTAAGAGTATTAGATTGTAAAGTAGATAATCATTTACAAATAATGAAGGATGCTCCAAGAATACTAGATTATTTAAATGAAGATTCTAAAAATAGATTTGAAGCAGTTAAAAAGTATTTAGGTTTAATGGATATTGAATATATAGTAAATCCTAATGTAGTTAGAGGTTTAGATTATTATTGTCATACTGTTTTTGAAATTGAAGCTGATATCAAAGATTTTGGTAGTCAAAACGTTTTAGGTGCAGGTGGTAGATATAACGGTTTAGCTAAAGAACTAGGTGGACCTGATGTTAGTGGTGTAGGTTTTGCAATGGGAATTGGAAGACTTATGTTAGCTATTGAAAAAGAAGGAATTGAACTTCCTATTAATACTAAGCTTGATGCTTTTGTTATGTATGTTAGTGATACAGAAAAAGATTATGCAGCAACTTTAGTACAAGAGTTAAGAATGAGTGGATTTAGAATTGATACAGAATATACTGGAAGAGGATTAAAGGGACAATTTAAACAAGCTGATAGATTAAATAGTAAATATCTTATTATTTTAAATGACTCTGATTTAGAAAATAATTTAATTACAGTTAAGAATAATACAACTAAAGAAGAAGTTAAAATAGAAATAGATTATTTACTATACTATTTAGATGAATGTTTAATTAGTGAAGATGATCATAATCATGATGGATGTGACTGTGGTTGTGAAGACGAAGATGATCACAATTGTAACTGTGGTGATGATTGTGATTGCGGCGATGACTGCAATTGTGGTAATGATTGTGACTGCGGTGATGATTGCTCTTGTAATCATAATTAATAAAAGGAGTATATATGAAAAATAATAATAATGTTGATTTTAATATTAAAAACGTAGGTGAAGAAGTTTCTTTATATGGTTGGGTAAGTAAGAAAAGAGATTTGGGTGGACTTGTTTTTATAGATTTAAGAGATAGAAGTGGAATTATTCAATTAGTTGTTAGACCTGAAGAAAAAGATTATGAATTAGCTACTACTTTAAAAAGTGAATCTGTTATTCATGTTAATGGTGTAATAGTAGAAAGAGAAAGAAAAAATGATAATTTACCAACTGGAGAAATAGAAGTTAATGTTAGTGAATTAGAATTAATTAATCCTTCTATGGATATTCCTTTTGAAATAAGTGATAAATCTACTGCTTTAGAAGATACTAGACTTAAATATAGATATTTAGACTTAAGAAGACCAACTATTCAAAATAATTTAATATTAAGAAATAAGATAACTTTGATTGTTAGAAATTATTTAAATAGTTTGGGTTTTGTAGAAGTAGAAACTCCTATTTTATGTAAATCTACTCCAGAAGGAGCAAGAGATTATTTAGTTCCTTCTAGAATATCTAAAGGAAAGTTTTATGCTTTACCTCAATCTCCACAATTATATAAACAACTTTTAATGGTTGGTGGAATGGAAAGATATTTTCAAATAGCTAGATGTTTTAGAGATGAAGATTTAAGAGCAGATAGGCAACCTGAATTTACTCAAATAGATATAGAAATGAGTTTTGCTAGTGAAGAAAACATTTGGGCAGTAGTAGAAGAAATGATGAAGGAAATATTTTTAGATGTTAAAAATGTTAAATTAGATAATTTCTTAAAATTAAAATATAATGAATGTATGAGAAGATTTGGGTCTGATAAACCTGACTTAAGATTTGATCTTGAATTAAATGATATAACTAATGTATTTGAAAATACAAGTTTTGAAATATTTAAGAATATAATTTTAGATAAAGGGATTATAAATACTATAGTAGTTAAAAATAGATGTGAAGATTTTTCTAGAAAAGAGATTGATAAGTTAACAGATTTAGTTAAAATATATGGGGCTAAAGCTCTATCATATCTAAAATATACTTCTGAAGGATTAACAGGATCTATTGCTAAAGTTTTAAATGATGATGAAAAAGAAAATTTAATAAAAGAATTAAATCTTGAATTAGGAGATATAATCTTTATTGTTGCTGATAAAAAGAAAATAGTTTATGCATCATTAGGAGCTTTAAGAAATAAATTAGGAAAAGATTTAAATTTAATTGATGAAAATAGTTATAAATTTTTATGGGTAACAGATTTTCCTATGTTTGAATACAATGAAGAAGAAAATAGATACGTAGCAGCACATCATCCATTTACTTCTCCTAATAAAGAAGATATAGATAAATTATTAACTGATAAAGAAAATTGTTACTCTAGAGCTTATGATTTAGTTCTTAATGGATATGAATTATTAAGTGGATCAGTACGTATACATGATGCTAATACTCAAGCTAAAGTATTTGATGCTATAGGAATGAGTTTAGAAGAAGCTAAAACTAAATTTGGATGGTTCTTAGAAGCATTTAAATATGGAGCTCCTCCTCATTGTGGTGTTGGTATTGGTTTAGAGAGATTAACTATGATTTTAGCAAATACAGATAATATTAGAGATGTTGTTGCTTTCCCAAAAACAGCAAGTGCTTCTTGTTTAATGTCTGATGCCCCAAACGAAGTTGATAATAAACAATTAAAAGAATTAGCTATTAATATAGAAAATAAGTAATAATAGTTGACAAATATATAAATAACATATATAATCTTAATGTAAATTGAAAAAGGAAAGAGATGTGTATCCATCCGCCTGATTGCATTTAGCTTTAGGTAAACGGCTGTATAAGAATAATAATATAATTAAGTTTATTATATATTTTTGTTGGTTAAGTGGGTACATTGTATCCACTTTTTTATATTTAATGGAGGTGTTTTGTATAGCAAACAATAAGAATAATTTGTTAATCAATGAACAAATTAGAGCAAATGAAGTACTAGTAATTGGACCAAATGGAGAACAAGTTGGAGTTAAACCAATAAAAGATGCTTTAACATTAGCTAATTATGCTGGGTTAGACTTAGTATTAATTGGACCAACAGGTAATCCACCAGTATGTAAAGTTATGGATTATAACAAATATCGTTATGAAAAAATCAAAAAAGAAAAAGAAGCTTTAAAGAAACAAAAATTAAATTCTTTTGATGTAAAAGAGTTTAGACTTTCACCAGTTATAGATATCGGTGACTTTGAAACTAAGTTAAGACAAGTTACTAAGTATATTGAAAAAGGTGATAAAACTAAAGTTACTATTCATTTTAGAGGTAGACAAATGGCTCATACTGAATTAGGAAAACAAGTGCTAGATAAATTTGCTGCTCGTATTGAAAATATTGCTGATGTAGAGTCAAAACCTAAATTAGAAGGTAAAACAATGATGATGCTATTAGCACCAAAAAAAGATAATTAATAGGAGGAAATAAAATGCCAAAAATTAAAACACACAAAGGTACTGCAAAAGTAGTTAATAAAAGAAGCAGTGGTACTGTTACAATTGGACATCCAGGAAGCAGACATAACACTGGAAGCAAAAATGCAGCTTTTAACAGAGGAAAAAGAAATTCTTCAACATTAAGTTCAGCTGATGCAAAAAGATTAAAAAATATAATATAATAAGATAATTAATTAGAGGAGGGTATAAAATGCCAAGAGTTAAGAATGGAGCAGTTACAAAAGCTCGTCATAAAAAAGTATTAAAACAAGCAAAAGGTTATTTTGGTAGTAAACATAGATTATATAAAACTGCTAAAGAACAATTAATGCATTCAGGAAATTATGCATTTAGAGATAGAAAAGCTAAAAAGAGAGATTTTAGAAAATTATGGATTACAAGAATCAATGCAGCATGTAGAGAAAATGAAATTAGTTATTCAAGATTTATTGATGGATTAACTAAAGCAGGTGTTGAAGTTAATAGAAAGATGCTTAGTGAAATCGCTATTAATGATCAAGCTTCATTTGCAAATTTAGTTAAATTAGCTAAAGATGGATTAGAAGGAAAAGTAACTAAAGAAGTAGCTAAAGAAGAAAAGAAAATAGCTAAGAAAGAAGTTAAAGAAGAATCAACTGATTTATCTTCATTAACAGTTGCTGAACTTAAAGCAATGGCTAAAGATAAAGATATCGAAGGATATACTACTATGAAGAAAGCTGAATTAGTAGAAGTATTAAGTAAATAAAAAAATAATCATATTAATGAATTTGTTTGTCGAGTGCCAAAATATGGTGATAAACTTTAGAAATTAATAGAAGTAAAACGAAAAGGAGAAATATAATTATGGCAGTAGTTTCAATGAATTACTTATTAGAAGCAGGTGTACATTTTGGACACCAAAAAAGAAGATGGAACCCAAAAATGGGAGAATATATATTCACTACAAGAGATGATATATATATTATAGATTTACAAAAAACAGCAAAGAAGATTGAAGAAGCTTATAAAGAAGTTAAAGCAATCGCTGAAAACGGAGGAAATTTCTTATTCGTAGGAACTAAGAAACAAGCTCAAGAAGCATCTGAAGAAAATGCAGTTAGAACTGGTATGTATTTTGTAAACGAAAGATGGTTAGGTGGAACTTTAACTAATTTTAGAACAATTAAAGGAAGAATTAAAAGACTTGAAGAAATCGAAAAGATGGAAAAAGAAGGAACTTTTGAAGTATTACCTAAAAAAGAAGTTATAAAAATCAAAAAAGAATATGACAAATTAAACAAATATTTAAGAGGAATTAGAGAAATGAAAAAATTACCTGATGCTCTTATAATTGTTGATCCTCATAAAGAAGCAAATGCTATTCATGAAGCAAAATTATTAAATATTCCAGTATTTGGAATTGTTGATACAAATTGTGATCCTGATATGGTTGACTTTGTTATTCCAGGTAATGACGATGCAGTTCGTTCAGTTAAATTAATGATTGGTGTTTTAACAAATGCTATCGCTGAAGTTAACGGAAAAGAAATGATCGATTACTTAAGTGAAGAAGATAAAAACAGAAATGAAAAGAAAGCTGAAAAAGTAGAAAAAACTGAAAAAGTTGCTAAAGAAGAAACTGTTAAAGAAGAAGTTGTTAGTGAAGTAGTTGAATCTTCTAATGAAGATTTATCTAAATTAACTGTAGCTGAACTTAAAGCAATGGCTAAAGATAAAGATATCGAAGGATATACTACTATGAAGAAAGCTGAATTAATTGAAGTTTTAAGCAAATAATTTATAATACTTAGGAGGATACTATGTTTAGTGCTAATGATATAAAAGAACTAAGAGAAACAACAGGAGCAGGAATGCTTGACTGTAAGAAAGCTTTACAAGAATGTGAAGGAAATATGGATCTAGCCATTGATTGGCTTAGAGAAAAAGGTATTTCTAAAGCTGCTAAGAAAGAATCTAGAATAGCTGCTGAAGGAATTACAGAAATTTTAGTTAAGGGTAATAAAGCTATATTAATTGAAGTTAATTCAGAAACAGACTTTGTTGCTAAAAATGAAGAATTTAGAAATTTTGTTAAATATGTAGCAGAAGTAGTGCTTGAAGGAAATGTTAAAACTTTAGATGAAGCTTTAGCTTTAACAACTAATGATGGTACACTTAGTGATACAGTAGTTAATATTACTGCTAAAATAGGAGAAAAAATTAGTTTTAGAAGATTTCAATTAATCGAAAAGACTGATTCTCAAGTATTTGGAACATATTCTCATATGGGTGGTAAGATTGGTGTTATCGTATTAGTTGAAGGTGCAAATGAAGAAGTAAGTAAGGATGTTGCTATGCATGTAGCTGCTATGAATCCTTTATACTTAGTTCGTGAAGAAGTACCTACAGAAACTTTAGATAAAGAAAAAGAAATTATAAAAGAACAATTATTAAATGAAGGTAAACCAGCTGAAAGAATTGAAAGCATAATGGTTGGAAAAGTTAACAAATATTATTCAGATGTTTGTTTAACTGAACAATTATTTATTAAAGCAGAAGATAAAGAATCAGTAGGAACTTTTGTTAAAAATAATGGTGGAGAAATTAAATTAATGGTACGTTATGAAGTTGGAGAAGGAATCGAAAAGAAAGAAGAAAACTTTGCTGAAGAAGTAATGAATCAAATTAATGGATAAAAGCAATTTATATTGCTTTTTTCTTTTTAATATTTATTGATTTTAAAGATTAATCATAGTAAAATATAAGTATAAGGAGAGAAGATAAATGGAAATAAATAGTTTAAAACTAAAAATGGATTCAACAATTGAAAGTTTAGAAAAAAGATTTACTACTATTAGAGCAGGAAGAGCTAATCCAAGTAGTTTAGACGGAGTTTTTGTTAACTATTATGGAAGTAATATGCCAATTAAGCAAGTTGCTACTGTATCAGTCCCTGAAGCAAGACAATTATTGATTAAACCTTTTGATAAAAGTTCATTATCATCAATAGAAAAAGCAATATTTGATGCTAATTTAGGTTATACACCAAATAATGATGGTGAAACTATTCGTATTATAATTCCTCAATTAACTGAAGATAGAAGAATCGAATTAGTTAAGCAAGTTAAAAGTATGGCAGAAGATGCTAAAGTAGCTGTTAGAAATAATAGAAGAGAAGCTTTAGATGAATTAGATAAATCTGAAAATGCCGAAGATATGAAAAAATCTCTTGAAAATGAAGTTCAAGAAATAGTTAATAAATACAATAAAATTATTGATGAAAAAACAAAAGAAAAAGAAGTAGAATTAATGAGTGTTTAGAAGTCATAGACTTCTTTTTTTATAGGAGGAAATTATGAATTATATAGGAATATTAGTCTCATTATTATATATATTTTTAATTATGAAAGTATCAAGTGTAATGTTAAAAAAGAAAAAGTTTGATAAGGAAATGTCAAGAAAATTTATTCATATTGGGTTAGGTAATTGGTATTTGATTGCTTGGTTCTTTTTTGATAATGCTTTTTTTGCAGCTATATTACCTGCTATTTTTATAGTTATTAATTATTTATCGGTTAAGAATAATTTGAATCTTTCTATGGAAAGAGAAGAAAATAATAGCTATGGTACTGTTTTTTATAGTATCTCATTACTTATATTAACTATTGTTTTTTTTAATGATAGAAGTAATTTATTTATAGGAGCTTTATCAGCACTTATTCTCGGTTATGGTGATGGGATAGCTGGTTTAATCGGTATGGACTATGGAAAACATAAATTATATAATGGTAAATCATTAGAAGGATCTATTAGTAATTTTATTGTTTCTTTTATGATAAGTTATTTATTTTTAGGAAATTTTATTTTAAATAATGTCTTTATATATTCTTTTATTATTGCTACTTTTAGTATGTTTATAGAAGCAATTTGTACTAAAGGATATGATAACTTATTTTTACCATTAGGTATTAGTATTTTAACTTATTCATTATTAAATTATTATGATTCATATATATTTTTATTTGTAGTAGCAGTTAATTTATTGATAGTATTGGTTGCTAATTCTTTAAAATTAATTACTCTAGGTGGAATGATAACTAGTTTCTTAGTAGGATTTTTAATATATTATTATGGGGGATTATACTCGTATATAGCATTAATTTTATTTTTTACTTCATCAAACATAATTGAGATATTTAGAAAAAATAAAATAAAGAAATATTTAAATCCTAGAACATATAAACAAGTCCTAGCTAATGGTTTAATACCATCTATATTAGCTATTATTTATTATATTACTAATCATAAAATATATTTATTTATGCTTTTTGTTTCATTAGCTGGTTCAAATAGTGATACTTGGAGTGGAGAAATTGGCAAGTATAGTAAGAATAAAGTTAAATATATTTTGTCTAAAAAAGTAATAGAAAAAGGAATAAGCGGGGGTATTACTAATATCGGAATATTTGGTGGTCTACTTGGTAGTTTAGTAATATCATTAATATCTTTATTTAAATTTGATATTAAAATATTTATTTTTATTTTCTTATTAGGATTTATTAATACTATAATAGATAGTATATTAGGAGAAAAACTTCAAGGATTGTATATTGATAAAAATAGTAAAATTACAGAAAAGTATAATAAAAAGTATAAAAAGATAAAAGGTTATAAATTTTTCACAAATAATAAAGTTAACCTATTTACGTCAATTATATTGTTAATGCTATCATTTATAGTATATAATATTATTAGTTAATAGTAGAAAGAAGAGGGATAATATGACAATATCAATAGATAAGTTAAGACCAGGGATGGTTGTTGCAGAAAATATATATATTAATGAAAATAGTAGTGTTCCTATGATTTTTGCTAATGTTCCTCTTACTGATTTAACTATTAAGCAATTAAAAGAAAAAGGTAAACAATTCATTAAAGTTAAATTTAAAAAAGATGTAGAGGAAACAGTAAACGATGAAATACAAGAAATAGCAATGCAATCTGTTAGAAATTTTGATGTTAAAAGTACTTTAAAAGTTGCGCAAGATATTGTTGGGAAAATATTGGTTGCTAAGTATTTGTCTTATGATTTATCTAAATATTCATTACAAAATGAAGATGTT
Organism: Bacilli bacterium; assembly: GCA_028693275.1. Classification (GTDB taxonomy): domain Bacteria; phylum Bacillota_I; class Bacilli_A; order RF39; family UBA660; genus JAQUVS01. Next base: position 23,539 of record JAQUVS010000009.1, read on the forward strand.
TATCAAAGAGTTGTAGATGTTTGTTGTTTTGCAACTGCTCTTGGTAAAATATATAATATGAAAAGAGGAAAAGATACTGTTCAAATAGATTTAAATAATCTTGCAGTAGCAGCTCTTCTTCATAAACTTGGGACAATATATCAAGATGAAAATAATCTTAAAAAAGCAAAATGGGATGTTGCTTTAGATCAAAAGAAATTCCAAAAATATGATAAAGATAGTTTCGTTAAGTATAATCCTGATTTAGTTCCTTTATATTCTTTTTCTATATTAAAAGATAATCCAGGGATTGATTCAACAGTAAAGTTAGCTGTTTTACTATCAGAAGAAGATATGATGGAAGAAGGACCTTTGGGAGTAACAAAAGAATTTATGAATACAAATACCAATCAAGGTGTTGTAATGGAAAAAATTTTAAAGATATGTAATTATTATGAATCATTATTGACTAAAGTAATTAATTTTCATAAGAGTCCGTCTAATGTTATTGAAATTATGAAATTTGTTTCGAAAAATGGAAAGTTAGATGAAAATTTGACTAATTTATTTTTGAGTTATGTGCCTTTATATCCTATTGGAGTTACTGTTGAATTATCTAATAGAAAAGTTGCTAAAGTTGTAAAAATAAATGAAGAACTTTTAGATAAACCATTTGTCTTTGTAGAAGAAGATGGCGATTATTATGATTTAGCACGTGAATTAAATTTAACTATTACTGATATTTGTGATTATGAGTTAGATAATAAGATAGTAGAAAGAACTAGGTAATTCATT
>JAQUVS010000010.1 GCA_028693275.1 Bacilli bacterium
CACCATAATAAAATAAAGACTAACTAGAAATAGTTAGTTTTTTTGTTTAAAAAAATATCTATTTATGTTAAAATTACTGTAGGGAGAATATAAAATATGGACAACAATATCAAAGGACTAACAGAAGAAGAAGCATTAATAAATCAAAATAAATATGGTAAAAATATCTTACCTAAAGAAAAAAAGAAATCAATCTATAAAATCTTTTTTTCAGAATTTAATAATCCAATAATTATTTTAATGTTATTAACTGTTATTTTTTCTATAATAACTAAAGAATATATAGATGCAATAGCTATAGTAATAATTATCCTCCTAGACTCAATATTAGGGACTATACAAGAGTATAAAGCTAATAAAAGTGCAGAAGCTTTAAACAATTTAATTAAAGCTAAATCAAAAGTATTAAGGGATAATAAAAAAATATTAATAAATGCAGAAGAAATAACAATAGATGATATTGTATTTTTAGAAAGTGGAGATAAAGTACCAGCAGATTTAATAATTTTAGAAAATAAAAATTTAACAGTAGACGAATCATTTTTAACTGGAGAATCAGTAAATATAACTAAAGAAAATAATAATTTAGTATATGCAGGAAGCTCAATTGTAACAGGAAGAGCTATAGCAAAAGTAGTAAAAATAGGTTCTAATACTGAAATAGGTAATATAGTAAATAAAGTTATATCTACTAAAAAAGAAAAATCATCTTTAACAATAAAAATGGAAAAATTTACTAAACAAGTAACTTTAATTGTAGTAGTTTTAGCTATCATTATAACAGTAATATTATTATTAAAAGGTTTTAACCCCCATGAAGTGTTTTTATCAGTAGTAGCCCTATCAGTTTCAGCAATGCCAGAAGGTCTACCACTGGCAATAACTTTAGCTTTAACTATAGCTTCTTCTAGAATGTCTAAAAAGAATGTAATTGTAAAAAACTTAAATTCAGTAGAAAGCTTAGGAAATTGTACAGTAATAGCAAGTGATAAAACTGGGACTCTTACAGTAAATGAACAAACAGCAAAAAAAATTGTTTTACCAAATGAAATCACATCTATAATTGAAGGTAGTGGTTATAATGACAATGGAACAATTTCTAATAATAATATAGATGAAATAAATAAAATAATTGAATTAGGTGCTATAAATAATGAAAGTTCATTAGAAAAAGATAAAGGTAAATGGAAACATTATGGAGATTCAATTGATATAGCCTTTAAAGCTTTATCATTAAAGAATAAAAGTAACCTGGATAAATATATAATAGAAGAATTAATTCCATACGAATCAGAAAAAAAGTTTTCTGGGTGTATATATAAAGTAGAAGAAAAAAGAAAAATTACGGTTAAAGGATCATTAGAAACAATTGTTGATTTTTGTACAAAGATGAATTTATCAGGTATAACAGTTCCAATAGATAAAGATATTCTTATTAAACAAAATGAAGAACTAGCTAAAGAAGGTTATAGAGTAATTGCTTTAGCTGAAAAAGAATATGATGATAAAAATCATTACAAAGATTTTATTTTTCTAGGAGTGGTAGCTTTTATTGATCCAATAAGGTTAGAAGCAAAAGCATCTATAAATGATTGTAAAAAAGCTAAAATAAAAGTTTTAATGATCACTGGAGATCATCCATTAACATCCTTTGCAATTGCAAAAGAGTTAGGAATAACAGATGATATTTGTGAAGTAACAACAGGTAATAAAATAGATGAAGAATTAAAAAAAGGATACAATTCATTTGATTCATATATAAAGAAAATAAAAGTATTTTCTAGAGTAAATCCAATCCAAAAACTAGAAATAGTAAACGCTTTAAAGAGAAATAATGAATTTGTCTTAGTAACTGGCGACGGTGTTAATGATGCACCTGCCTTAAAAACATCAAACATAGGAATATCAATGGGTAGTGGAACAGATGTAGCTAGAGAAACCAGTAATATGATTATAATGGATGATAATTTTTCATCTATCGTAACTGGTATCAAAGAAGGAAGAAATGCTTATAGTAATATTAGAAAAGTAATATATTTATTACTATCATGCGGAATAGCTGAAGTTATATTTTTCTTGCTTTCAATTGTATCTGATTTACCAATTCCACTATTAGCAATACAATTATTATGGTTAAATATAGTAACAGATGGAATGCAAGATATAGCCTTATCTTTTGAAAAAGAAGATGAAGATATCATTAAAGAAAAACCAAGAAAAATAGGAGAAAATATCTTTGACAAATTATTAAAACAAGAAGTATTAATTTCTGGTATTTCCATAGGAATTTTTGTTTTTATGTTATGGATATTTTTAATAAAACATATAAAAATGGACGAATATCTAGCAAGAGGTTATATAATGGCATACATGGTTTTCTTACAAAATATTCATATGTTAAATTGTAGAAATGAAAAAAAATCTTTAATTTCAAAAGGATTTTTTGATAACAAATTAATTATTTTCACATTTATAGGATCGTTTGCTTTACAGATGTTAGTAATGGAAGTACCATTATTAAGTAAATTATTAAAAACATCTAGTATACCATTACAACATATGTTAATATTAATATTGATATCATTACCAATATTAATTGTAATGGAATATTATAAAAAAATAAGAAGGGAAGTGGATTAAATGAATTGTCCAAACTGTGGTTCAAATTTACCTTTTGGTACAGAAGTATGTCCAATTTGTAATATCCAATTAGTAGAAAAAAAGAAACAACCAGGATTTGAAATAAAAAAGAAAAGATCATTAGACTTATCAAAAATATCTAAAGCTTTTGGAAAAATTCTTTTATCTTTAATAGTTATATCAATTATTACATATGGAATTTTATATTTTACAGTTTTTCATACATTAAAAAATCAAGCTATTATTACTTTTGATTCAGAAAAAGTTGAAACTGTTTATGGATTAACAAAAATAGAAGCATCTTCTGCCATAGAAAAAAAAGAAAATAATAAAAAAGTTTATGAGTTTAAGTACAAAAAAAACAAATTAAACTATGAAAGTATTTATACTATTGAAAATTATTTGATAAAAGAAAAATATAAAATGATGAAGATAACAACAGATAGTTATTTCTTTGCTAAAAACTCTACAATGGATGGAATGCTTTTAGTCTTAAGAATACAAAAAACATCTGATAATTATATTTTTAGTTTCAGTAAAGAATTAGGTTCATTAGAATCATATGAGTTAAATGCTGTTACTCCAAATTCAATTGAAATAGACATTGATTATACAATTAAATTAAATAAATTCTTAATTGAAATCAGCGCCTCTTCTTCATTTGTAGTTTTAGAGAAAGATGAAGACTATTTATCTTTAACTAATCAAGATCTAGATATGAACTACAATATAAAAGAAATTAATAAGGATGATTATTACATTAACTTAAAATCAAAAACTGATGAATTAAAACTTTTATCAACATACCAAAATATTTCTGGTACTGAAGAAACAAGTATAACAATAAATGAGGAAGCATGGTATTGTTATAAAGAATCTTATCTATTTAATAGCCAAACATATTATAATTACTATTTTTATAAAGAATTAGACAAAAATAATTTATTATCTGTAGAAATTACAGTAATAAATAAAGACTTATCAATAGAAACTTTAAGTAATCATATTAATACACAAACAAAAACACAGTAATGTGTTTTTTTTAGTTTAATTAAAAAAATATTACATAATAACATAGGAGGTGATCAAATGAGTAAATATCCTATGGTTTATCAGAATGATATAAAAGATTGTGGAGCTGCATCTTTACTTATGATAATGAAACATTATGGTGGTGGAATTTCATTAGAAAAATTAAGAGATTTAACAAATACAAATAAAACTGGAACAACTGGAATAAATATTGTTAAAGCAGCAGAAAAATTAAATTTTACTTCTTACGGAGTTAATGGTTCAATTTTTGATATTAGTAAAGAAAATTTGCCATGTATAGCAAATGTTATAATAGATAAAAAATATAAACATTTTGTAGTAATATATAAAATTAAAAATAAAAAATTAATATTATTAGACCCATCTAAAGGAATAAAAGAAATAACAAAAAAAGATTTCTTAAAGATTTCTACTAACAATTATATATTTTTAAAACCAAATAAGAAAATCCCACTTATAAAAACAAATAACAAAATCAAGAAAATAGTAATTGAAAATATTTTACAAAATAAAAATAATTTATTTTTAATAATATTATTCTCTTTTATATATACATTATTAAATATTTTTATGTCCTTTAATTTTAAGTTAATAATAGAACTAGGTATAGATTATTATAATAAGTTTAACATTTATAGTTTATTAATAATATTTGCTACAGTAATATTTGTAAAAGAATATAGCGATTATTTAAGAAATAAAATAATAAATGAATTTAATCATAATTTTGATTTTTCTATTACAAAAAATATTTATAAACACATTTTATCACTTCCATATATTTATTTTAAAAACAAAACTACTGGAGAAATTATAAATAGAATTAATGATATTGAAACAATTAAAGAAGTGACAGGTAAAATATTAATGTCTATCTTCATTGATAGTATTTTAATAGTATTTGTCTTAATAACTTTATTTAGTATAAATATTTCATTAACTCTAATAGCTTTATTTATAATATTATTAAATATCTTAGTAATAAATATTTTTAAAAATCCTATGAAAGAATATATAAAAAAAACAAAAGAAAAATATTCTATTATAAATTCCTATACCACTGAAGTAATTACTGGTATAGAAACAATAAAAGGTATAAATAGTAATAATCATTATTTGGGTAATTTAATTAATAAAAATATAGATTATTTAAATAAAAGTAAAATGATAAATAATATATTTTTCAAAGAAAATTTTATAAAAGATCTAATAGAATTACTAGGAATAGCAATTATAGTTACTATAGGGGGATTATTAGTTATAGATAATAAAATATCTCTAGCTAATTTAATTACTTTTAATAGCCTTTTATTTTACTTTTTAGAACCCATAAGGAATATTATGAATCTTGATCTAATGGTAAGAGATGCCAAAGTATCAATAGATAGAATAAATGAATTATTCGAAATAGAAGAACAAACAAAAATAGGAGAAGAAAATAAAATATTTACTAATGGAGATATATCATATAAAAATATAAATTATTCTTATAATGGTAAAGACTTAATACTAGAAAATTTTAATTTAGATATAAAAGAAAAAGAAAAAGTATTAATTTATGGTAAATCTGGTTCAGGAAAAAGTACAATAGCAAGGTTATTAGTTAATTATATTTCAGACTATCAAGGTGAAATTCGAATAAACGGGACAAATATAAATCAATATAAAGGAGATACTTTAAGAAATAATATATGTTATCTATCACAAAATGAATATCTATTTACTGATAGTATTTTAAATAATGTTATATTAGGAGAATATGATTTAGAAAAATATAAAAATATTGAAGAAATATGTCATTTAAAAGAAATTTATAAAAATAATCCACTGGCTTACGATATGTTATTAGAAGAAAATGGGTTTAACATAAGTGGAGGAGAAAGACAAAGAATTATTTTAGCAAGAGCATTATATCAAAATAAAAATATTTATATATTTGATGAATCATTTAGTGAAATAGATATTGAATTAGAAAGAAAAATAATAACTAAAATATTTGAGAATAATAAAGAAAAAACATTTATAGTAATTTCTCATAGATTTAATAATAATAATTTATATTCTAAAAAAATAAAATTAGATAGGGGACTAAAAAATGGATAATATCAATTTAAAAGAATATAATTATTTTACAAAAAAAGTAATAAATAAAAACAAAATAATATTAATAATTATCTTATTTTTATTATTACTAATATTTGTTTTTAAAATAGATTTTTATAATAATAAGAAAATATTACTGGAAAAGAAAGATACTTATACATATGAATTAAATATAAAAATAGAAGATTTAAAATATATTGGTAATAGAAAATATATAATGATAGAGAAAAATAGATTTATTTATACAATAAAAGATATAAGTAAGGATAATTATTTTTATAATGACAATTATTATAAGAAAGTAACTTTATCATTAAATAAAAAGACAACATATAATAAAAATTTTGTTATATATGCAAGTACATATGAAAAAAAATCAATTATAAGTAATTTATTTTCTAAAATGAAAGGAGAATAAAATGAAAAGATTAAGTGAACAGGAATTAGAAGAAGTAAGAGGAGGATTTTCATTTCTAATTGGTGCCGGAATAGTAGCAATAATAGTATTCTTAGTAGGAGTATTTGATGGGTATACTAGGCCAATAAAATGTAATAGATAGGAGGAAAAATATGAATAAATTAAATGAAACAGAATTAGAACAAATAAATGGAGGTTTTAATATTTCAGGAACCTTAATAAATTCTTTATCTTCAATAATAAAAACAATTCATTCAGTAGGGCAAAGTCTTGGATCGTCAATAAGAAGGATGAGTACAAATAAATTATGCAGGGTATAAAAAACATTTATTTAGAGAAAAAGAATTTAATAAAAAACCTAACTCAAATACTAATTTTTCCAATTGGAGCTATAGTATTAGAAATACTAATAAAAACAGTTTTTAATATGGGAACATATTTAGGAACTTTTATGCGAAATTTATATCAGATAATAGAAAAATTAGTATGATATATCAAAGAGATTATTTTTATAGTCTCTTTTTGTTTGCTAAAAACATCAAAATATTATATAATTACTTTATTGAAAGTAGGTAACATATGAATAATTATGATAAAAGAATAGAGATAATGAAAAAGGTATATAATCAAAAAACAACACAAGATGAACTGGAACTTCTAGATTCTATTTCTCCAACAAAGGTTGTAGAATTTTCAAGTGAAGAAAAAGAAAAATTAAAAAAAGAAAGAGAAATGCTAATGGGTTTATTAGAAGATGATTCTTATAAATTTATTCTAAATCCATCAGATTTACAAACAGAAGAAGAAAAAACAACTAAAAATAGATAAAAAAATTAAATTTTATTGTAAAAAAACAAATAGTTGTGTTATAATCTATTTTAGTAAAACGTGGAAGGAGGGGAAAAATAAATGACACAAGTATCAGTAAGAAACGGAAACTTAGAATTTGCATTAAAGAAATTTAAACAAAAAGTTGCTAGAGACGGAGTCCCTTCTGAATGTAAAAAAAGAGAAGGTTACGATAAGCCAGGAGTTAAAAGAAGAAATGCAAAAAAAGAAGGCATCAAAAATGCTCGTAAAAAAAGTAAAGCAAACAGAGACTAGTAAATAGTCTCTTATTTTATAGAAAGAGGTGAAATAAATGAACTTAGTAGAAACTCTAGATAAAGAAATTATTGAAGCTATGAAAGCACATGAAAAAGATAAATTAGTAGTTTTACGTACAATTAAAGCAACTCTAAAACAAGAATTAATAGATAATAAAAAAGAAATAAATGATGAATCTTTAATTGATGTTGTAACAAAACAAATAAAACAAAGAAATGAATCAATAAAAGAATTTGCTAAAGGTAATAGAAGCGATCTAATTGAAAAAACAGAATCAGAAATAAAAATATTAGAAGAATATTTACCTGAACAATTATCAAAAGAAGAAATAGATAAAATAATAGACGATATTTTTAAAGAAGTTAAACCAGAAAGTCAATCAGATATGGGAAAAATAATGAAAGAAGCTACTCCAAAATTTAAAGGAAAAGCAAACATGCAAGAAGTATCTCTTATTATAAAAGAAAAATTATCTAATCTATAATAAATAAAGAGAATTATTTCTCTTTATTTTTTTAGTTTTTTATAATGATTAATGTTATAATATATTTGATAATTATGATTAAAAAGAGTAAAATAGATAATATGTAAAGGGGTGGTTTCTATAATAACGCCATTAGATAGTACAATTAAAAGTGTCATGGAATTCACCTGGCCAATGATATTCATGTGTTTAATAATAGCAGTTTCAATAAGATTAGCAGATATTATTAAAAATAAAAAAGAATTGGTTCTATATAAAGATTTATCCATTCTATTTTTTATGCTATATATAATATGCTTATTTCAAGTTGTTTCTTTTGAAGATCAAAACACAATAAATTCATTAAATAATTTAACACCATTAAAAGAAATATTGAGATATCACATTGGAAGTAATCTTTTCTTAAAAAATGTTATAGGTAACATGATAATGTTTATACCATATGGTTTCTTTGTAACTTTTTTAACTAAGATAAATAGAAAAAGAGAAGCAATAATATTGGTGTTAACTGCATCATTGTCGATAGAATTAACACAAATAATAATTGGAAGAGTATTTGACGTAGATGATATCATATTAAATGTATTAGGCGGAATGATAGGATATTTCTTATATCGCCTGTTAGATAAAATAGGAGATTCTCTTCCTAAAATATTAAAATCAAATATATTTTTAAATATTCTGTCATTAATAATGGTAGGAATAATAATTACATATATTTATATGGTGGTGAGATAATGAATAAAATTTATATTTTTAATGAAACAAATAGTAAATTAAAAAAAGAAGAAAAACATCTAAAAAAATTATTAAATAAAGTTTTAAAAAAAGAAAAAATTAAAAATGCAGAGTTTAATTTAATCTTTGTAGATAAACCTAAAATTAGAGAGATAAATAGGGACTATAGAAACAAAGATTCAGAAACAGATGTTATAAGTTTTGCACTTGAAGATAATAAGTTAATAGAAACAAAAATAAGGATATTAGGAGATATATATTTATGTATAGATAAAGTTGTAGAACAATCTATCGAATATAAACATTCTTATAATAGAGAATTATCTTTTTTAGCTCTTCATGGATTACTTCATCTATTAGGTTATGATCATATGGATAAAAAAGATGAAGAAATAATGTTTAAAAAACAGGAGGACTTATTAAATGAATTCAAAATCACACGTTAAAAGAAATAAAGATAAAGGGAATATATTAGAAAAATATTTTAAAAGTTTTTTTCATTCTGTAGACGGATTTGTATATTCTTTAAAAAATGAACAAAACGTAATTGTAATGTTATTAGCATCTATTTTTGTAATAATATTAGGAATTATTTTTAATATTAATCCATTAGAATGGATGTTTTGCGTAATAGCAATTGGAACAGTTATAGCTTCCGAAATGATAAATACATCAATAGAAGCCATTGTAGATTTGATAACTTTAGAAAAAAATCCATTAGCTAAAATTGCTAAGGATACTGCATCAGCATCATCTTTAATTTTATCAATCATGGCATTAGTTATAGGAATGATTATATTTTTACCAAAAATTATAATATTATTTTAGAAGAGGAGGACAATATGAGAAGCGGATTTGTAACAATAATGGGTAGACCAAATGTAGGTAAATCAACATTATTAAATTCAATACTAGAAAGAAAACTAGCAATAACATCAAATAAAGCCCAAACAACAAGAAATATAATAGAAGGAATTTATAATGATGATGACTCACAAATTATTTTTATTGATACTCCTGGTATTCATAAACCAATAAATAAATTAGGTAATATTTTAAATAGTAAATCTTATAATTCAAAAGAAAATGTAGATTTAATACTGTTTTTAGTTGATATAGAAAAAGGTATTGGTAAAGGTGATATGTTTATCTTAGAAAAGTTAAAAAATCAAGATGTACCAGTAATTTTAATAATGAACAAAGTAGATAGAATTAAAAAAGAAACATTATTACCAGCAATTAATAAATGTAAAGAATTAATGGACTTTAAAGAAATTATTCCAATTTCTGCCCTTAAAAATGATAATGTTGAAACTTTACTTAAAACAATAAAAAAATATTTAACAAATGAAGAAAGAATTTTTGATGTAGATAAAGTAACAAATATCTCTACAAATTTTTATGCAAGTGAAATCATAAGAGAAAAAGTACTAAGATTAACAGAAGAAGAAGTTCCTCATTCAGTTACATGTTTAATCGAAACATTAAAAGAGCAAAAAGATAAAGTAATAATTCAAGCTTTAATAATTGTTGATAGAGAATCCCTAAAGAAAATAATAATAGGTCATCAAGGTAGTATGTTAAAAGAAATAGGGACAAAAGCAAGAGAAGATTTAGAAGAATATTTTGGTAAAAAAGTATATTTAGAGTTATTTGTAAAAACAGTTAAAAATTGGAGAGAAAAAGAAACGTTAATAAGGGAATTAGGCCTTGACGACATTAATTTTTAATTAAAAATAAATATGAAGATAGTAGAAATAGAAGGAATAGTTCTAAGTGAAACTAAGTATGGAGAAACAAGCAAAATATTAAATGTTTTAACTAAAGAATATGGTAAAATAGGAATAATTTCTAAAGGTTGTAGAACCATGAAAAGTAAATTAAAAGGAGTAAGTAATCGTCTTGTATATGGTAAATTCATTATTTATTATAAAGAAAAAGGATTATCAAATTTAATTAGTGTTGATGTATACAATTCTTTTAGAAATATTTTGACAAATATAGATAAAATTTCATATGCAACTTGCATATTAGAATTAGTTGATCAAATTATTAGACAAGCAGAAGATATAGAAATATATGATTTACTAGAATTAGGTCTTCTTAAAATAGAAGAAGGCTGTGATCCAGAGATAATCAATGATATCGTAGAAATAAAGGCACTAGAATACTTAGGAGTTAGTCCTGATGTTGACGCCTGTTGTGTCTGCGGAAGCGATAAGCAAATAATAACTATTAATGTATCTAGAGGTGGTTATGTATGTAGAAATTGCTTTAAAAATGAAAAAATATTTGATGAAAAGACTATAAAATTAATTAGATTATTTAATTATATAGAATTAGAAAAAATAACAAAGATAGAAGTTTCAGATAAGATAAAAAAAGAGTTAAGTGAATTTATCGATGAATATTATGATAAGTACACAGGAATATTTTTAAAAAGTAAAAAAATAATAAAAAATATAAAGAAAATAGGATGAAAATATGAAAAAAAATTATCTAATAACAATAATTTCAATAGTTACTATGCTAATAATTTTATTTGTTGGTAAAGAAATATTTCCATTTGGAAGCAATTCACTGATATGGGGAGATATGCATGATCAAGTGACATCATTTTATTATAAAATTTATGATACTTTTAAAGGAAATTCATCATTACTAATAGATTTTACTTCTAGTGGTGGTATTAATTTCTTAGGAATATTAGCTTATTATGTTTTAAGTCCATTTAGCTTATTAGTTTTATTATTTTCACGAAGTGATATATATCTAGTTGTATCAATAATAATAGCACTAAAAGTTTTAGCTTCAGGAGTAACATTTCAGTACTTATTAAATAAATTATTTAAAAATATACCTTGGTATTATTCAAGTTTACTATCTATTATGTATGCCTTTAATGCTTATAATATATTGATGTATCAAATAACACCATGGATTGATATTGTATATTTATTTCCTATTATAATAGTAGGATTAAAAAAAGTATTGGATAATGAAAGAACAATTTTGTATTCAGTTACTCTAGCTATATCTCTAATATGTTGCTTTTACTTATCTTTAATGATGCTTATCTTTATATTTTTAATATCGCTTATATACATATTAGTATATAAAAAAGATAAAATAAAAGAATCAATTGTAAATTTAGGAATATATACAATTCCATCTTTATTGATTTCATCATTTATTATAATTCCATCATATAAAGAAATATCTATATCATCAAGATTAGGAATTGACATTAGTAAGATATTAAATTCTCACACAGGACCAATAACAGATAAAATAGTATTTTTTATTTTATCTTCATTCTTAATTTATTTGGTATTAAAACTAATAAAGAATTACAAAGATAATAAGAAATTTCTATTATTTTTAATTCCATCATTATTAATAACTATGATTCCAATAATAATAGAACCAGTAAATAAAATACTACATTTTGGATCATACGCTTTCTTTACAAATCGTTTTGGATTTATAAGTCAATTTCTTTTACTTATAGGAGGTGCTTATCTACTTAATAATTCTACATCAAAAGAAGAAAAAATAAGTAGAATTGATTCCATAAAGGCAATATCATTAAGCATAATTTCTTCGGTAATATCTATTATATTAATATTTAAAAATTATCAATTATTTCAAAAAAATATTTATACATTAACTATTTCAGGTGATAAAAAATTAATTATAATTTTATTAATAATCTTTTTAATAAATTTAATTGCTATATATTTAATAGATAAAATAAAGATAAATAAAAAGATTAAATTTTTATCTTTTACAATAATAATTATTACTCAAATATTATGTTCGTTATATATTTATGTTGGAATTGATTTTGCAAATAAAAATCTTAATAACCAATATATTATTATGAATAATATATCTAAAGATTATCAAGAAAATGATTATTTTAGATTAAAAAATGATACTAATAATATTATAATGAATAGTAGCCTTGTAACAAAATTTCATAATTTAGATCATTTTACTTCATTAACAGATGAAAATACTCTAAATACATTAAAAAAACTAGGTTATTCATCTATGTGGGTTAAAACTTTTTCAAAAGGCGGAACATTATTTACTGATGTGCTTCTAGGAAATAAATATTTATTATCAACAAATAAGAAAAATTATTATAATTATGAATTTACTAAAAAATATGGTAATTTATATTTTTATAAATCCAACAGCAATATTTCTTATGGATACTATATAGATGATCATATAGAAAATTTTATGAATGAAAATAATTCTTTTGAAATACAAAATAAAATTTATAAATCAATTACAAAAACAAATGATAATTTATTTGATATATATAATGATTATAAATACACTAATATTAAAAAAGCAAAAATCGAAGACTATACTTACTATAAATTAAAAAATAAAGATAATTATGCATATATAGAGAAAAATATTGATGTTAAAGATCAATCTATCTTATATTTAGAAGTATTAAAATCTCTTAAAAATAGTATAAATGCAGAAATATATGAAAAAATGAATATCTATGTAAATGATAAACTTTATGCTAAAAATTATCCTAGTGAAAATAATAATGGAACATTAAATTTAGGTATTTTTAAAAATCAAAAAGTTAATATTAAAATAGAAATTATTGAAGATATAGAATTACAAAATATAACAATATCTAAGATGGATATATCTAAATATAATAAATTTATAAAAGATAATTACAATGAAAAAGAACTAACATTTAATAAAAATACTATTAATATTAAAATCAATAGTAATGAAGAAAAAATTATTTTTATACCAATAAATTATTCTAAATCATATGATATGAAAAATAATGATAGAGAAGAAAAGTTAGAGAAAGTATTTAATAATTATATAGGAATAAACTTGCATAAAGGGGTTAATGATATAACAATTAAGTATGTACCAGATGGATTAAAGATAGGAATAATATTTTCGTTAATAGGAATAATGACTTTATTTGTCTTAAATATAAAGAGTGTACATAATTTTATAATTAATAATAACATAATTAAAAATTTAGTAAGTAGAGGGTATATATTTATTTATATTTCATCAATGATTGCAATTTATATAATTCCTATAATAGCATTCATCTTGTCTTATTTTATAACCCTATAATATTTGACAAAAAGATAAATAAGTATTAAAATATATTTATATTCAATGCGATGACGGGCTTGGAAACCTATCAGCAATATTTAAGAGTAGATTCTTCTAGAATAATTAGGGTGGAACCGCGGATTATAATTCGTCCCTAACATATTCTAGGAGTTTTTTTATAGGAGGAAAAAAATGAAAGAATTAACAATGGCAGAATTAGTAAATTTGTGTAAGACTTATGGTTTTATATTTCAAGGAAGTGAAATATATGGAGGTCTTGCTAATACTTGGGATTATGGTCCTTTAGGTACTAGATTAAAAAATAATATAAAAGATGCTTGGAGAAAAAGATTTATCCAAGAAAGAAATAATTCTTATGAATTAGATGCAGATATTTTAATGCATCCAAGAGTTTGGGAAGCAAGTGGACATGTAGGAAGTTTTTCTGACCCACTTATAGATTGTAAAAGTTGTAAAATGAGACATAGAGCTGATAATCTAATAGAAGGATTTAATAGTGAAGCTCATGCTGATGGAATGACTCAAGAAGAAATGATGGCATATATAAAAGAAAATAATATACCTTGTCCAAAATGTGGATCAACTGATTATACTGATATAAGACAATTTAATTTAATGTTTCAAACTTATAGGGGAGTAACTCAAGATTCTAAAAACGTTGTATATTTGAGACCTGAAAATGCTCAAGGTGAATATGTTAATTATCTAAATGTTTTAAGAAGTATGAGATGTAAATTACCATTTAGTATAGGGCAAATAGGAAAGGCTTTCAGAAATGAAATAACTCCAGGAAACTTTACATTTAGAACAATTGAATTTGAACAAATGGAATTCCAAACTTTCTGTAAAGAGGGACAAGATGTTGAACTATATAATTATTTTAAAGAATATGGTAAAAAATTCTATATGGATTTAGGAATACCAGAAGAAAAACTAAGATTCCATGATCATGAAAAATTAGCTCATTATGCAAAGAGTGCTTGTGATATTGAATATAAATTTCCATTTGGTTGGGGAGAAATAAATGGGACTCATAATAGAACAAATTTTGACTTATCAAGACATCAAGAATATAGTAAAACTTCAATGGAATATTTAGATGAGGAAACAAGAGAAAAATTCATTCCATTTATTATTGAATCAACATATGGTTTAGATAGAACTGTTTTAGCAGTATTATTTAATTCGTATGAAAAACAAATTTTAGAAAATGATGAAGAGAGAGAAGTATTAAAATTAATTCCATCTTTAGCACCATATAAAGCTGTAATTTTACCATTAATTAAAAAATATCATACAGATAAAGCAAGAGAATTATTTAATGATTTATCAAAAAGTTTTATGGTAGATTACGATGAAGCAGGTAATATAGGAAAAAGATATAGAAGAAGTGATATAGTTGGTACACCTTTTGCTATTACAATAGATGATAATACACTTAATAATAACACTGTAACTATAAGAGATAGAGATACAATGGAACAAATAACACTTCCAATAGAAGAAATAAAAGATTATATAAAAAGTAAAATAGAGTTTTAAAAAGCTCTATTTTTTTGTATAATAAAGATGGTGATAATATGAAAGTACAATTTTTAGGAACAGGGAGTATTTCCTCATTATCTGCAAGTGCATCAATAATAATAAATGATGAGATAGTTATAGATATGGGTAATGGAGTATACAAAAGACTATTAAATGAAAAAATAGACATTACAAAAATAAAATATTTAGTAATAACTCATTTACATGGAGATCATTGTTTTGACTTGCCGTTTTTTCTTCTTGGTTTAAGTAAAATAAAAGGTGGATCAAAAAAAATAACAATTATTGCAGAAAATAAACTAAAAAGAAAAATAAAAAAATTGTTAAAAATGGCATTTCCATATAGTTATAGAAAAATCTTAAGAGAACTATCTATTACTTATATTAATAATAAAAAATTAAATAATTTTAATTTGAGTAAAGAATTAAATATTTCTAGTTTTAAAGTATTCCATGGTAATATGACAAATGCACATGGATATATTTTGGATAATAATAAAACAAAACTATTAGTATCAGGAGATACAAGTTATTGTAATATAATAAAAGAGTATTTAAATATTTGTGATTATGCTATATTAGATTCTTCTTTATCTAAAGGAAACGAGTCTCACATGGGTGTAGATAATATAGAACATATTTCAAAAATATATAAAAATACTAAAATATATTCAACACACATGAGTCCAAACAGTAAAGAAAAATTAAAAAAAATAGAAGAAAATAATATTAATTTATTTATTCCAGAAGATGGAAATATAATCAATATTTAATTGAAAAAAATAACCAAATATGCTATAATATAATTGTCTAAAAGAAATGTAGAAGTCTTAAATAAAACCAACGAAAATAACGATAAGGGAGTTCGGATCTGTTGTTTGTGTTGAATGCCTGAATTTATTTAGGAATCCTAGAAAACAACGTATGAGCACCCACCTGTACATACAGGTTTTATCGTTCGACAATACGTTCTTTTGGACATTTTTTTGTGAAGGAATTTGATAAAATGGATAGATTTAATAGATTTAAAAAAATAATAACAGAAGATGATTTTGCCAATATAGAAAGAAAAAGTGTTTTAATTATTGGAGTAGGTGGAGTAGGTGGATACGTAGCTGAATCACTTGCAAGATCAGGAATTGGTAGAATAGTTATTATTGATCACGATATAATAGATAAAACAAATATAAATAGGCAAATAATTGCTTTGAATTCAACTATTGGCAGGGTAAAAGTCGATGTTCTTAAAGAAAGAATAATAGATATTAATCCTAAATGTGAAGTAATAGCAATTAAAGATTTTATTGATTTTAATAATATAAATAGTTTATTAAAATATAATCCTGATTTTATAGTAGATGCATGCGATACAATACAAACAAAAAAAGAAATAATTAAATTATCTCTTAGTAATAGTGTAAATTTTATATCTTGTATGGGAACAGGAAATAAATTTGATCCAAATAAATTAGAAATAACAAAACTAGAAAAAACAATTAATGATCCATTAGCAAGAATTTTAAGAAAATGGGTAAAAGATGAAAGAATAAAAGGTAAAATCACAGTTTTATCAAGCAAAGAAATCCCTAAAAAAACTGGTGATAGAACTCCAGGATCAACAAGTTTTGTTCCTCCATGTGCTGGTTTATTAATTGCTAGCCATATAATTAATAGTTTTATAAAAGAAAAAGCAGATATTTAATATCTGCTTTTATAGTTTTCTATATAAACCAATAACTTTTCCTAAAATTGTAGCATTAGGCAATATAATAGGTTCCATATAATCATTTTCTGGTTGTAGTCTAATATGATCTTTTTCTTTGTAAAAAGTTTTAACAGTAACTTCATTTTCATCAGTCATAGCAACAACTGTATCACCATTATTAGCTGTATTTTTTCTTTCAACAATTATAATATCTCTATCATATATACCAACATTAATCATTGATTCTCCACTTACCCTAAGAGTAAAAACTTCCTTATTATTAGGAATCATACTAATTGGTAAAGAAAAGTATTCATCAGGCATTTCAATTGCCTCAATTGGTGTTCCTGCAGTTACTTTTCCAAGTAAAGGAACATCTACCACATTTTCATCTTTTTTCTCATATTCATTAGGAACAAGTAGTTCTAATGTTCGATTTTTTGATAGATTCTTTTTTATATAACCTTTTTCTTCTAATTTTGTTAAATGAAAGTGAATTGTAGCTGGAGAAGAAAGACCAATTTCTTTGCCTATTTCTCTAACGGTAGGTGGATACCCATATTTACTAATGTATTTTTTAAGAACATCAAGTATATCACTTTGTCTTGAAGTTAATTTATCCATAATTTACCTCCTATATAATATAAAGGTTAACACAATAAGTGTAAAATGTCAAACAAATGTTTTATAATTTATTGACACGAACAAAAGTTTGATATAAAATAAAAACATAAAGAAAGAGAGGTAATATTATGACAAAAAAATTTAATTTAAAAGCAGTAATTTTAATTTATATAGGAGTTGCTCTTTTTACCTACATAACTACAGTAAGAATTGGAAATTTAGAAAAAGGTCCTAACAACGAAATTAATAAGAGCGTAGTTATAAAGCTTATATAATTATATTTATAATAACTTATTACTATGATATAATTAATACAGGGTGATAATATGAAAAAAATAGTTTTAGTAGATGGGAATAATTTAGTATATAGAAGTTATTATGCAACTGCTTATACGGGAAATACAATGAAAAATTCAAAAGGATTTCCTACTAATGCAATATATGGATATATAAATATGTTAAATAAAATTATAAATGAAGAAAAACCAGAATTTATTATGGTTGCTTTTGATAAAGGAAAAACATTTAGGCATGATCAATTTGAAGCTTATAAAGATGGTAGAATTGAAACCCCTGAAGATTTAAAAAAACAAATGCCAATAGCAAAACAAATAACTGAAGCTATGGGAATTAAATATATGGAAATAGATAATTATGAAGCTGATGACATAATAGGAACTTATTCAGAAAAACTTAACTATGATGATCACAAAATAACAATTATAAGTAGTGATAAAGATCTTCTTCAATTAATAAATGATAATGTAGAAGTGAAACTATTAAAACAAAGTGGTTTTATTAGAATGGATAGAGAAACTTTTATAAATGAATATGGTGTTGAACCAATAAAAATGATTGATTTAAAGGCTTTAATGGGCGATCCAGCAGATAATATACCAGGGGTTAAAGGTATTGGAGAAAAGACTGCAATTAGTCTTATAAAGGAATTTGGTTCATTAAAAGAGTTGTATGAAAAACTTGATGAAGTAAAAGGAAAAACAAAAGAAAAATTAGAAAACGATAAAGATAACGCTTTCATGAGTTATTCTATTGCAACAATTTATAATGATGTTCCAATAAATACAAGTTTAAATGAAATAAGTTATGAAGGAATAAATACTCTTAAATATCTTGAAATTTTAGAAGAATTAGAGTTTTATTCACTTATAAAAAAAATAGATATAGATGAAAGTCTAATGAAAGAAAATATCAAAGTTAAACTTGATTACGAAATTGTTTCAGATATTAAAGATTTCATAATTAATGATTCTTACGCTTTATATCTTGAAATTTTAGGAGATAATTATCATAAAGATCAAAAAATTGGGTTTTCTGTATATAATAAAGAAAATGCTTACTTTATTCCATATGAAGTATTTTTGAATAATCCAGAAATTTTTAATGATAAATATGAAAAATATACATATGATTTAAAAAAAATATTAGTTACAGCAAAATATAATAATATTAAAGTAAGTAATTGTAATTTCGACTTGATGTTAGCTGCTTATCTACTAAACTACAATATTGGTGATGATATTGCTACATTAGCAAATAATTTAGATGAAAAAATTGAATTTTATGAGAACATTTATGGAAAAGGTGTAAAACTTGCTTTACCTGAAGAGTCTATATATCAAGATGAAATTGTTAATAAGGCTAAATTTATATATGAAAGTAAAGATATATTTTTAAAGCAAATAAAAGAAATAGATAATGAGTATTTATTTAATAAAATAGAAATGCCTTTAGTTGAAGTGTTAGCAGATATGGAATATACAGGTATTAGAGTAGATAAAGAATTTTTATCAAAAATGGGTATTGAACTAACAGATAAAATAGATAGAATATCTAAAGAAATATATGATTTAGCTAATGAAGAATTTAATATTTCTTCTCCTAAACAATTAGGAATTGTCCTTTTTGAAAAATTGGCTATTCCATATCCTAAAAAAATAAAAGATAATTCATATTCAACAAGTAAAGATATTTTAGACAAATTATCAAGCAGATATGCTATTATTGATAAAATTTTGGAATATAGAACTTTAACTAAACTAAAATCAAACTATGTAGAAGGATTATTAAATGAAGTTCAAGAAGATAATAAAATACATACTATTTTCAATCAGACTTTAACAAGAACAGGAAGATTATCTTCTACTAGTCCAAATTTACAAAATATCCCAATTAGATTAGAATATGGAAGATTAATAAGAAAAGCTTTTGTCCCAGAAGAAGATTCTTTTATTCTATCAAGTGATTATTCACAAATAGAATTAAGAGTTTTTGCACATATGTCAAAAGCAGAAAATTTAATTCAAGCCTTTAAAGAGGGAAAAGACATACATACTAAGACAGCTGCTGATATTTTCCAAATAGATGAACAATCAGTAACAAAAGATATGAGAAGAACAGCTAAAGCAGTTAATTTCGGTATTTTATACGGGATAAGTAGCTTTGGTCTTAGTGAGGATCTCGGTATAGATATTCAATCAGCAAAAAGCTTTATTGATGTTTATCTACAAACATATCCTGGAATTAAAGAATATATGGATAAAGTTATATTAAATGCAAAAGAAAAAGGTTATGTAACTACCTTGATGAATAGAAAAAGAATTATAGACGAAATAAATAATAAAAACTATATGATTTCTCAACAAGGAGAAAGAATGGCTTTAAATACTCCTGTTCAAGGAACAAGTGCTGATATATTAAAAAAAGCAATGATTGAAATTTATCAAGAATTTAAAGATAAAAATTTAGAAAGTAAAATGATTATCCAAGTACACGATGAATTAGTTTTTAATGTTAAAAATGATGAAGCTAATTTAGTTAAAGATATAGTAGAAAGAGTAATGGAAAATACTTATCAATTAGACGTTCCACTAAAGGTAGATATCGAATTTGGAAAAGATTGGTATCAAGCAAAATAAGAGGTGATTATTATGCCAGAAAAACCAGAGGTTATAACAATAGCCAAAAAATTAGAAAACAAAATTTTAAATAAAAAAATAACAAATATTAATGTTTTGTATTCTCCTATAATTGATTTTCCAAATATAGAAGAATTTAAAAAAAGAGTAATTGGTCAAGAAATAAAGAAAATTACTACTAGAGGTAAATGGATATTATTTGAATTAGATAAAGACTATTTAATGTTTCATTTAAGAATGGAAGGTAAGTTTTTCTATAGAACAAGTAAAGATCCAATTACAAAACATGAACATGTTATCTTTGAATTAGAAGATATAGAACTTAGATTTAGCGATTTTAGAAAATTTGCAAGAGTAAATCTAGTAGAAAAAGAAAACTTAAATAATATTAAAAGCATCAAAGAATTAGGATATGAAGTTTGGGATAAAGATTTAACCCCTGAATATTTGTTGAGTCATTATAAAACAAAATCATTACCCATAAAATCACTATTATTAGAACAAAAAGTAATAGCTGGAATTGGAAATATTTATGCTGATGAAATATTATTTCTTTCAAACATTAATCCTTTAAAAAAAGGTAAGGAAATTACTTATGATGATGCAAAGAAAATCATCAAAAATTCAATAGAAGTCTTAGATAAGGCTATATTAGAGGGTGGTACAACAATAAGAAGTTATACTTCAGAAGAAGGAGTAAGCGGAAGGTTTCAAAACGACTTATTTGTCCATCAAAGAGAAAAAAAATCATGTAGAATATGCAAAAATACAATTATTAAAATAAAAGTAGGAGGTAGAGGCACTTATTTTTGTCCTAGTTGTCAAAAATAACCTTTGCTTTTTTTCTTTGTTTATGGTATTATTTTAACGTATATTTCAAAAAGAGGAGAAGATTATTAAATGAAGAAAACAAAAATAATTTGTAGTATCGGACCAGCAACTAGTAGTTTTGAAGTTTTTTCAAAACTTATAGAAGCAGGAATGAATGTTGCAAGAATTAACTTTTCACATGCAACTATGGAAGAAAGAGCAACAGTAGAAGGATTAGTTGAAAGAGCAAATAAAGAATTAGGTTCATATATTGCTACTTTATATGATACTAAAGGACCAGATTTCAGAACAGGAAATATGGAAAACGATAGTATCGAATTAGTAAATGGAAAAACAATCAGAATAGTAAAAGAAGATGTTTTAGGAACTGAAGAAAGATTTACTGTTAATTACAAACAAACAATTGATTGTATGTCAGTAGGAAATACAGTTTTACTTGAAGATGGTTTAATGAAATTAGAAATAATTTCTAAAGAAGAAGATGGAGTAACTTGTATGATAATAGCAGGTGGTACTTTAGGATCAAGAAAAGGAATTAATGTTCCAGGTATTGATTTAAATATTCCATTCTTAAGTGATATTGATAGAGAAGATATAACTTATGCAGCAAAGAAAAATGGAGACTTTTTAGCATTATCATTTGTTAACTCTAAAGAAGATATTTTAGCTGTAAAAGAATTACTAAAAGAATTAAATTCAGATATCAAAATTATTTCTAAAGTTGAAAGCCAAGCTGCAATCAATAATATAGATGAAATAGTTGAAAATAGTGATGGTGTAATGGTAGCTCGTGGAGATTTAGGTGTTGAAGTACCAATGCAACAATTACCAATCTTACAAAAAATGATAGTTAAAAAATGCCGTGAACAAGGTAAATTTTGTATAGTAGCAACAGAAATGTTAGCTAGTATGTATAAAAATGCTAGACCAACACGTGCTGAAGTAACTGATATTGCTAATGCTGTTTTAGATGGTACAGATGCAGTTATGTTAAGTGGAGAAACTACAATTGGTAAATATCCAGAAGATGCAGTAGCATATATGGCAAATATTTGTAAAAATACAGAAGACTATTTAGATTACAATAATCAAATTTGTCCAATCTGTGCTAAAGATA
This sequence comes from Bacilli bacterium, assembly GCA_028693275.1. GTDB lineage: Bacteria > Bacillota_I > Bacilli_A > RF39 > UBA660 > JAQUVS01. The sequence goes on from JAQUVS010000010.1 coordinate 22,444, forward strand.
TAACTAGTGCTATAGCTACAAGTGCTGTTGCAAGTGCAAACGCTCTTGAAGTAAAAGGAATTGTAGCAACTACAATAAGTGGAAACACTGCTAGAAAAATAAGTACATTAAGACCAAAAAGTGCAATAGTTGCAACTTGTCCTAGTGTAAAAACAGCTTTATCATTAGCATTAAATTTTGGTGTTTATCCAAAAGTTGTTCCAATATATGAAACAACAGATGAAATAATTGAAAAAGCAAAAGAAGAAGCTACATCACTTCTTAATCTTGAAAAAGATGATAAGTTAGTAGTTGTTGGTGGATTCCCTAAAAATCAAAATACAAACTTCATGAAAATTGAACAAATATAAAATAAATAAGACATTAATTTTAAATTAATGTCTTATTTTTGGTTTATTAGAATATTCTTCTTTAATTAATAAAGGATTATTTGTTATTTGAGAATAAATTTTAGTAACTTTAAATTCTATTTCTAGCATTTTATTCATATTTCTAGATATTTTTGTAATTATAGGTATTTCAATTTTCTTTTTATTTTGATTTAAATAATCTTTTCCTTTAGTAGAAAAACCAAGTATTCTTATATATTCAATTTTCTTATAATTTTTCATATCTTCTTTTTTTAAACCACAAAGAATATGTGTTAACATTCTATTTATCTTGTTATATGTGTATCTCTTTGTCTTTAAGTTATTCACTAATTCTTCTATATTATTAGACTCCAATATATACTTTTTAATTCTATTATCTATTCCTTCATCAACAATATTATATATAGATAAATCATCTTCGCATATTATTTTATACGATAAAAGTTTATATAGATTATTATAATAAACATTCAAATCCTTATTAATAAGATAATTATAAACATCGTTTGGTACAAAATCTTCAATATTCTTTTTTTCTAAAAGAGCTTTTCTAATTTTTGTAGCACTTTCATAATAATCATTTTCTCTTTTAATTGTAATAGGAATAATACTACTATTTAATTCAATAATACTTCTAACATAAGAAATTCCAAGTAGATCATTAGAATCTTTTATAGAATAACCTAAGATATCATTAATTGCTTTAGATAGGGAAGTAGGATAATTAAATCCTTCATCCATATATTTTTTAACTTTAATATTATAATCATCATTTTTTAATTGAAGTTGAGAAATTTCTTTTAATTTAAGAACATCATCTGATTCGCTTCCAAAAACTACATATTCAACGTTTAAATGATTTAATATCTCAATAGAAGCCCTTGCAAAAATATCAGCACTTTGAGTAGCAAAAACAAAAGGAAGTTCTACTACCAAATCAATACCATAATTAAGAGCAATATCTGTTTTTTCCCATTTAGTTAGAACACTTAATTCTCCTCTTTCAGTAAATAAAGAAGACATAACTAGAACAATTACATGATCTGGAAATAATTCCTTTACTTTTTTTAAATGGTACAAATGTCCATTGTGAAAAGGATTATATTCAGTTATAATTCCAACTGCTTTCATAAAATCACGTATAATCTAATTATGGTCTAAATGGCCTATATTAGATCCCTTTCTATTTATATTTTTATATATAACTTTTTAGGGTTATAATATTTAAGCACTGTGGATTTGTTTCTATAATATTACAGCT
>JAQUVS010000035.1 GCA_028693275.1 Bacilli bacterium
AACAAAAAAAGTATAATAAAATTATACTTAATTAGCTGATATTGTTACATCTCCAAGTGTGTTATTAACAGTACCCGTAGTAAATTCAGTACCTACTTCCCCATTAACTATATTACTCCAATCAAAAGTTCTTGTTCCACCATATATAATTGAACTAAGTAAAGGATTAGAAGAATCAGACTTATATAAAGCATAAGATTCTATTCTCTCTACTGAATTAGGTATTATTATACTTTCTAACCTGTTTCCTAAAAATACACCAGAACTAATATTAGTTAATGTATTTGGTAATGAAACACTTGTTAACTTATTCCAAGCAAAAGCCTCTTCCGAAATAGAAGTAACTGATGAAGGTATAACTACATTTGTTAAATTATTTCCTTTAAAAGCTAAATCACCAATATAAGTAACAGAATCAGGTATTGTTATTTCAGTTAAATTATTATTCATAAATGCACATACACCAATATAAGTTATTGTATTTGGAATAGTTATACTATTTATAGAATCACTAGAAAAAGCAGCAAAACTTATTTCTGTAAAAGTAGATGGAATTATTACATTGTCTTTTTTTGCTCCCCCATAACAACTCAAATAATATGGAGCATTAGCAGTATGAACAAAAGCTTGATTATCAGGTAGAAGATTATTTTCAAAAGCACCAAATTCTATATAAGTAACAGAATCAGGTATTACTAAATTAGTAATTTTATTAGTAGAAAAAGATTGTTGACCTATATAAGTTATAGAATCAGGTATGATTACCTCAGTTAAAATATTATTTGAAAATGCAGTAAATTCAATTCTAGTAATAGAAGTTGGAATTTCTATGTTTGTTAAATTATTTTCCCTAAAAGTACCTAATCCCATAGCAGTTACAGTATTAGGTATATTAATACTAGTTAAACTATTTCCCTCAAAAGAATAATCTCCTAGTTTACTAATATTACTTGGTATAGTTACACCATCTCTTTTACTACCACCATAACTTAATAAAACTGTATTATCAATAGTTCCATCTACATTTCTTTTATATATATAAGCCTCACTATCAGATAATTGATTATCATTAAAAACTGCTACATCCATAAATAATAATTCTGGTAAATCTATATTGCTAATCATATTATCACTAAAAGCTCTTTCACCAATATATAAAACAGAATCAGGTATTGTTACACTTATTAAATTATTTCTATTAAAAGCATATCTTCCTATATTTTTTAAAGTACTAGGAAATACTACACTAGTTATTCCATTACTATCAAAAGAAAACTCTCCTATTGTTTCTACTGCTACCCCATTTATGCTTTCAGGTATAAAAACATCAGTATCACAACCTTCAGTATTCACATAGTAATCTGTAATTGTCCCATTAGAAAATTCATAGCAAGTTATTGGATCAACTACATCAATAGGATCTAAAGTAGTAATTTTACATTCACCATCATATGTATTTAAAATAAAGTCTTTATCTCCTTCATTTTTAATTGCACACCAATAGTCATCATGAATTACAAAAGAAGAAATTCCTTTTTCCCTTACCATAAAAATTCCTGAATTAGGTAATTCTCCTTCAATATTAAATGATCCTCTACCTACTATATTTCCATCTATTATTGAATATTTTCCCATATAAGATTTATCAACAGGATACTTGGAAGCGGCTTCATTTTTAACACTAGCAATCAATCCTTCTATAGATGCTTTAAAAGCTTTATTATTAGTTTTATCTATCAAGTCAGATATTTCTGGGACTGCTAACAACGTTATTATTCCCATAATAATTATAACAGCAAGTAATTCTATCAAGGTAAATCCTTTATTCTTCATAAACATCTCTCCTATTATATTTATTAGTATATCATTAATTAGATAAAAAGATAAAGGTTATTCCTTTATCTTGTTTCTATTTAATAAAATTATTACAACAAATATACTAACACCCGGACTAACTAATACATGTCCACTTAATAAAGACATTATTAATATAATAAATAAGCTTACTATATAAGAAACATAATCAATATCTTTTATATTCTTCTTAATCTTACTAAAGAAATCTTTAAATCTATTTATACATAAAGATATAAATACTACAAAGAATAATATTGATCCTATAATACCAGTTCTATACATAATATCAAAATAATCCATTTCAATTGTTTTCATATTTATATTATCTGTTCCAAAATTTTCTATATATCCTATTCCTAATACCTTACTAGAAATATCTGCTCTATTATAATTGTTTCTTGTTTCTTCTAGAAAACTTAATCTCTCAGAAAATATAAAATCATCTATATTTTCATAAGTAACTAAATCACTAAAACAATTTATTCCTAAATAATCTAAATGAATAACTATATTCTTATAAAAATTAGTTTTAGGTACTAAGAATATTCCAACACTACTAATAACAATTATACTACTAACTATTATCACCAATAGTCTACTATCTTTCTTTTTAATTATATGTCTAAAATAAAGTATTATAAATATAAAAATAGTTATAAACATACTTAATATAGTTATTTTACTTCCTAAAGAAAACATTACATATATTAATAATAAAGACATAATAACTTTATATATTATCTTCATCTTATCTTTAACTAAGAAAGCCATAAATATCGGAAATAACATAGATAGTATAGAAGATATTTCATTAGTAGAATTAAACCATCCTATATTACCTATTTTACCTTGAGTATAACCATTAAAAGATGTATTAGTAACAACAGGTATAATAATTAAAAGTACATAAGTAAACATTATCATTACTAAATTTCTATTACTAATATCTATTTTCTCTTCTTTAAATATTAATAGTAATATAGTAATATAAAATATTTTTATAATTCCCTGTAATTCATAAAAAACTGAACTTAAATCTTTATTTATTAATACATTTAAAGAAAATAATACAACGTATAAAAGAATACCACTTAAATATAAATATGTTTTCTTTTTATCTATTTTCTTTCTAACAAATATAAAATAATATATCATTAAAAATAAGAATATTAATCTAACAATTATTCCAAAAGTTATATTTAATCTAAAGACATTTAATGATATTGAAGTAAATAAATCAATGATAGGCTGTAAAAATAAGAATATTAATATTAGTAATTTTATATTATCCCTTATAAATTTATTAATCTTTTTCATAATAACCACTCCCTATTATATTCACTTTAGTATATATTAAATATAATACCACGAACATAAATTAAAATAAATAATTATGTATAATTTTAATAAAAAAAGAACTTACGTTCTTTTACATTTCTATTATATATGGATGATTATAAGTACCGTTACCACTTTTATATTTAACATTTTCATCTAAATAAAAAGTAGGTCTTATATTAGCGTAACCATTTGGATTAACCCCATACAAACAAGTATTTATATAGTAATGGCATCCATAAGCAAACACATGACTATTGTCAACTATATTAGGCGTTATCGTAAAGTCTTCTGAACCATTAACAATCCAACTATTCTCAAATTCTCTACATATTCTTAAATTTTCACCATTCCAATAATCCGGATCACTAGCATAGCCAATATCTGAAACATATGGCAAACCTATTTTTGATACATAATTAATAGAATTAGTAGAATAAACATTATTACTTCTTTCTTGTTGATAAAATCCATCTGGAAAAAGCAAATTATTTAATGCTCCACCTAAATACCACAGATTATCATCTATCATGTTTTTACTTTGATCATCGAGTGAAGATAAATATTCATTATTCAACTTATTATTTATAAAGGATGTTGGAAAATAACCATCTCCATTTGTATTTTTTGTATCAAATTTATAAAAATCAAAATCTCTTTGAAACAAATAATAATACCAAACATACTCAGTTGTATAAGGATGAAGATTTTCAAGCCCTAATACATCTTTGGTTAAAGGAAAATCTTTAATAAGTTTTACCTTATATTTATAATCAGAAGTTTCATTTTCTTTTGTTTCAAAAACTCCTATAACTCTATACAGTTGATTATCAAATAAAACATAATTTTTAACATTTTCAATGTATTTTCCGCCTAAATTAGTACACTCTTCTTTATCATAAACTATTTTATAATTCTCATCATGGGTACTTTCATATACATCCGTCTTACCATCCATAATATACTCACAATAACTACTACCGGTCGAATATCTATATTCATTAGTCGCTTTCATCTGAGTTGTAACAGGTTGGCTAATTGAAGTAAGCCCATCATTATTTAATCTACTTGTTACACAATCTACAAATGTTTCATCCAAATCACAAGAATCATACTTGCTCTTATAAATAGGAAAATCTCCGTCTACAAGTTTTGGTTTCTTATCTTCTCCCATTACATAAACAAAGTTATTATATTCAATAGCATAACTATCAACAATTCCCTTTTCAACATAAATCCAACTTCTATCAGTAGGATTCTTTTTATTTAAATCAACATTTAAATCTTTAATAATATAATATCCATCTTCAAAAGAATCACCAGTCTTATAAGATTCTAACATGTAATTATCAAACTCTTTTAAGAAATTTATTGTACTATCTTTAGAAGCAGATCTTCTTGATTTTAAAATTAATCCTGATATTTCAGGTACAGCAAGTAAAAGTAAAACAGAAATTATAACAATAACAGCAAGTACTTCTATCAAGGTAAAAGCATTTTTATTTTTCATATACTACACTTTGTTGTATAATTTATCAAATTCTAACTTTTTCTC
>JAQUVS010000011.1 GCA_028693275.1 Bacilli bacterium
AATTTATATATTAATTGTCATTAATTGACTCTATTAATTCTTTTTTTAAGTCATCTTGATCATAGTCATTATTAAGTAAATATTCCTTAGAATCATCTCTAGCTTGAATTAATATTTTATAATCTTGTCTTAAGTTTGCTACTTTAAACTCCATGTCCCCACTTTGTTTAGTTCCAAATAAATCTCCATGTCCTCTTAATTTAAAGTCTTCTTCTGATATTTCAAAACCATCATTAGTTTTTTCCATTATTTCTAACCTTTTAGTATCATCTTTACTTATTAAGATACACTTAGATTCTATTGTTCCTCTACCTACTCTACCTCTTAATTGGTGTAATGTAGATAAACCAAATCTATTTGCATCAAATATTACTATCATAGAAGCATTAGGTACATCTACTCCTACTTCTATTACTGTTGTAGATATTAATATTTGTACTTTATTTTGATTAAATTCTGCCATGATTAATTCTTTAGCTCCACTAGCCATTTTACCATGAACTATATCTATATTATATTTACTACCAAAAGCTAAATTCATTTTATCTTTTAACTCTAATACATTAGTTAAATCTGAATTATCACTTTCTTCTATTAAAGGAGCTATTACATATACTTGATGTTTATTTTTTAGTTCTTCATACATCATATTTAGAACTTCTTTTATATCATCATTAGACTTAATATAAGTCTTTATAGGTATTCTCCCTTTAGGCATTTCTTTTATAATAGATACATCCATATCTCCATAAATAGTTAAAGCATAAGTTCTTGGTATAGGAGTTGCACTCATATATAGAACATCTGGCATAATACCTTTATTTCTTAAGTTAGCTCTTTGATTTACTCCAAATCTATGTTGTTCATCTGTTACTACTAAGCCTAAACTCTTATATTTAACTTCATCTTGGATTAAAGCATGAGTACCTATAATAATATCTATATTACCTTCTTCTAAATCTTTATAAATAATATTCTTATCCTTTTTAGAAATAGATCCTATTAATAATTCTACTCTTATATTAGTATTCTTTAATAATTCTTTTATATTATTATAATGTTGAATAGCTAATATTTCTGTAGGAGCCATTAGAGCACTTTGATAATTACTTATATAATTAGCATACATAGCTATAATAGATACTATAGTCTTACCACTACCTACATCTCCTTGTAGAAGTCTATTCATTCTTCCTTTTTTATTCATATCTTTAATTATTTCTTCTATAGCTTTATATTGATCAGAGGTTAATTCAAAAGATAAATTATTTATAAATTTATCTATATCTTCTTTATTAATCTTTCTTTCTATACCTATAGTATTCTTTTTATTCATTTCTTTTAAATAATTAATTTTAAACATAAAGCCAAATAGTTCTTCATATTTCAATCTTACTGTAGCATCCTTTAACTTTTCCATAGTAGGAGGATTATGAATAATATTTAGGGCAGTTCTTTTATTTAAGAATTTATATTTATCTATAAATACTTCTGGTATATTATCTTTTAATTCTCTTCCAAAGACCATTATAGCTGTATTTATATAATTAGATAATACTTTATTAGTTAAACCACTAGTACAATGGTATACAGGTTCTATTTTATCTTGATTACTTAAAGTAGAAAACTTTATATCTGATGCTGTTATTATATTTTTCTTTTTATCATATTTACCTAAAACAATTATATTAGTACCTATACCTAAATTAGTTTTTAAGAAGGCTCTATTAAAGATAGATACTCCTACTACTCCTGAAGGAGTTACTAATCTAAAGTTTAGTTTAGTAAGACCTGCTTTAAATCTTAATAGAATAGGAATACTTTCTACTTTACCATCTATAATTACTTTTTCTTCTTCTTCAGATACTTCTTTTAAATTACTTCTTTTTAAGATATCATATCTATATGGATAATGAGTTACTAAGTCATCTACTGTCTTTATATTTAGTTTGTGTAGTAACGCTACTGCTTTTGGTCCTATTCCTTTTATATTAGATACTTCAACTGCCATACCGTCACTCCCTTTTCTTTCGTATTATAGCATAAAATTGCTTTTTTGAAAAGGAAATAAAATTTTTTATTTTTTTTATTAATTTTAGTTGACAAAAGATACCTTTTGGATTAGTATAGAGCATACCAATTCCCAATTAGGCGAATTGGTCGCTAGTATCACACTAGCCAACCCCTTTTTATTCTTTTTATGAGACCAACCGCAGGGGGTTTGGTCTCTATATTTTTATTACAGCAAAAAGACGTTCATTATTGAACGTCTTTTTTCTTATAGAATTTTTGCTTTATCAATAGATAGTTTTTCATAGTATGAAAATCTTTCCATTGCTAATCTTTTTTGTTCTTCTAATAATTCTTTATATTTATCTGGATTTATTTTTTTTAGAATTCTATATCTATCTTCTCCTGAGATAAATTCATAATATTTATCAAAGTCTGGTTTAGCATCTAATAGGAATTCATCAGTTGTTGGATTATATCTAAATAATGGATAATAACCTGATTGAACAGCTTTCTTTTCTTCTTCTATTGTTGAAGACATTCCTGTTAGGATACCTTGAGCAATACATGGAGCATAAGCTATTATGATAGATGGTCCATCATACTTTTCTGCTTCTGTTAATGCTTTTATAGTTTGTTGCATATTAGCTCCTAGTGAAATACTAGCTACATATACATGAGGATAAGTAAGAGCTATCTTTGTTAAATCTTTTTTAGCTGTTAATTTACCTGTAGTTGCAAATTTAGCTACACTACCCATATTACTTGATTTAGATGCTTGTCCTCCGGTATTAGAATATACTTCTGTATCTAGAACTAGGATATTAACATTTTCTCTATTAGCTAGAACATGATCTATACCAGAGAAACCAATATCATAAGCCCATCCATCTCCACCTACTATCCATACTGATTTAGGTTTTATATATTCTTTTAATTCTATTAATTCTTCTATCTTAGAATTATCTACTATATTATATAGATCATTTGCTGTTTGTTCATTTATATCTTCTAAGTAGTTAGTATAAATTTCTTTATTTATTTCTATATTATCTATATTACTTTCTATAATAGATTTAATTCTATCTTTAATAGCTATATCTGCTATTTTCATACCATAACCGTATTCAGCATTATCTTCAAATAATGAATTAGCCCATGGTGTAGAATATGATAATGAAGGTATACTAGCTCCATAGATAGATGAACATCCTGTTGCATTAGCCATAACTAATTTTTCTTTAAATAGCTGTGTCAATAGTTTTAAATATGGAGTTTCTCCACATCCACTACAAGCTCCTGAATATTCAAAAGTAGGTTTAATAAATTGACTACCTTTAACTGTATCTTTATTCATAATATTTTTTTCAGATACATATTTTTCTAAGTATTCATTTTCTTTTCTTTCTACTTCTAAATCACTTGTAGACATCATTTCTAAGGCTTTTACACCCTTTTTACCTGGACATATATTTACACATAGTGTACACCCTGTACAATCAGGAATAGATGTTGAAATCATATAATATAATTCTTTATCTTTTATATTAGCTGGTTGTACTTTTTCTTTTATAGAATCAGGTGCATTATCTAATTCTTCTTTAGTTAATAAGTATGGTCTTATTACTGCATGTGGACATACAAACGAACACATATTACACATAATACAATTATCTTTATTAAATGATGGTGCTTCACTACTAATACATCTTTTTTCTAAAGAAGTTGTTCCTCCTGTAAAAGAACCATCGCTATTATCTATAAAAGCACTTACTTTTAATTGATCACCCATACGTTTATCCATATAATCAAAAATAGTATTTAAGTTATTATCTTTTAAAGTACTTGAATTTAATTCTTTTACATCTACTTGTACTAATAAATCTTCTACTAAGGAAATAGCTTCTATATTCTTTTCTACTAAATCATTTCCTTTATTTATAAATCTTTTTTCTATATCTTCTTTTAATTTATTTATAGCAAAATCATAATCTATTACTTTACCTACTTTAAATAAAATAGTTTCCATAATTGTAGATATCTTACCTTTTATACCTACATTATCTGCTATTTCATTAGCATCTATAATATACATAGTTATATTTTTATTATTAAGTATTTCTATATCTTCTTTAGTTAATATTTTATATAATTCTTCTTTACTTTTATTAGTATTTAAAATAAATATTCCATTATCTTTTATTTTTTCTAAAATATTATATTTATTTAAGTAACTATCTTTAGTACATAGAATTATATTAGCTTTTTCTACAAAGTATGTAGATTTAATTGGTTCTTTACTAAATCTTAAATGATTAATAGTAACTCCTCCTGATTTTTTAGAATCATATTGAGAGTATTGTTGTACATAGGCATTAGTATAAGTACCTGTTATTTTTATTAAGTCTTTAGAGGCTGATACCATTCCATCTGAACCATATCCATATATTAAGTATTCTATATTATTATTAGGTATTTCTATATCTATTGGTTTTAAACTTTTATTTGTTATATCATCTTCTATACCTATAGTAAATGAATTAAATTTATCTTCTTTATTTAAGAAGTCATATACTGCTAATATTTGTTTTGGATCTGTATTTTTACTTGATAATCCATATCTTCCACCTATTACATTTATATCTAAGTTATTTTCTTTAATAACATTAACTATATCTAAGTATAGGGGTTCATTACTTCCTGGTTCTTTTGTTCTATCTAAAACAGCTATTTCTTTTACTGTTTCTGGTAAGACATCTAATAAGTATTTACTTGAAAATGGTCTATATAAGTGTACTTCTATTAGTCCTACTTTTTCATCTTTATTATTTAAGTAATCTACTGTTTCTTCTATAGTTTGACATACTGATCCCATAGCTATAATTATTCTTGTTGCTTCTTTATCTCCATAATAGTTAAATGGTTTATATTCTTTATTAGTTATTTTATTTATTTGTTCCATATAATCATTTACTATATCTGGTAATTCATCATAGTATTTATTTCTTACTTCTGTCATTTGGAAATATATATCTTCATTTTGTGATGTTCCTTTAGTTATATTATTTCCTGGTATTAAAGCTCTTTTTCTAAATTCTGTTAATTTATCATAGTCTATTAATTCTTTTACCTTTTCTGTATCTATAACATCTATTTTTTGTAATTCATGACTTGTTCTAAATCCATCAAAGAAATTAATAAAAGGAACTTTTCCTTTTATTGTAGATAGATGAGCTACTGCTGTTAAATCATGTACTTGTTGTTGATTTGATGATGCTAACATAGCAAAACCAGTCATTCTAGCTGCATATATATCTTGATGATCTCCATATATAGATAAAGCATGAGTAGCTATACTTCTTGCTGCTACATTCATTACAAATGGTAATTGTTCTCCTGCTATTTTATACATATTAGGAAGCATTAATAATAATCCTTGACTTGCTGTATATGTAGTTGTTAAACATCCTGATTGAAGTGATCCATGAACCATTCCAATAGCCCCTGCTTCTGATTGCATTTGTACTACTTTTACAGTTCTATTAAAGTAATTAAGTTTCCCTTTGCTACTCCATTCATCAGTTATTTCTGCCATAGGAGATGCAGGCGTTATTGGATATATACCTGCTACTTCTGTAAAATTATAAGATACATAACTACATGCTTCATTCCCATCAACTATCTTTTTCTTCATCTTATCATCTCCTTTATATTAATATTATTATATAACATTTATGTGTAATTTTAAAGAAATTAAAAAATCTCCTAAGAGATTTTGTATTAGTCATTTATAATATGATTTTTAGATACTTCTATTACTGGTCTTATTCCATAATAGTTATTTATATATTTATTTGTATCTACTATTTTATTAGAATTACCATCTACTGAATAATAATTATCATTATATTTAGTACTAGTCCAATAATTAGTTGAATATATCCATAGATTATTATTAGTATTTAACATCATTTTTTCTAATTCATCTCTAGTAGGTATTCTAGTAATAATACTTTTATCATTTAAAGATGTCTTAATATTATTAGTAAATCTTTCTAAGATATTATCTTCTATATCCATATAACTAAAACTACAATCATTATAATTAATCATAGAGCATTCTTTATTTTGTTCTCCATCTTCATCCAAGTTATATTCACTAATTAATTTTACTGTTCCTATTCCTTCTAGTGATGATTCTAGTACTCTATATTCTGTTCCATCTTTTAAAGTAACTTTATTTCCTTCTTCTAATTTAGTATCAATTGAAGCTAAATTAATCTTAGTTTCTTCTTTAGCTACTTCTACATCTCTGGAATAAACATTTACTTTTAAATTAAAGTATTTATCATCTAATTCTTCTTTAGTATCTTCTGATATCCATATTCTTAATTTAAAGTTTTTTTCATAATTTATATCAGTAGTTTTAATAACTCCTTCATAAATTCTTTTTCCATTACTTAAACTTTCATTTCCATTAGGTAAGTTTTCATATTTAATTACTTCATCATTTGAAATAGTTAAAGGTATTTCTATTTCTTTATTATTTTCATCTACTTCTGTTAAATAAACTTTTATATATTTAGAACTTATAGTAGATAAAACATTTTTAGAAACTACTATTTCATAGTTTATATCTTTAGTACTATTAGATTTACCTGTTACTTTGAAGCTATATAATCTATTTATACCTGAAGATATTTTACCTATTTTATCTTCTATGGGTTCTTCATTTTTTATAGTTAAACTATTATCTTTATTATTATAGCTTTCAGTATAGTAATAAGTTATAGAACCTGTTTCTTCTTTTTCTTTTTTAAATGTTTCGTATAGGAAGTAACATATTACGCAAGTTAATACTAATAGTAATATTATTTTAATAATTGTTATTTTTTGTTGTCTTTTGTAATTCATCTACTCACCTCTTCTTTATATTTTTAGTATATCATATTTTTATTTTTGTATTCTTTTTTTATTACAGAAAAAAAGAACTTTACAGTTCTTTACTCAGTTACTATCCATGCTGTTGGAATATTTCTTAGTCCTTCGTCTCCTCCTGCTACAGGGTTGTTTATTATCTTGTTGTCAATTACTAGAGCTGAAGATGATCCTCCATCCATATTAGCTGCATTTACTGCACCATATTTGTATAATAAATCTGTAAGAGCAACCATATCTATTCCGATACTTGCAGTTCTTCTACCGTCTATTACGGCCATAAGAACTATTCCATCTTCTCTTTGTCCAATAGCTGTTCTTGGAGCAATACCCCAACCTCCGTCACCTTGGACAAAAGATTTTTTACCATTAACTATTAAGAATGGACCAAATTCCATACCATCTCTCATACCTTTAGCAATAGCTTGACTAGCAGTCATTCTTCCTAATATTAAAACGTTATCTTTATTGAAACCTATGAATCCTCCACCTACACTGGCATCTTCATAATCCCAAATTACTTTACCATTTTTAATAACTGTTCCATGAGGGATTGCTCCATTACTGTTCCAATCTGGATCATAGAATCCACTAGCATTAATAGCTACTTTAGCATTAGAGTTTTTAGCTATAACTTTAAGTGATTGTCCTGTTGTTCCTAATCTACTACTTACAGCCATTTTTACATTAGCTGGATTATATACAGCTACTATATATCCTTTATAACCAGTTCCACTTACTGGAATTAATTTATAAAGAGCATTCTTTTCACGTTGTAGTATTTCTTTTTCATATTTATTTTTATACTTAGTAGTTTCTGTACCTACATCTATTAAAGACATATCAGTATCTTCATCTATTTCTATTACTTTATTATGTTCTAAGACATAAGCAATTGTTTCATCACTATAAAACCATTTTGCTAAGTATTGATGAGTCATAGTAGTCATTGCTGTTGTTATTAACCTTTCTCTTACCCAACCAATAGGTCCGTAAAGAATAAACATTCCCATACTACACATTACTATTCCAATAGAAGCTATTAATACTAATATTCTTCTTACTTCAATATTTAATTTTTTCTTTTTCATATTAATACCTCCTACTTAGATTTTCCTACATAATCACCATCATTATTAAAATCTGTATATTCATATGTTAATTCATATAATTCTTTCTTGTTATCTGTAGTTTTATTATATTCATCAATAAAACTATTAAACTTTTCTACATCATTTATATAATAATTAATTGTTCCTTCAAGATTAAGTTTAAATGAGTTACAAGCATTATTTGCTTCTCTATTTGTATATAATCTATCAGTACATTTATCATTTATATAATCTTTATATTTATTTACTTTATCTGTAATTTCTTTATATTCATCTAATTCTTCTATCCAGTTATCATAATCAGTAGTTACATATTCATTATATAAATTACCAATAACACTTTCAAAAATATTATTTTTTATATCTGAAAAGTTTTTCACATCTTTAGCAAATTGTTCATGTTTATCCACAATTTCTGTTATTAACTTTTCTTCTATTTTTTTTTCTTTATTAATACTAATTACTAAATTAGTTATAAGTCCGCTTATTATAAGTAGAATTCCTAAGGCCATAAAAATTAATCCTTTTTTATACTTCATGTGTGTCACACTCCTACCATAAGAATTCTATCACATTTTACTATATTTGAAAACCCTAAATCTTATAAAATATATTTAGTATTTTAGAAAATTCATATATTATTATTGTACTTTTATTAATAGCTAAACTTTTACCTATAGCTTTTCCCCCTATAGTAAGGGCTGCTATAGTAGATGTTGTTAATAAAGTTACTAGTGATAAATTAATGTTTGTTTGTGAAGCTATCATGATTGATAAAGCTACACCTGTTGAACCACTGACAATACCACATATATCACCAATGACATCATTACAAAAGCTTGAAACTTTTTCTGCATTTTGAATTAACTTTACAGATAATTTGCTTCCTGAAACTTTTTTAGTAGCCATAGAGTTAAATGTTTTTAAATCTCCTACAGTTACTGCTATTCCTATCATATCAAAAATTATGTTTAATAAAATAAAAAATAAAGTTATTAATGCAGCTAAGATATAGCTTACATTTGGTACTATAAACTCTGAAATAGTAGAAAATAAAAATGATATGGAAAAGGCTAACATTGTAACAATAATTATCCATGTCCAATTTACTTTTGCTTTTTCTTTTATATGAGTTTTTTTAATTTTCTTAAAGTATTTTTCTTTGATTACTTTTATTTTAGACATAATTCACCTCATAAAATAAGAAATGGTCACCAATATAGTAAACTCTGTATCTTAGGTCAAGTTGGATTTCCCTATTTACTACTTTCCGTTACCAGAAAGCGGTTCCCCTTTAAAGTAAACAATAGAACGTCACCGTTTCTATGACTTGATTGCCACTTAGTATACACTGCAATCCTATATCAATAATACATTCTAGGAGTTTTCCTCAACAACACTTAATATTACTATGACTTTTTTGCAATTAATGTTTCAAGTAGCAATACTATTTAAAAAATGTACACCCTTTAAACAGCTGTCTCTATCCCCAAATAATCACTCAAGCCAAGCTACACTATTCATAGCTTTGCGCCACGTAATAGGTTTAATCCTAGTTCGTAAAGTTTTCACTTTACAAAGATAGGTCTCCACGAGAAGATGGGTTCGAAATCGTATGCCGTTACGTTCTCCCATAGTCTCTTCTTTCCAGCACCCACCCAATACTGGGCGTACCAAGCAGGCACCAGAAGCTTCATCGATGTGCTCTTTAACGATCTTTTAATCTCGTCTTCGTAATATTGCATTGACTAGAATAATGCACCATTTCTTGCCATTGATTATACCATATTTCTTTTTCTTTTTCAATTAAAAAGAAAGCTACTTGCTTTCTTTAGTAATTAATTTTTCTACATTACCCATATAAGGTCTTAAGGCTACTGGAATATTAACAGTTCCATCTTCATTAACATTGTTTTCTAAGAAAGCAATTAAGCCTCTTGGAGTAGCTAAAACAGTATTATTAAGAGTATGTAAATAATAGTTAGATTTTTCTCCTTTAGTTCTAATACCAAGACGTCTAGCTTGTGCATCTCCTAAAGTTGAACATGATCCTACTTCAAAATATTTTTGTTGACGAGGACTCCAAGCTTCTACATCACAAGATTTAACTTTTAGATCAGCTAAGTCTCCACTACAACATTCAAGTGTTCTAACTGGTACATCTAAACTTCTAAAGAATTCTACTGTATATGACCACATTTTATTGTACCATTCCATACTTTCTTCTGGTTTACATAAAACTACCATTTCTTGTTTTTCAAATTGATGAACTCTATAAATTCCTCTTTCTTCTATACCATGTGCTCCTACTTCTTTTCTAAAGCATGGAGAGTATGAAGTTAATGATATTGGTAATTGTTTTTCAGGTATTATTTGATCTTTAAATTTACCTATCATTGAATGTTCACTTGTACCAATAAGGAATAAATCTTCTCCTTCTATTTTATACATCATGTTATTCATTTCTTCAAAAGACATTACTCCAGTTACTACATCACTTCTAATCATAAATGGAGGAAGGCAGTAAGTAAACCCTTTATTAATCATAAAGTCTCTTGCATAAGAAAGCATTGCTGAATGTAATCTTGCTACATCTCCCATTAAATAATAGAAGCCATTACCACTAGTTCTACCTGCACTTTCTTTATCTAAACCATTTAATTTATTAATAATATCTGCGTGATATGGAACTTCAAATGATGGAGTTACTGGTTCTCCATATTTTTGTATTTCAACATTCTCATTATCATCTTTACCTACTGGTACACTACTATCAATAATATTAGGTATTAACATCATTTTTTCTTTTATTTCTTTTTCTAAAGCTTCTTCTTTTTCTTCTAAAGAAGATATTTTATCTGCATAATTAGAAACTTCATTTTTAATAACTTCAGCTTCTTCTTTTTTACCTTCTCTCATTAATTGACCAATACTATTACTTTTAGCATTCTTTTCTGCTCTTAAATTATCAGCTTCATTTTTAGCTTCGCGATATTTAATATCTAATTCATATATTTCATCTACTAATGGTAATTTTTTATCTTGAAATTTCTTTTTAATATTTTCTTTTACTAATTCTCTTTCTTCTCTAATTAATCTAATATCTATCATATAAACTTCCTTTCTTGTATATAAAAAGATTCCTCTCCTTATAGGAGCGAAATCTCGCGGTACCATCCTTATTTATAACTCATTAAAGATAACGGATTTACCGGAACTGATTAGGTTCTATCTAAGAAGTAGATTAAATAAATCGTTATACTAGTTTACACCTTCCACTAGCTCTCTATAATAACTAATTACTATTGGCTTCTATCACTGATAAGTTTAATTATACTTTTATTTAAGTCTTTTTTCAAGTATAAAAAAAGAACTTTTTATAGTTCTTCTATATCTGGTATCATTACTGGTTGTTGTTCTACTACTTCATTTGGTATAACAATAGGTTCTACTGGTCTATTTTCTACTACTGGTTCTACAACTACATTAGTTTCTTCAACTACCATTGGTTGTTGTTCTTCTACGACTGGTTTTTGATATAACTTTTGAATTTCTTCTAAGTCTACAAGTTTTACTTCAGCTCCACCATATGGTACATGAGTAGGTTCAATCACTGGCATTTTTTGTGTTGCTTCTAGTGGATCTGCCCCTCCATATATTGGTCTATGTTCTGGTTCTGGAATAACAATTGGTTCTACTTCTCTAATTTCATTAGTAGAAACTGTTTCTTCAAAACTTGGAACAATTGTAGGCATTGCTTCTACAGAGGCCATTGGTGTTACTTCTTGTACAACTGGAATATCAAAACTAGGTATTTCTACTGGACTAGCTTCTACAGTTGGCATAAATTCTTGTACAACTGGTTCTTCAACTACCATTGGTTGTTGTTCTTCTACAACTGGAGCTACAAAAGAAACTGGAGTTTCTTCTACGGCTGGAGCGGCAAAAGATATTGGTTCAACACTAATATTAGCAGGTTCAACTGTAGGTTCTACTACAGGTGTCATTACTGGCATAATATTATCATCAAAACTGCTTACTGATACATTTGTAACAGGAGCAACTTCGTTTTCTACTGCTGTTGTTTCTTCCTTATCTTCTTTTTTTGATTTTACTGATGCTACAATAAAAAGAATTACTGCTACTATTAATAATAGTATACCTCCTAGTATTAGCATACCTGGTATTGTTAAAAAGAAATCAATACTAATTGATAAAATATTCATAAATTACACTCCCTTATTTTATTCTTATATTAATAATAGCAAAATAAAAGTGTAAAATCAATATTTTTTTAATTTTACACTTCTTTTATATAATTAAATTTTTCCCATATTCCAGTATTGTTTGGATATCTTGTAAATGATAATTCTTCTTTAGTGACAGGATGAGTGAATTTTATCTTATATGCATGAAGAGCAATTTGATTTTTATCTTGGATACCATATCTTTGATCTCCATATAAATAATTACCTCTACTAGCAAATTGAATTCTTATTTGATGGTGTCTTCCTGTTTTAAGATTAACTTCTACTAATCTTAAATTATCTTTAGTTTCTAATACTTTATATTCTAAGATAGATTTTTTACCTAATTTTTCGTTTGTTATAAAAGCATTTTGATTATCATCTTTACCAATATAATCTATTAAAATATCTTCTTCTTTTAGGGGATTATTTACAATGGCTAAATATTTTTTTTCAAAGTCATGTTCCATAATCATTTTAGATAATCTTGATGCTGCTTTTGATGTTTTAGCAAAGATCATAACTCCACTTACTGGTCTATCTAATCTATGAACTAGTCCTACATATACATTTCCTGGTTTATTATATTTTTCTTTTATATAATCTTTTACTATAGTAAGCATATCTATATCTTTAGTATTGTCTGATTGAGATAATATATTTATTGGTTTATTTACTACTATAATATGATTATCTTCATATAATACTTCTAGTTTAATCATTTGATTCAAACCTTCCAGAAATACCACATGGTAATACTAAATCTTTTTCTTTTATTGGTATTCCAACTTCGTATGAAGTTATCTTTCCTGGATATTTATTTGCTATTCTTAATTTTAGTAGGTTTACTAGTACTTCTTTTGAAAGTCCAGTTGTATAAGAGTTTATTAAAACGAATAATGGATTATCACTTAGTATTTCACTACAAAGTTTTAATAGTTCATCTAAATCTTTTTCGATATCCCATACTTCTCCATTAGCTCCTCTTCCGTAGCTAGGGGGATCCATTATAATAGCATCATATTTATTTCCTCTTCTTATTTCTCTTTTAACAAATTTAACTACATCGTCTACTAAGAATCTAACTTCTCTATCTGCTAATTTTGAAGAGTTAACATTTTCTTTTGCCCATTCAATCATACCTTTAGATGAATCTACATGTACTACTGTTGCTCCTGCAGATAGACAAGCTACAGTTGCTCCTCCAGTGTATGCAAAAAGATTTAATACTTTTATTTCTCTATTACTTTTTTCGATTTTATCGATCATAAAATCCCAATTAATTGCTTGTTCTGGGAATAATCCTGTATGTTTAAATCCCATTTGCTTAATATTAAAAGTAAGATTTTTATAAGATACTGTCCATCTATCAGGAATTCTTTTTAGATTTTCCCAATATCCACCACCTGTACTACTTCTATGATAATAAGCATCTATATTATTATATTTATTTATTAAGTCTCCATCATTCCAAATTATTTGAGGATCTGGTCTTAATAGATGAAATTTCCCCCATCTTTCTAATTTTTCTCCATTAGATGCATCTATTATTTCATAATTTGCCCAATTATTTGCTAATTCCATTTTATCACTCTTCCCAACTTCTTCTATATTTTAGCATATTTTTATAAATATAAAAAGAAAACTTATTGAAGATTTGTAAATTCTTCAAAAAGCTTTCTACAGTTATCTATATCCATTTCCTTTTTATCTTGATATGGATTATTTATTTGTAATTCAATATACTTCTTATCACCTAATTTATGATATGGTAAGAATTCTATTTTTTCTATATTTTTTACTTGTTTTAGGAATTGCTTTAATAATTTTATATATTCTATATTATCAGTAATTCCAGGAACTATAACTTGTCTTATCCAAACTCTTTTATTTAATTTATTTAATTCTGTTATAAATTTAAGAGATTCATCTATATCATTACCAGTTATTTCTTTATAGCCTTCTCTTGTTACATGTTTAATATCTAATAAAACTATATCTATATTTTCTAAAATATTTAAATAATTTCCATTACCAACTCCTGATGTATCAAGAGCGATATTGATATTTTCTTCTTTTAGTTTTTTAGATAATTCTATAATGAAGTCTCCATGTAAAAGTGGTTCTCCTCCTGATAATGTAACTCCTCCTATATTTTTATAATAGGGTTTATATCTTTTTGCTTTGTTTACTACTTCATCTATTGTTTTATCTTGGTTTTTCATATTCCAAAGTTCAGGATTATGGCAATACTTACATCTTAGTTTACATCCAGAGAAAAATAAAACTGTTCTAATACCTGGTCCATCTACTAGACCTAAAGTTTCTATTGTTTCTATGCTTGCTTTCATTATATCTTCTCATGGAATGTTCTTGAGATAACTTCTTTTTGTTGTTCTTTAGTAAGTCTATTAAATCTTACTGCATATCCTGATACTCTTATTGTTAAAAGTGGATATTTTTCTGGATTTTCCATAGCATCTATTAGAGTTTCCCTATTTAAAACATTTACATTTAAATGATGTGCTCCTTGAATAAAGTATCCATCCAGTACAGAAACTAAATTTTCTATTTGGGTATTACTATCCATTCCTAAAGTTGTAGGAACAATTGAGAAAGTATTAGAAATACCATCTTCGCAAACACTACAATATGGTAATTTAGCTACTGAATTAAGTGAAGCTAGGGCACCTGAAGTATCTCTTCCGTGCATTGGATTTGCACCTGGAGCAAAAGGGATTCCTGCTTTTCTACCATCTGGAGTTGCTCCTGTTTTTTTACCATATACTACATTTGATGTAATAGTTAGAATTGAAAGAGTATGTTTAGCATTCTTATATAATTTATGAGAACTTAATTTTTGATAGAATTTATTTACTAAATCTACTGCTATAGAGTCTACTCTATCATCATCATTTCCATATTTAGGATAGTCTCCTTCTATAATATAATCTATTGCTATTCCATCTTCATTTCTTACTGGTTTAACTTTAGCATATTTAATTGCTGATAATGAATCTACTACTACTGATAAACCTGCTATACCAAAAGCCATTAATTTATCTGGATCTGTATCATGAAGAGCAAGTTGTCCTGCTTCATAAGCATATTTATCATGCATAAAGTGAATTATATTCATAGCATCAACATAAGTTTTTGCTACTTTATCTAACATCTTATCGTATGAATTATTTACTTTATCAAAATCTAAAACTTCTTCTGTTATTTTTTCAAAACCATCTACTATTAATTCATTTTTAACTTCATCTACTCCACCATTGATTGTATAAAGAAGTGCTTTAGCTAAGTTACATCTAGCTCCAAAGAATTGCATTTCTTTTCCAATAGTCATAGCAGAAACGCAACAAGCTATTGCATAATCATCTCCATGAGTTGGTCTCATTACTTCATCATTTTCATATTGAATAGCATCTGTTTCTATTGACATTTTTGCACAGTATTTTTTAAATTCGTGTGGTAATTTGTCACTCCATAGAACTGTCATATTTGGTTCTGGAGATGAACCTAAATTAGTTAGTGTATGTAAATATCTAAATGAGTTCTTTGTTACTAAAGATTTACCATTTAGAGCCATTCCACCTATAGATTCTGTTACCCATGTTGGATCTCCTGCAAATAAATCATTATATTCTGGAGTTCTTAAGTGTCTTGCTACTCTTAGTTTAATTATAAATTGATCAATTAATTCTTGAGCATCTTTTTCTGTTAATATTCCTCTAGCTAAATCTCTTTCAATATAAACATCTAAGAATGTTGATGTTCTACCAAGACTCATTGCTGCTCCATTATTTTCTTTAATAGCGGCTAGATATGCAAAATATACCCATTGTACTGCTTCTTTTGCATTTGAAGCTGGTTTAGATATATCAAATCCATAAGTCATAGCCATTTCTTTTATCTCAGAAAGAGCTTTTATTTGCATACTTACTTCTTCTCTTAATCTAATATTATATTCTGTTAATTCTACTTGTTCTAGTTTTAATAAATCTTCTTTTTTCTTTTCTATTAAATAATCTATACCATATAGAGCAACTCTTCTATAATCGCCTATTATTCTACCCCTACCGTAAGCATCTGGTAATCCTGTTAAAAGTCCTGTATGTTTTGCTTTTTTAATATCTGTTGTATAAGCATCATATACACCTTCGTTATGTGTCTTTCTATATTTACTAAAATTATCTGCTATATTTTTATCGAGTTCATACCCATATGCCTCTAATGCTGAATGAACCATTCTTATTCCACCAAAAGGATTAACAATTCTTTTCATTAAAGCATCTGTTTGTAAACCAAAGATAACTTCATTATCTTTATCTATATATCCAGGATTAAAATTATTAATACCAGAAACTATTTTTGTTTCTACATCTAAAATTCCTTTTGATAATTCTAATTTTGCAGTTTCTTCTACTTTATCTATTATAACTTTTGTTTTATCTGAAATATTTTCTAAGAAACTATCATCACCTAAGTATTCATGATAATTTTCTACGATAAAATTTTCTACATTAATTTCTTCTTGCCATTTTGTTCCTAGGAAACTTTCCCACTCTTTTTTCATTAATATCATCTCCTTATATAAATTATAACATGTTTATTTTTTTAATCTTAATTTCTTAATAAAATAAGCTACTCCATCATCATTATTTGACATAGTTATACAGTCTGATAGTTCTTTTATTTCATCTATTGCATTAGTCATAGCTACTTTGTATGAATCTAATTGAAACATACTAATATCATTATGATTATCTCCTATTACAACAGTATCTTTTACATCAATTTTTAAGTATTGACACAACTTTACTACTGCTAGGCCCTTTGACGAATTTGTTTTACATATATCATATAAATAAATACTATTATTTTTTTCTTCAAAAAAGGATTTAGATTGATACGCTACCTGTAAACCATGTTTATTAACTATTTGATTTTTTACATTTATTGTTTTTTCTTTATCGTTTGAATATATTGATATTTGAGATACTCTAATATTTTCTAAATCTCTCTCATTTATATATGTATATCCTTCTCTAATTGTATTTGTATATCTATTTTTACATGCATTTAATAAAATGTTCATTTGATTATTTTCTGTTGTTCTATAGATATCTAATATTTTATCATAAGAGATTTCATTAAAATAAATTGTTGTTTTTGTTTTATAATTATAAATTTCATTACCATTAGAAGAAATGACATATTCACTAGCTCCTATTTTTTTACTAAGATCTATCGCATATGAAGTATTTCTACCTGATATTAAAACAACTAGTCCTCCTTCTTCTGTAAAGGCTTTTATTTCTTCTATAGTATCAGAAGAAATATTACCTAAATCATCAGTAAGGGTTCCATCAATATCAACAAAAATTATTTTCTTATTCATATTATCACCTTATTATATTATACAACATTTTCCTCTTTTTTTTTATTTTTTTTTATGTTATAATTTTTTTATCACTTGCCTGAGTGATGGAATGGTAGACGTGCCGGACTCAAAATCCGGTGGCAGAGATGCCGTGTGGGTTCAAGTCCCACCTCAGGCACCATTGACGAATTTGTTCGAACTATTCGAACTTTTGATACATTGAATCAATCAGAAATGATTGGTTCTTTTTGTTGTACATTGACCAATCAAAGAAAGGTTGGTGTTTATGATAAACATAATAAAAAAAGAAATTGAGATAGAAGAGTCTCTAAAACAAAGAATAATGATTATATGTGATTTTTGTAATACTACTCCAACTATAATAAATGGTAGTATTAGAAAGATTGATAAAACTAATTTAAGTTATATTGAACCACATAGAATTATTATTAAAAATAATTTGTATCTTGCATTTAATTATTCTAATGAGATTTATATATCTAATTTATCTAAAAAGATAAAACTATCAGAATTAGAAAATTGCATAAAAGAAAACTAGTACCTTGACTTTTAAATGAAATAAGTTTAAGATATAAAACCAATAAGAGACATGCAGTATCGTCTATTATTTAATGGAGGGATACTATGCAAAAATATTGGAATTTATCTAAACAATTAAATAATGAATTTAAGAGGAATCAAAGGTATTAGTTTGACTAAGTGCTTTTGACTCCTCTTTTTTAGTAGAAAGAGAGTGATTTATATGTATGAAGATAAGAAAATAGCAGGTATTTATATTAGAGTATCAACTGAAGATCAAGCAAGAGAAGGATTTAGTTTACCAGAGCAAGAAAAACGATTAAGAGCTATGTGTGAGTATAAAGGTTATAGTGTTTATAAAGTTTATGAAGATGCCGGAATAAGTGCTAAAACGGGTAATAAAAGGCCTGCATTTGATGAATTACTACAAGATATAAAAGATAAGAAAATAAATACAATAGTAGTATTAAAATTAGATAGATTAACTCGTTCAGTATTAGACTGGGAAAAGATACTAAAATTTTTAGAAGAAAATGATGCTTATTTAGATTGTGCTAATGATGATATAAATACTACTAATGCTAATGGTAAAATGATTTCAAGAATACTTACTTCAGTTAGTCAACAAGAAATAGAAAGAACAAGTGAAAGAACTAAAATAGGACTTGCTGGAGCCATTAAAGTTGGACATATTCCACATCATGCACCACTAGGATATAAACATGAAGATAAAAGATTAGTAATTGATTATTCAAGTAAAGATGTAGTAATTAGAATATTTACAATGTATCATGATGGATTATCATATAAGAAAATAAGTAATATTTTAAATGATGAGAAAGTATTAGGCAAAATTAACTGGAGAGATTCTACTATATTAAATATATTAGAAAACCCTATTTATAAAGGAGATTTCCTACATGGTAAAAAAACTAAACATCCAACTTATTATGAAAATGTTGTTGAGCCATTAGTTACTAAAGAATACTGGGAAGAATGTCAAGTTCAACAAAAGAAAAATTCTAGAAGTTATCAAAGAACTTTAAATTATTTATTCTTACAAAAATTAAAGTGTCCTAAATGTTCTAGAATACTAGGTGGAAAAGCAACTACTAAAAAGAATGGTATTTCATATTACTATTATTACTGTAATGACTGTAAGATAAATATTAAAGAAAAAACAATAGAAAAACATGTAGATGAATTTATGGATTCTATCGTAGAATATGATTCAATAGTTAATCAATATTTCCTACCAATGATAAAACAAAAAATAGAAAACCCAAAAGAAGAAATAGAAAAAGAATTAAAATCAGAGAAAGATAAATTTAATAGAATTAGAGAAGCATATATCAATCAAGTATTCACTTTAGATGAGTATAATAATGAACGAAAGAAATTAGAAGATATAATAGAAAGTTTAGAAACTAAATTAAAAGATACTGAAGTATGTGAACAATTAAAATTTACTCCTAATGATATTTTAGTTAAAAGAGATATAGATTTTATCAATTCTATCAAGTATCCAGATAAATATAAAAATAATACTAAATTTTGGAATGAATATACAAGAGAAGAAAAAGCAGATTTAATAATGAAATATGTTGATGAAATAGAATTAACTGATAAATATAGTAAAACTCCTGAAGTTGATTTTATTAAGTTTAGAGAAAGTATAGCAAAATCTAGTAATGAATTATATTTTAAAGGTTATTATGATAGATATATTCCATCTATATTTGGTAATGTATTAGGCCAAATAAGATTTAGTGAATACTTACCAGAAAAAGAAATGACTGAACAAATAATGAGATTAAGACAATTCTATGATGTAGGTTATTATGAAGCAACCTATAGTGTTAAAAATCAAGTATTCCATTTTGCCTATACTGAAGAAAATGAAGTTATTGTAAGAGTATTCCCATTAGAAGATTATATAAAGATAGACCCTAATATGAAATTAGAACATTATAAAATGGGCGTTATTTATATTAAAGAAGATGATGGAACCTTATTAGAAGACAAGGATGATGTATTTAAATATATACCAGCAGAATGTGATGGTAATGTTGTTTATAGTAAGGAGCCAATTTTTGTAGAATCAAAACCAGTACCTTACTATATAGAAGATGAAGAATTTTGTAATTCTTCATCATAAATAAACGAACACGTTTTGTTGCTTTAGCAATGAAAGTGGTAAAAGTTTATTTATAGATTAACGGGGTACGTTATGAAAATATAAGCATATTTTTGTAAGAAGCGATAGTTAATAAGGATTCTAAGGAATAATTCCTTAGCCCCCGTATTTTGGCTATGCCGAAATGCCTAGGGGTTTAAACATTTTGGATGAATCCTAAAATGAGTTAAAAGGAGTGTGATTATTATATGGAAGAACTAGCATATTCACTACATCTTGGAAGTGATAAAAATAAGAAAAATACATCAAGAAAACAAGCAAAAGAAACTGCTAGTGGAACTACTTCTAAAAGTAATAATGCTATACAAAATGCAAGACAACTATCAAGAGTAGATATACATAATTATAGAAAATATGATAATGATCAAGATGATATTCAAATTATAAGAGGTACTACTTCTTTATATGAGGATGTTAAAAACCTGTATATAAATGAATTTGAAGAAGCTAGAATTAAATATAATGAAACTCAAAGGGAAACAAGAAAGATAGATGATTATTTTACTCATATATCTGAAAATGCAAAAAATGATTTGGCTTGTGAAATTATAATTGAACTTGGTGATAAGAAATATTGGGATACCAAAAATAAAGAGTTTAAAAAGAGAATGACTAATGTATATTCAAAACAAGTAGATGATTTAGAACGAATGGTACCAAATTTTAAAATATGTTCTGCAATAATCCATTATGATGAAACTTCACCACATATACATATAGTTGGTGTACCAATTAAAACCAAATCAAAATATGGTATGGAAAAACAAGTTGGGAAAAGTGATGTATTTACTAAAGAATCTTTAACTAAACTACAAGATAAAATGAGAATACTTTGTATTGAATCATTTAATAGAGAATATAATTTAGTTAATTCTTTAAAGCCTAAAATGAAAGGTAGAAACATTGATATTAATGTTAAAAACATGGATAATTATTCATTAATGAAAGAACAGTTAAATAGAAATCAGGATAAACTAGAAAAAGCAAATAAAAAGTCTTTAGAATTAAAAGAATCATCTAATGATATTAAAGATGTTATTTTTAAATTAAAACCTACAATAACTAATAAAGAAAATGTTGTATTAAAGAAAGAAGATAAAGATAAACTATTAAACTATATTGACAAAGTTGATAATACCAATAGTGAATATCAAAATATACAGGAGTTATCTATTACTTTAAAAGATGTTGATAAAGAACTTAAAGATAATAAAAAACAAATTAAAGTTCTTACTGAAAATAATAATGCTTTAGAACTTAGAAATAAAAAACTTAATAATAAAATAATGGAAAAAGATAAAAAATTAGATATACTAGAAAAAGAAAATATATCTCTCAAATCAATAGTTTATAATTTAAAAGAAAAATTTAAAAAACTTGTTAAATTCTTAACAAAGAAAATGTTTGATAGAGAAGAACGTGAAATATATTATGATGTTTCAAAAGATTTATATAGTCATGGAATCATTGAAGATGAAAATATGAATGAAATATATGATGACTATAAATATTCTAAAGATAGAGAATCCATAAATAAAAATGATGATTTTGAGTTATAGATAAAATAATACTCAAATTATGTGTTAGAATGTTTATAGAGAGAAAACTTAGAAAGGATTGATAAAATGAAACAAAATTTAATACAAACTGAAGTAGATGTTAAAGGAAATACAATTAAAGTATTAAGGATAGATGGTTATGAATATATTTCTTTAACAGATTTAGCAAAAACACAAAATGATGAAAGCCCTGCAGATGTAGTGAAAAATTGGATGCGTAATAAAGAGACACTTTCATTTTTAGGTGTTTGGGAAGAATTAAATAATGAAAATTTTAAACTAGTCGAATTCGACCAGTTTAAAAATGAAGCTGGAAGACATGCTTTTACAATGTCACCACAGAAATGGATTAGAGAAACTAACGCTATTGGAGTAATTTCTAAGTCAGGAAAATATGGTGGTGGAACATTTGCAAGAAGTGATATTGCATTTGAATTTGCAAGTTGGATTAGCCCTGAATTTAAATTGTATTTAATTAAAGAATTTGAAAGATTAAAAAGAAATGAAAACTATCAATACAAAATAGAATGGAATGCCAACAGAATATTATCAAAAGTAAATTATGTAGTTCATACAGATGCTATTAAAAATTTTATTGTTCCT
>JAQUVS010000036.1 GCA_028693275.1 Bacilli bacterium
TAGTAAAAGTCCTATCGTAGTTAATCCCATAAAATCACTTACAAGTTTAAGAATTAAAACTATTGCAACTCCCTTAAATAACAGGGATAATTTAACGTTATTTCTTATATTTTTTAATATATTGTAAAATATCAACCATACGATTGATATGTCTAAAATCTTCTTTGCTATCTCAATAATATTATCTATTGTCATCTATTTATCTTTCCTTCCATACTACCTTTTTATCTATATTATTATATCAAAAAGGGATATAGATGTAAACCTATATCCCCATTTAATTTTTATTATTTTATAATGTTTCTGTTTCGTCGGTACTTGTTGTTGTTGATTCTGTTGTGCCAAAATTTATAACATCATTTTTCTTAATTTGTTGTTGTTCTTGTGTTTCTTTTGGTGTTGCTTGAGATGTTGAATAATCAGTTGTTTGTGTGTTTGTTGTAAACATTGGTTCGCTTATAACTGGTTCTTTAACTACTGCTACGCTTTCACTCATCTTTTTGTTTTTTTGTCTATTTTCCATTAACATACCTATAATTGCGAAGATAATTATTATTCCAACTACTACAACTACATAATATAATGGTCCGTTTAAAGTATTTTCGTAGAAATTTAAAATTCTATCTACCATTGATTTCACCCTCTATTCTATATAACATAATAATATCATTTTATTTTGAGAATATCAATATTAAATTTTAGTTACTTAGTCCTGTTTCAACAGGAGTTACTGCTTCTTCTGTTTCTTCTTCTAAAGTTGGGTTTAGTTTCTTTTCTAAGTAGTTAAAATAGTTTTTGGTAATAGCTAAGTTTGACATAGTAATCTTGGCATTGATTATACTATTTATTTCTATTATTTCTTCATCAGTATATTTATAACCATCTTTGATATAAGTTATTTTTGAACTTTCTGCATCATAATAAGCATATCTACTTTGCCATGATCCATCAGCAAAAATTGCCATATCTGAGTAATCACTAGAAAACAAATCTTCACCTACGTATAGTCTTGGATCATAATCTAGATTAAATAGATTTGCAATTGTCGGTAGGATATTAATATATGTAGTATATTTATCATATTTTTTTGCTGGTATTTCAGAATTATATATTACAAAAGGAGTTTTTTCTATTTCTTTTCTATCTTCTAAATTATAGTTAAACATTTGTTGTAATTCACTTGTTTTTATTCCATATGGATAATGATCACCAAACATAACTAAAACTGTATCATCAAGAATCCCTTTTTCCTCTAGTAATTCCATTAATCTTTCTAAGGCTTTATCTAATTCTACCATTTTTGATAAATATCTTTTTACAGATATTGATACATTTAAATCACTAAACATATCTAAGTATTTATCCCCGTATGCGGAACTTATAGTATAAGGTTGATGAGTTGTTACTGTTGTTAATAAAGTCATAAATTTATCTGAAGTTGAATTAGAAAAAATATCAAAAGATTTTTCTATTAATTCTACATCACTTGGCCATACTCCATACTTATTAGAATACTCAATGCCAAGATCATCTACTCCGTAATAGGTACTTCCTAAATTAGCATGGATTGTTTTTCTATAATAATATTTTTCAGTATAATTATGAAAAGATGATACATCATATCCTTTATTTTTAAATAAGTTAAAGATACTTTCAAAATAAGTGTTATTTTTATATTCATTTGCACTACATACATTATTTATTGTATATAAACTTGTCATTGCACTGAACTCATTATTACCAGTAGAACAATTATTTCTAGGGGAGTAATTATTAGTAAACGTCATTCCTTCGTTATACAATTTAGATAACGTGGGAAAATATTCTTGATTATCCATAAGAGTGTTAACTGACTCTAACATAATAAAAATAACGTTCTTGTTTTCTAAATAGCCAGTAAATTCATTTTTTTCAGTCACCTTTTGGCTATAAAAATATTTGTTAAGAGCATTCATAGTTTGATCTGTCTCTTGACTTATAATTTTATTTATTTGTTCATCATCTATAGATCTTGATCCATCTTCATTTGATGATTGCAATTTCATAGTACTGCTTTGCCCTAATATCTTACTTTTAACATCCAATATACCGAATACACTTATCCCAAATTGATTTACACTTACATTGGGAAGAGTTGGGTTCAAAAATAGTTCTTTATTAGTTACATATTGGAATTTATTTTGCATAAAAGTCATATTTAAAGTTAGAACATACATAATAATTAGACTTATAATAGAAACACTATATTTTTTTGTATTTATTTTATAATTATCCTCTCTTTTTTTAATTATATAAATAAATAAAAGAATGAATGGGATAGCTACTATATAATATCTTAATTTAAAACTATGAATAAATTCTCCAAAATAATCTGTTACTTTTCCTAACTGACTAGAAGTATTTAAAGAAGCATAATTACCTAAGAATTTATAGAAACCTAATTGAGCTAATGAATAAATCATTATTGCAAAAGATAAGATAATCATAAATACTTTTTTCAAAACTTTATTACTTATTAATTTCTTTATTCCATAAGCTAATAAGCTTACTAATGTTGAACTAATAGCAATTCTAATTAATGAGTAATTAAAAGAAAAAGTATCGGTAAATATCTTAAATAATATTTCTATAGTCATTATATAAATGAAAAAAATAATTATTTCATTATTAAAAACAGTAAGTACTTTTTTGCAATTACTAATGTTGAAAATATCTTTCATTGTTATATTAATTAGTTCTTTTCTAGTTGTTTGTTTTTTTAATATGCTGGAACTAATTTTCTTGCCTGTTATTTTTTTCTCTTTTTTCATTTTAAACACCATTTAGTTATTATACTTTATTTTTTTTTTAAGTAAAGGTTTTATCGGTAATTTTCACAATAATTTCAACAAAAAAAGGAAGTTATTTTAACTTTCCTTCTATTTGAACATTAGCAATCGCTACTAATTCTTTTCCTAAAAATGAAATTAATTCTTCTTTTCTTTTATTACTAGTTAAATTCATAAAGGTATCTAAAGTTGTATTCATCTCAAAAGTAACTTTATCTTCATAGATATCTTTTAAATTAATTTTGAAATCATTTATATTTAAACCAACAAATTGAATTTCGAAATTACCATGAGCTATTGCATTTCTTAGGTGTTCAATAATGTTTTTATTATAATAATGTTTACTTCTTAAAGACATATCTTCTAAAATATCTTTTTGTTTTTCTAGTAATTGTTTTTTTGTATCAAGTAATTCAAGTAATAATTTTTCTTCATCTTCTGTTTTTTGCTTTTTATTATTAATTTTTGAAATTCTTTGGTCGATTTGATCAATATTTCTTATTACCTTATTCAAATTAGGATTTGATTGTTCATTTAATTTAATTTCTTCATTTTTAAACTCAATATTTGAAAAATCGAGAAGACTTTGATCAAAATTTTCTACATTAAATGAGTATAATGAATTAAATTTCATTATTTGTAAATAAGGAACTATTTTATTTAAAATTTCTAAGCCTAAACCTTTTTTATAATGTGAAAATTTTTCTAGGGAACCTTCAAAATCATTGTTGGATAGATAATTTATATATTCAAGTATGAATTCATTGCACTTACTCATATAATCTATTGTCTTACCATTATTTAATTCATCAGAAATAAATGTTAGTATGATCTTTTTTCTATTATCTATTGATATATTAGAATGTTTCTTTACAAGAATATCAATTTTTTTAGAAATCATTTCTTTTTGATTTTTATCTAGAAATATTGTTTTTTTATCATAAGAAAGATTATTTATAATACAGTATGTTTTTATAATTTCTTCTAATTTTTCAATCTCTCTATAGTTAAAATTTATATTATTTTTAATACCATTGATAAACTCTTCTATTTTTTCGTTATGATTAACTTCCTTATTAGTATTATCTGTTTTTTTGATAGAATAACTTGTATAAGTACATTCATTAAAGAACTCAAGATAATCTTCTTTTGTTTCTAGACTACTTTTTAATTTTTTAGGTGTATTTATCCATTTAGTATCAATATTTATTTTTGTTTTCTTAGTATTATTATTAATAAATAATATATCGTTTATCTTTATTAATAATTCTATTGGAATAGATAAAATTTCTCCGTTTGACTTCATTATAATATTGGAAGTGTTTTCATCATATCTAGTTTTTCCATGAGCAAATTTATTTCTTATTGTATTTATTAAATCAGTAACATTTTTATAAGTTACATTGGATATTATAAACGTATTATCTTCTTCATTAAATTCTGCATAATTTTTTAAAACTTCTATAATTGGTTTTTCATAGATTAATAAGTGGAAATTTTTGCCATCTTTTTCTATTATATTTTCCTTATTAATTAAAAAGTTAGTAGCTATTAAATTGGATATAACATAACCTATATTTTTTTTATTACTATTATCTTTTAAGTTTATTATCTCACTTGGATTTATTAGACTATTTAATATTTTTTCATATATTTCATACGTTACTTCTATCGAGTTTTTAGCATTCACAATAGAAATTATCTTTCCTAACATTTCGTTATTATCCATTATTATCCCCCTAAATATTGTCGTATTATAACATAAAATCCCTATTATGTCAATTTAAGATGCCTTACATGTTACTTAAAGAGGTAAATGCAAGGTTTTTTATTTATTTTTT
>JAQUVS010000037.1 GCA_028693275.1 Bacilli bacterium
TCAAGAATTTAGAAGCATCATCTCTAGAAAATCCATAAGTCATTTGAGTTAAATCATTTGTCCCAAATGAGAAGAATTCTGCTTCTTGTGCAATAACATCTGCCATTAGTGCTGCTCTTGGTATTTCTATCATTGTACCTACATGATACTTTATATCAACATTAGCATTTTTAATTAATTCATCTGCTGTTGTAACAACTATATTTTTGATAAATTTCAATTCTTTAATATCACATATTAGAGGAATCATAATTTCTGGTTGTACGTTAATCCCTTCTTTAGCTACGTTAATTGCCGCTTCTATAACAGCTCTAGTTTGCATTTTAGCTATTTCTGGATAAGTAACAGATAATCTACAACCTCTATGCCCCATCATTGGATTAAATTCTTTTAAAGATTCTACTCTTGATTTAAGCGATTCAAAAGAAATTTCTAAACTATTAGCAAGTTCAGTAATTTCAATATCTGTATGAGGTAAAAATTCATGTAATGGTGGATCTAAAAATCTAATTGTAACCCCATATCCATCCATAGCTCTAAATAATCCTTCAAAATCATCTCTTTGATAAGGAAGTATTTTTTCAAGAGCAGCTTCTCTTTTTTCTAAAGTATCTGCAGTAATCATTTTTCTAAAGTTAAAAATTCTTTCTTCTTCAAAAAACATATGTTCTGTTCTACATAATCCAATACCTTCTGCTCCAAAATTTCTAGCTTGAATTGCATCCTTAGGAGTATCAGCATTTGCTCTAACTTTAAGAACTCTAGTCGCATCTGCCCAACTCATAAATAATGAAAAATCTCCACTAATTTCTGGTGCAACAGTTTTAACTCTTTCACCATAAACTAGTCCAGTACTTCCATCAAGACTCATAAAGTCTCCTTCTTTAAATACTGTACCATCTTTAACAGTTAATGTTTTATCATTTTCATTTATTAATAACTCACCACATCCAGATACACAACAAGTACCCATTCCTCTTGCTACAACCGCTGCATGAGAAGTCATTCCTCCTCTAACAGTTAATATACCATGAGCTAAATTCATTCCCTCTATATCTTCAGGAGAAGTTTCTAATCTTACTAAAAGCAAATCTTTTTCTCCGCTTTCATAAGCCTTCATAACATCTTCTGCTGTAAAATATATTTTACCAGTAGCAGCACCAGGTGATGCAGCTAATCCTTTTGCAACAACCTTAGCTTCACTTAAACTAACACTATCAAAATTAGGATGTAATAATTGATCTAATTGCTTAGGTTCAACCTTCATAATTGCTTCTTCTTTAGTAATCATTCCTTCATTTACTAAATCAACAGCTATTTTTAATGCAGCTTGAGCAGTTCTTTTACCATTTCTTGTTTGAAGCATAAATAACTTACCTTCTTCAATAGTAAATTCCATATCTTGCATATCTTTATAATGATTTTCTAATATTCCACATATTTTAACAAATTCATCATAACATTCAGGCATAACTTCTTTTAATGTATCTATACTTTGAGGAGTTCTAATACCTGCAACAACATCTTCCCCTTGTGCATTCATTAAATATTCCCCATAAAGTTTCTTTTCTCCAGTAGCTGGATTTCTTGTAAAAGCAACCCCAGTACCTGAAGTTTCTCCTCTATTTCCATATACCATTTCTTGTACATTAACAGCTGTTCCCCAGCTACTAGGTATATCATTTAATCTTCTATAAGTTATTGCTCTATCATTATTCCATGATCTAAATACTGCTTTAATAGCTTCTAATAATTGAACTTCAGGTTCTTGAGGAAAATCTACTCCTGATAATTCTTTATATGTATTTTTAAATTTATCTGTAATTTCCATCATATCTTCTGCACTTAAATCAGTATCATAATGAACATTCTTTTCTTCTTTTATTTTATCTAACAGTCTTTCAAAAGAACTTTTAGGAAATCCCATAACTACATCTGCAAACATTTGAATAAATCTTCTATAAGAATCATAAGCAAATCTTGGATTATTTGTAGCTTGAGCTAATCCTTTTACCACTTCATCATTTAATCCTAAATTAAGTACAGTATCCATCATTCCAGGCATACTAGCTCTAGAACCACTTCTAACTGAAACTAATAATGGATCACTTGGATTACCAAATACTTTTCCAGTAATATTTTCTAATTCTTCTAACTTTCCTTTAATTTCATTAACTATATCTGTATTTATAGTTTTACCGTCTTCATAATATTTT
This sequence comes from Bacilli bacterium, assembly GCA_028693275.1. Classification (GTDB taxonomy): domain Bacteria; phylum Bacillota_I; class Bacilli_A; order RF39; family UBA660; genus JAQUVS01. The sequence goes on from JAQUVS010000037.1 coordinate 2,217, forward strand.
CCACAGGCTTCAGTTGTAACTGTAAACCCTCTAGGAACTGGTAATCCAATACTTGTCATTTCTGCTAAGTTTGCACCCTTACCACCTAAAAGATTTCTCATATCCTTGTTTCCTTCTTGGAACAAATAAACATATTTCATTTCTTTAACATCCTTTCAAACTATATTATCATTACTATTAGAGTATAACAAAAAAAAATATAGTTTCCAACAAGAAAACTATATTTTACACATTGTTACATATAATTAATTACATAAAGCATCTACAGTGCTATAATCCGGACAAACTATACATGCTGCATATTCATATTCAGCTGAGTTAGTCTTTTTTACAACCACTTTACCTGTACATTTTTCATCATTTACATCTACTATTTCTTTATTTAGATAACTTTGAAGTAATAATGTTGGAATATCTACAAAATTAGTAGCATCAACTGTTTTAGGTAAAAAACTTATATAATCAGTAAAATAATCTTTTCCAGATATTATAAGTAACCCCTCTTGATTTTTATAATAATTAGCATCATTCTTATCCAACATATCACTAACTAAAGGTATAGCTACTAATATCATAGCAGATAATATAATTAAAGTAGCAAGTAATTCTACTAAAGTAAAACCTAATTTATTTATTTTCATCATTTATCATCTCTTTCGTATTATAAATCAATTATAACATTATATTAAGTAAAAAAAAAGAAGCTTTATTATTTTTTTGCTCTTGGATGATTCTTATAATAAACTTCTTTTAATCTATCGTTAGTAATATGAGTATATATACTAGTTGCAGTAAGGCTTTCATGTCCAAGTAATTGTTGAACACTAAGTAAATCGCAGCCTTCATTTAATAAATGAGTAGCAAAACTATGTCTAAGCATATGTGGCGATATATTTTTACTCATAGTAGTTTTTTTTATAATCCTATCTAAAATATCTCTAACCCCTCTAGTAGTAAGTTCTCCTCCATTATTATTTATAAATAATTTAGAAGATTTATTTACATTTAACTCTTTTCTTCCATATTTCAAATATCTCTCTAAAGCCTCTTTCGCTATATCTTCAAAATAAACAATTCTTTCTTTATTACCTTTACCAAGAACTAAAATACTATTATCTCCTAGATTTATATCTTCTATATTTATACTAACTAATTCACTAACTCTAATCCCAGTAGCATATAAAAGTTCAAGTATTAGTATGTCTCTTTGTCCTAAATTAGTATTAATATCAGGTATTTCAAATAGAAGTTCTAATTCATTATATTCAAAGTATACTGGTAATTTTTTATCTTTTTTTGGTAAATTAAGTAATTTAAAAACATTTTTATCCACTACATTATTTTTCTTTAAATAATGATAAAAACTTCTCAAAGAACTAACCTTCCTAGATACAGTAGATGCTTTTTCATTTAATCCTTCATATAAATAAACTAAATATTCTCTAGCTTCCAAATAAGTAATATCCTTATATGAAATATTTTTACTTTTGCAATACTCAAAATATTTAACAATGTCACTACCATAATTAATAAGAGTATCTTTAGAATAATTTCTTTGTACTTTTAAATAATCTAAATAATTTATTAAATTATTATCTATATCTGTCATTTTCTTCAAATCCATAATCAAAACTCTCACCAAAATCTAGTCCAAAATCAAGTTCATCATCTACTGGAATTACTTCTTTTACAAATACAGTTTTATTTTCTTTTCTTAATACTGGTCTATTTATTTTTTCCATATTTTCCGAATTAATAACAACTTCATTTTTTATAGTATTAATTCTATATTTTTCATGTAAAAAAGTTTCAATATGTCTCATATATAAATATATATTTGCCCCATTTTTAGATAATTCATTTTCTATTACTCTAAGTAATTCTTTTTTAGTATTACTTAAACTTGTCTGAGAACCAATTTTTTGTTTATGATATATATGAAGATTCTTAACATTTCTTAAATAATTATATTTTATTTTATTATATTCTGTGAAAAATAATTTATCTCCATAAAGATTAATAACATCATATAACATACTCAAAGTATTATCATTTCTTAAGTGCTTCATTATATTTTTTCTTAAATTAATATTTCCCTCAAGTTTGTCTTCATTTTTATAAAATGGTCTAATTGAGACTACTTCTCCTCCAATATCAGCCAATATCTTAATTTCTCCAACAGTTTTCTTATTAGGATGAGATTCTACTATTGATCTAATATAATTACTATTAGCAGATCTAAAATTATCTATTTTATATGAATATCTTTTATCATTAATAATATTTTTTTCACTATCAAACTCACTAGTAGT
>JAQUVS010000002.1:0-52990 GCA_028693275.1 Bacilli bacterium
GACTATAGATTAATACATAATTTAATTTAAATTTTAAAAATATTTTTTTAAAATTCTTTTTGCATGTAATAATTTATTACTCCTTTTAAATTAAATTTTCATTGACTTCTTATAGTTAGTCACCTAAAGTAATTATAACTAAATAAAATAATATATGCAAATTTTATTTAAAATGACAAAAAACATTTGAAAATACTTTAAATATAATGTATAATGTACGTGCGGTGGTGATTAGATGAATATTGATTTAACAAAATTAAATAGTGGATTAGTCACAACGATTAACATTGAAGAAATAGTAGATTTTAGTTCTAAATTAGAAGAATCGAATGAAATATTAGATCTTGTAGATGTTAATGTAAAGGTAGCCATAACTAAAAATTCAACAAATGAAAATGTATTAAATGCTACAATAAAAGGAAATATGATATTAGAAGACGCAATCAATTTAGAAGAATTATCTTATCCTTTTGAAACATCAATTATAGATGAAATATTAGAAAAATTAGAAAATAATGAAAATAGTATTGATATTCTTGAAGTTTTATGGCAAAATATTATTTTAGAGGTTCCCTTAAAATTTACTAAAGTTAAAGATTTAAGTGAATTTCATGGGAATGGTTGGAAATTAGTTAGTGAAGATGATTTAAAAGAAATTAATAATCCTTTTAAAGATCTAAAACATTTGATTGGAGAGGAGTGATAACATGGCAGTACCATTTAGAAAAGTATCAAAAACAAGAAAAAGAATGAGAAGAAGTCACAATGCATTAACATTTGCAGGTGCAACTAAATGTCCTAATTGTGGTGAAATGATTAAACCTCATAGAATTTGTCCAAAATGCGGATTCTACAAAGGAAAAGAAGAAATAGTAAAGGAAGCTAAATAAGCTTTCTTTTTTCTTTACTTTTAATCATATATTTAATACAATGGGGTTGGTGATATTATGCAAAGATATTTTACAAAAGAATATAAAAATGATAATTTAGAAATGAATAATGATGATTCATATCATATAATTACTGTAATGAGAATGAAAGAAAAAGATCAATTTGAATTGGTAATTAATCATAAACTATATATTGCAGAAATAACAAGTATAGAAAATAAAAAAGTACTTGCTAAAATAGTTAAAGAAATAGAAGATGATAATAACCTATCTATGGATGTTACTTTAGTCCAATCCCTTATAAAAGAGCAAAAAATGGATTATGTCCTTCAAAAATCTACAGAACTAGGTGTAAATAAAATTATTCCTTATCAAGCAACTAGATCAATAATAAAAGTAGATAATAAAGAGGATAAAAAAATAGAAAGATGGTCTAAAATAGTTAAAGAGGCATCTGAACAATCAAAAAGAAATTCTATCCCAGAAATAATTAAAAGTTTAAATATAAATGAACTTATTAAATTAGAAGATTATGATATCAAAATATTAGCAACAGTAAATGAAGTGTCAACAAACATAAAAAAAGTATTATCAAATGTAAGAATAAGTGATAGAATAATAATAGTAATAGGGCCAGAAGGTGGTTTCACTGAAAAAGAAGAAAAACTACTAATGGAAAACGGATTTATATCAACTTCCCTTGGAAGGAATGTTATGAGAACTGAAACAGTTGGATTATTTATTCTTTCAATATTACAATATAATTTTATGGAGTGTGAATAATATATGGAAAATTTTTCATCTAATGGAATAAGTAGTCAATTAATCATTATTTTTACTCTGGTACTAGTTGTTGGTTTACTACTAGTAGTAATTATTTTTTTAGATAAAAAAGAAAAACTTAAAAAGAAAAAAAATGATTATGAAGAAGATTATGATGATAATTTTACTTTTGAAGATTTATATCAAAAAGATTCTTCAAAGGAAGAAGAATTAATAGAATTAGAATCAGCAAATAAAATAATAGAAGAAGATAAAAATGAATCTATTCAAGAAAATTTAACTCCATATACTGAAAATTTATTAAAAGAAGAACCTAAAGTATTAGAAGAAGTAAAAACAGATGAAATATTAATTCCAAAATTAAATAAAATAAATGAAACAATAGATAATTTTAAACCATTAGAAGAAGAAAAAATAGATACTATTTCTACTAATGATATAGAAGTAAAAGAACCTTTTGTTGAAGAAGAAATATATATAGATGAAGAATTAGAAAAAACACAAGCACAATTAGAATTAAAAAAACTTACTGAAGAACTAGAAAAAGCTGCTAATGAAGAAAATAATATAGGGTTAACAACATTTGAATTAGAACAAGAAGAAAATGCAATAATTTCATTAGAAGAACTTACTAAATTAAGTGATAAATTATATGATGAAAACGAAAGTACACAATATAGTGATGAAGGTGATGAACCTATAACCATAGATCAATTAAAAGAAAAATTTAAAAAAGAGGAAGTAATTGATAAACCAATAATAGAAGAAAAAGAAGAATATAAACAAGTTACTTTAGATGATTTTATTACAATCGATAAAAAAGATAATAATATAGAACCATTTAAATCTTCTCCTATTATTTCACCAGTTTATGGAATTGAACAAATGTCATTAAAAGATGAATTAAAATTAGAAGATCCTGAAATTAATATAGAAGAAGCTAATAGAGATGAACTTGAAATAGAAATGAGAAAGACTAGCGAATTTTTACAAACATTAAAAGAATTAAGAAAGAATTTAGAATAATCTTTCTTTTTTAATATCTAAATAAGGAGTGTTTATGAAAAAATTAATTTATTCCGTAATAACAACAACTATTATTATCTTAATTCTTATTTTTATTTATGATAATCCATTAATATCTTTAAGATTAAATGGAAGCAAAAAAATAGAATTATCTTATAAAGAATCTTATAAAGAATTAGGAGCTAAAAGTAGTATTTTTAATAAACCTCTGAAGGTAAAAATCAATAGTAATGTTACAAATAATAAAGTTGGAAAATATAAAATTAATTATGAGGTTAATTACTTATTCACTAAGAAAAAAATAATTAGAATTATAAATATAATAGATAAAGAAAAACCTGAAATAAAAATAGAGAAAAATGTCATATCTTTAAAATTAAATGAAAAATACCAAGAACTTTCATATTCTGCATATGATGAATATGATAAAGATATTACAAGTAAAGTTATAATAGAAAATAAAATAGATAATACTAAAAGTGGAACATATGAGGTTATTTACAAAGTATATGATTCATCAAATAATTATGATGAGGTTAAAAAAACAGTTCATGTATATAATGGTACAAGCAACGATTATAATGATATAATATCTGGACCAACTTATATAAAAGATATTTTAATTGTAAACAAAAAATATAATCTACCAAGTAATTATAATAAAGGAACTGATACAAAGGCAAAAGAAGCTCTTTTAAGAATGCAAAATGATGCTAGTAAGATTGGACTTAATCTAAATCTAGTATCGTCATATAGGTCTTATAATACTCAAAATAGCCTATATAATAATTATGTAAGTAAATATGGTAAAACAGAAGCAGATAAAATTTCAGCAAGAGCAGGACATTCTGAACATCAAACAGGTCTAGCTTTTGATATAGGAACATTAACAAGTAACTTTGGATCAACAAAAGAAGGAATATGGCTAAAAAATAATTGTTATAAATATGGTTTTGTTATTCGTTATCCTAAAAATAAAACACACATAACAGGATACTCATATGAACCATGGCATATAAGATATTTAAATATAGAATTAGCAACATATTTATCAGAAAATGAATTAACTTTAGAAGAATATTTAGGTATCTAAAAATAGTTAAATATAAAACAAAATACATAATAATATAACTAGTATAATACTAGTTTTTTTAATGCTTTTATTGTATACTTATATAAGTTAGTGAGGGTGATTTAACATGAAGGTAGGAATTTATACATTAGGTTGTAAAGTAAACACTTATGAAAGTGAATATATAAAAAATCTTTTCACAAAAAAAGGTTATATAATATCTGATTATGAAGATATTTGTGATATTTATATCATAAATACATGTACAGTTACCAATAATAGTGATAATAAAAGTATGAAAATAATAAGACAAGCTATTAAAAGAAATAAAGATGCTTGTATTGTTGCCATGGGATGTTTTATAGAAGCCAATAAAAATCTTTCAATAGAAGGTGTAAATATATTAATTGGTAATAAAGATAAAAGTAAAATAGTTGAATATGTAGAAGAATATCTTAAAACAAAAGAAAATATCATAAAACTATATAGTAATCTTGATAATGAATTTGAAAATATGGAAATAAACGCTTTTGAAAGTCATGCAAGAGCTTTTATTAAAGTTCAAGATGGCTGTGAGAATTTCTGTACATATTGTATTATTCCATATGTAAGAGGAAAGTGTAGGAGTAAACCATTTGATTTAGTAATAAAAGAAGCAAAAGAATTAGTTCTAAGTGGTCACAAAGAATTAGTTTTAACAGGTATTCATACAGGAAATTATGGAAGAGATCTTGATAAAGAAATAAATCTTTATTCATTATTAAAAGAACTTGTAAAAATAGATAATCTAAAATTAATAAGAATTTCTTCTATAGAAATCACAGAATTAACAGATGAAATAATAGAATTAATAAAAAACGAAAAGATTATAGCAGACCATCTTCATATTCCTCTTCAAGCTGGTACTGATGAAATATTAAAATTAATGAATAGAAAATATGATACAAACTATTATAAAGAAAAAATATCATTAATAAGAAAAATAAGGCCAAACATATCTATAACTACTGATGTAATAGTTGGCTTTCCAGGAGAAACTGATGAATTGTTTGATCAAACATATAATTTTTGTAAAGAAATTAAATTTTCAAAAATACATGTTTTTCCATACTCGGTAAGAACTGGTACTCCAGCTGCTAAATTTAAAAACCAAGTACCAAATAATATCAAAAAAAATAGAGCAAAAAAATTAATTGAATTATCTGAAATCCTAGAAAAAGAATACTTAACTAGTTTTATAGATAAAAAATTAGAAGTATTAATAGAAACTTCTAATACTGATTTTTCAACAGGTCATACTTCTAATTTCATCCAAGTTAAAATAAATGAACAAATAAAAAGAAAAGAATTAATAGAAATAGAAATAGTAAAAGAAGAATACCCATATGCTATTGCTAAGAGGGTATAATTATGAAATATATAAAAGGTAATTTTAGAAAAACAATTTTTAAAAATGAAACAGGTTATACAATCGGTTTATTTAAAGTAAAAGAAACTGATGATGAAGAAGTAGAAGTGTATATTAATAGAGTAATAACTTACACAGGATATTTTCATGATTTAAATGAAGATGATACTTTTATATTGTATGGTAATCTTGTTAATCATGATAAATATGGCGAACAATTTCAAGTAGAAAAATATGAAAGATTAATGCCAGAAGAAAAAGATTCAATAATAGAATTTTTATCATCTGGATTATTTAAAGGAATAGGGGAAGCAAAAGCTAAAAAAATAGTAGATTATTTAGGTAAAGATACATTACAAGTAATATTAAATAATCCATCTAATTTACTTCTTATTCCAACCATCACTAAAAAACAAGTAGACATATTACATACTAAATTAGTTGAATATGAAGCAAGTTATAGTACAATTCTAAGATTAAATGATTTAGGCTTTTCTACCAAAGATAGTTTATTAATTTATAATAAATATAAAGAAAAAACAAATAAAATTATAGATGACAATTTATATTTAATAATTGAAGATATAGAAGACATAACTTTTAAAAAAATAGATTATATCATGTTAAAACAAAACATTAGCAAAGATGATATAAGAAGAATAAAAGCTTCAATATTATACATAATGAATGAAATTTGTAATACCTATGGTCATCTATATTTATATAAAGAAGAAATTTTTTCTTATATTCCAAGAGTATTAAATAATAATATAAGTAGCGATGAATTTGATATAAGCATAGAAGAATTAATTAAAGAATTAAAAGTTATTGAAGATGAAGAATGTTACTATACTAAGCAATTATATGATGCCCAAACAAATATTATAAATAGGTTCTCATATTTATCAAAGCAAGAAGAAATAAAAGAAAAAAAGATTGATAAATATTTAACAGATTTAGAAAAATATAATAACATTGAATATAATAATGATCAAAAAGAAGCAATAAAAAAAGCTATAGAAAACAAATTTTTAATAATAACAGGTGGTCCTGGTACTGGTAAAACTACTATTATTAAAGCTATAACTGATTTATATAAAAATTTAAATGATTTAAATTATGAGAAATTATCAAAAGAATTAGTTTTATTAGCTCCAACAGGAAGAGCAAGTAAAAGAATAAGTGAATCAACTCTATTACCAGCTTTAACAATCCATAGATTTTTAAAATGGAATAAAGATAATAATAAATTTGCAGTAAATGAGTTCAATAAAAGTGATGCTAAGTTTGTTATTATAGATGAATCAAGTATGGTTGATATTAATTTAATGGATAATCTTCTAAAAGGATTATCTTATAATACTAAGATTATTTTAGTTGGTGATTATAACCAATTACCATCTGTAGGACCAGGTGAAATACTAAAAGATCTTATAGATTCTGATAGTCTACCAATAAAAAAATTAAATCAATTATATAGACAAGGAGAAGATTCAAATATAATAAATCTTGCTTATGAAATAAATAATGGTATTTTAAATAATGAAACAATTATTAAAAATAAAGATTTAGAATTTATAGAAACAAACCCAATACTCTTAAAAGAAGAATTAATTAATATATGTAAGAATTATATAGATTATGATTATAAACAATTTCAAATATTAGTACCAATGTATAAAACAATAAACGGAATTGATGAAATAAATATAGCTCTTCAAAAATTATTTAACCCAAAAAATAAAATTAAAAAAGAAATAATAATAAATGGGATAATCTATAGGGAAAATGATAAAGTTATTCAATTAACAAACATGCCAGAAGAAAATGTTTTTAATGGTGATATTGGAATAATTGAAAGAATAGATAATAATACTAAAAAAGAAATTTATATTAATTTTGATGGGAATTTAGTTAAATACACTGCAGCTAACTTCAATAAATTTAAGCATGGATATGCAATAAGTATTCATAAAAGCCAGGGAAGTGAATTTGATATAACTATATTACCAATAGTTAAATCTTATGGTAAAATGCTATATAGAAAACTAATATATACAGCAGTAACAAGAAGTAAAAAGAAGCTATATATTATAGGTGAAGTAGAAGCCCTAAAAATAGCTATTAAAAATAATGAAAATGATGTTAGAAGAAGTAAAATGAGCACCAAGATTATTGAACATTTAAAATAATTTAGGAGGAAAATCATGAATAAAAAGGGATTTACATTAATAGAAATATTAGCAGTAATAGTAATACTGGGAGTAATAATGGTAATAGCAGTACCATTTGTAACGGGGTATATTGAAAGAAGCAAAAGAAATGCTTTATTATCTACAGCAGATGGGTTTATAGATAGTGTAGTTTTATATCACTCAAGTAATGTAGAAGAAAGTGATAAAGTATTTATTTTTGATGCAACAAGAAATGGTGAAACAACAGACGGAGAAAAAATAGATTTTAAAGGAAAGTTTACAGGAACAGGTAGTGTAAGATTATATCAAGATGGTAAAACAGCTATTTGTATATCAGACGGAAAATATTTTGCTTTAAAAAACATAAATGATACTGAAATAAAAACAGGAGAAGGTCTATGTTCTTATGATGAAGCAACTAATAACTATAGTAGTATAGAACTAGTAAGTAAGGAACAAGTTGATGAGTTACAAAATCAATTAGATCAAGCAAACGCAAAAATTAGTGAATTAAACAATAAGATTTCTATTGATGAAAATAATTTAACATCATTATTAACAAACAAAGGAATAACATTAACTGGTGATGAAGAATTATCTGACCTTATTGATTTAGTTAGTACTATAAAAGGTGATATAACTCATCAAACTTTTAGTTTTGATCATACCATAAGTAATAAAACTTCTCCAACATATACTGATACTTTTCAATTACCTGCAGGTAAATATTATATTATTGTAAGTAGCATGTGCTATGTTTCAAACGAATACCATACAAATACTCAAACACTTGCTAATTCATCAGGTACACTTACTAAAATAGCCTCTAGAATACCAAGATATCACGAAGACATAACAGATTACTTTACAGCAGAATTAACTGAGAATACTAATTTTTCACTAACAGTAAGCTATGTATACAATTCAGATGATTATGCAAGACCTACAAATTCATTTGTATTTGTCGTTAAAATAGCATAAAAAATTAGATAATACTTGGTTATTACCAATAACTATGATAATATTAAAATAGAAAATAAGAGGTGAGAATATGTTTAAAAAACATGAAAAAGATACTTTAAATTATTCTAAGTTAAATGAAGGAATTAATTTAGGTGTTACAATTTTAAAAATATTATTTATTTTACTTATTGTAGCATTAGTTTATATAACTAGTATGTTACTAGCAAAGTGGCAAGTATTACCATTTATAAAAACATTATTAGGAGTAATTTCTCCACTATTTATAGGAATATTAATAGCATGGTTATTTGATCCAATTGTAACAAAAATAAGTAGTAAAGGCGTAAATAGAGTTCTTTCAACAGCCTTTGTATATGTAGTTTTCTTATTTACAATCTTTATTGTAGTAAAATTGATGATACCATCAGTTGCTTCTCAGTTAAATGATATAGGAAAACAAGCTCCATCATTTATCAATTATCTTAAAGATTCAATAGATGGATTCTTACATGGGATAGAATCATCTACAAATTATGATATGGCAGATATACAAAAGCAAGTATATTCAGCAATTAATGGTTTTGGAAAAACAATTTCAGTAGATTTACCAGGAACTCTAATGGGTATTATAAAAACATTTATTAATGGAAGTATAACATTAATATTTGGACTTATTATTGGTTTCTATATGTTATTTGATTTTAACAATGTAAGAGAACATTTAATAACATTACTACCATTTAATTGGAGAAAAGATGCCTATAAATTAACTGACTTATTAAATAATAACCTTAGAAAATATATTCAAGGTACATTAACAATTATGTTAATCTTATTCGTTTTCCAATCTATAGGATTAGGAATAGCTGGTTTAAAAGCATCAATGGTTTTTGGATTATTTTGTGCAATAACAAATATAATTCCATATGTAGGACCATATATAGGAGGAATTCCAGCTATATTAGTAGGTTTTTCAATAAGTCCAACTACAGGTATAGGATGTCTTATTTCTGTATTAATAGCGCAGTTATTAGAAAGTTATTTATTACAACCAGTAGTAATGGGAAAAACAATGAAATTACACCCAGTTACAATTATGATTGGGTTATTGATATTTGGACATTACTTTGGTATAATAGGTATGTTGCTTGCAACACCAATTATTTCAGTAGTTAAAACAATATATAATTACTTTGATAATAAATATAATATATTTGAAAAAATATTTAAAAACAGTTAAAACTTATAATAGAAGATAAGTAATATAAACAAGTATTTTAAGAGAGTTAATGGATGGTGAAAATTAACAATACCTTTATATGAAAGCTACTTCTTAAGTGATTAATAATAATCCGGGTAAAACCGTTATCTAAATTAAGATCTAAATTAGGATGGTACCGCATAAATATATGCTCCTAGTATAGGTCTTTTAGTTTACTAAAAATATAGAAAAGAGGAACAAATATGAAAAAAATGACAAGTACAGAAATAAGAAATATGTGGATTAGTTTTTTTGAATCAAAAGGACATAAATTAATGGAATCAGCTCCTTTAGTACCAATTGATGATGATAGCTTACTTTGGATAAATGCAGGAGTTACTCCTTTAAAAAAATATTTTGATGGAACTCTAGTACCAGAAAATAAAAGAATTGTAACAATTCAAAAATGTATTAGAACTAATGACATAGAAAATGTAGGAATGACTAAAAGACATCAAACATTTTTTGAAATGATGGGAAACTTTTCTATAGGTGATTATTTTAAAAATGAAGCTATTGAATTTTCATTTGAATTATTAACTAGTGATGAATGGTTTGCTATTCCCAAAGAAAAAATATATGTAACAGTATACCCTAGCGATATTGAAGCATATAATAGATGGATTGCTGTTGGATTAGAAGAATCACATATAGTTAAATTAGAAGAAAACTTTTGGGAAATAGGTGAAGGACCATGTGGACCAGATAGTGAAATATTCTATGATAGAGGAGAAAAATATGATCCTAACAATGATGCTTTAGAAAAATTTAAAAATGATCAAGATCAAGAAAGATATATAGAAATTTGGAATAATGTATTTTCACAATTTAATTCTAAAGAAGGAACACCAAGAAGTGAATATAAAGAATTGCCAAGTAAAAATATAGATACAGGTGCAGGATTAGAAAGATGGGCATGTGTTTTTCAAGATGTAGATAGTAATTTTGATACAGATTTATTTCAACCTATAATTAAAAAAATAGAAGAAATAAGTGGAGTTTTATATAACGGTGATTATACATTTAAAATAATAGCAGATCATATTAGAGCAATAACATTTGCGCTATCAGATAATGCAATGTTCGAAAATGTAGGAAGAGGATATGTTTTAAGAAGACTTTTAAGAAGAAGTATTAGAATGGGTAAAAAATTGGGTCTTAATGAACCATTTCTATATAAACTAGTAAATGTAGTAGCAGATATAATGAAAGACTCTTATACAAATTTAATTGAACAAGAAGCTAGAATAAAAGTTATAGTTTTAGAAGAAGAAGAATTATTCTATAAAACATTATCATCAGGAGAAAAAAGACTTGCAGAATTAATGGAAGAAAATAAAAGTACAAAAGTTATTTCTGGAAAGGATGCCTTCAAACTGTATGATACTTATGGATTTCCATTTGAATTAACATTAGAATATTTAACTGAAAAAAATTATACTACTTCTTTAGAAGAATTTAATACTTATATGGAAGAACAAAAAAGATTAGCTAAACAAAATAGAAAACAAGAAACAACAATGAATGCTCAAAGTGAAGTACTATTAAACTTCAAAAAAGAAAGTGAATTTTTATATAATACTTATACAACTACTGGAAAAGTAATAGGATTATTTAATGATGATAAAATAGTTGAAAGTATTAAAAAAGAAGGATATATAATATTAGATAAAACTTGTTTCTATGGAGAAGCAGGTGGTCAAGTAGGGGATACTGGAATGATTATAGGAAATAACTTTAAAGCTAGAGTTATTGATACAAAAAAAGCTCCTAATGGACAAAACATTCATAAAATTAAACTATTAGATGGAATTATAATAGAAAATGATGAAGTAACTTGTAAAGTTGATGAGTTTAGACGTAGTAGTATTGAAAAAAATCATTCATCAGTGCATTTAGTACAATATGCACTTAGAACATTAGTTTCTAATCAAATTCATCAAGCAGGATCAAAGGTAGATGAAAATGATTTAAGATTTGATTTTAACTACACAGGTAAACTAATTGACGATGAAATTATAAAAGTAGAAAAATTAGTAAATGAATTAATAAACAAAGAATTAATTGTAGATACTAAAATAATGACTATAGATGAAGCTAAAGAAACAGGAGCAATGGCTCTATTTAGTGAAAAATATGGAAGCAATGTAAGAGTTGTATCTATGGGAGAATCCAAAGAATTATGTGGTGGTACACATGTTTCAAATACAAAAACAATTAATAAATTTGCTATAGTAAATGTAGAATCAAAAGGAAGTAATGTTTTTCGTTTAACAGCTGTAACAGATAAAGAAATAGAAACAACTTTATTAAATGAAATAAAACCTTATAATGATGAAAAAATAAAACTTCTTATGAAAGCAAAAAATATATTACAAAGTGCTAAAAAAGAAAATATTATTCTTAATTTTGATGTAGAAATAAACAATAATGAACCAACTAGTTATAAAGATATCCTTTTTGAAAAAAATGAGCTAGAATACGTTCAAAATGAGCTTAAAACACTTGAAAAAAATTATAATACAGCAAAAGAAAAACAAGCTTTATCAGATTTATCTCAATTTGAAAAGAATATTGAAGAAATAAACGGAACAAAAACTATTATTATGAAAACTAATAATATTGAAAGTTCTATTCTAAAAGAAATAGTAGATACACTTCTTAATAAATTAGAAACAGGATTAATATTTATTGCTAATATTAATAATGATAGTGTTAACTTTATAGCAAGAAGTAATACTAAATTCAATGCAGGAACACTCGTTAAAGAAGCATCAACCAAATCCTTAGGAAATGGGGGAGGAAGTCCTACATTTGCTCAAGGTGGAGGAAAAACAACAGAATTTATCGATGAAATTCTAACTAATATTAAAAATAATATATAATAGGAGGTACTTAAATGATTTACTTAATAATCTCAGAAGATAATTTTTCTATAACTCAAGAATTAAATAATATTATTACTAATAATAAAGATTCAGAGATTATTAAGTATGATCTCCTAGAAACAAAATTAGATACTGTTATAGAAACATTAGATACATATAATTTTTTTAGCAATAAAAAAATAGTAGTATGTGAAAATCCAACTTTTATTACTAATGAACAAAATAAATTAATTACAGATAATGATCTATTAAAATTAGAAAATTATTTAAATAATCCAAGCAAAGAAAATATTCTTATTTTTATAGTAAAGACAAAATTAGATGAAAGAAAAAAACTTACTAAAAAGATAAAAGAAGTATCTGCAATATTAGATAAACCATTAAATATAAATTCTTACATAAAAAATCATTTAGAAGATTATAAGATGGATCTAAAAACAATAGATTATTTAATAAGACATTGTAAAGATAATAAAGATAGAATAATTAATGAATTTGAAAAACTAAAATTATTTAAATATGATAACAAAATAATTGATATTAATGATATAAATAATTATGTAACTAAAACTATGGATGATAATATTTTTGATTTAATAGATTCAATTATAAAAAAAGATAAGAAAAAAGCTTTACAAATATATGAAGAATTAATTAGTCAAAATGAAGAACCAATAAAAATATTAGTTCTAATAGCTAATAAATTTAGAACATTATATCAAATAAAAGTTTTATCAAAAAAAGGTCTTAATAATGATGATATAGCTAAGAAACTATCTCTTCATCCTTATACAGTAAAATTATCAAAAGAAATGGCTTTAAATTACTCAGAAACAGAAATATTGAATAATCTTCTTAAACTATCTCAAATAGATTATGATATAAAAGTAGGTAATACATTTAATAATATTTCATTAGAACTATTTATAATAGAATTATAAAAGAAAACCGTTATTACATAATAACGGTTTTTAATATTCTATCAGTATTTTTAAAATTAATTTTAGCTACTTCGTAAAGTTTATCTTTACCATATTTTTCAACAACTTCTTCACCCACTTTATCTACATTACTTCCTGCACCTTTAGGAAGGGGAATATGAAGACTATCAGACAGTTTATCAAATTCTTTTAAGAAAATATATCTACTAATAATAGAAGCACAAGCAACAGCTAAATTTTTATCTTCTGCCTTTGTTAAAAAAGTTATCCCTCTTTGAACAAAGTTCGAATCCTTTAAATAGTCATAATATCTAGACTCTCTAGCAAACTCATCAACAATAATATAATCATAAATAGGTTTTTCTTCATTTATTAATTGAAGAAGTGCTTTATTATGTAATATAGCTTTAATTTTATTCATATTATTATCTTTTTCATGATTAATATTATAATCTTTATTATTTAATATTAAACTTCTATATTTAACTTTTTTAATAATTAAAGGAGCCATTTTTAATATTTTATCATCATCTATTTTTTTAGAGTCACCAACACCAAGTTCCTTTAAATAAGTAATATCTTCTTTATTAACATAGGCTGCACTTACAACTATAGGACCAAAATAATCTCCAGTACCAACTTCATCACTTCCAACAGAAGAGCAATCAAAGTATTTTTTATCACTTTCTTTTACTTCTTTTTGACTAACATTTTGTCCATCTATTTCTTTCCACATAGTGGCATCAACATCTGCAGTAGTACCTTGAAACATTACTTTTCCAGATGTATACATTGTAATTACAGTATCTTCTTCATCTGCTTGAAAAACAACATAAGGAATTTCTTTATCTCTTTTTTTATTTTTATAATAATCAATCATTTTATTTTTAGTAGGTTCACTAACTTTTATTACAATATTCATATTTATCTCCTTTATAAGATATTATGTAAATATTATATCAAATATAATCTTTTTTACAAGAAAACTTTACTTGACAAAAAATTAGTGTATAATTAACTTATAAAATATATGGAGGCTTATTATATGAAGAATAAAGGTTTTGTATTATCCGTTACCCTTTATTTAGTAGTTATTTTAATTAGTTTACTCCTTGCTATGATAACAACAACAAATAAAACAATACTAAATGATCAAAAAAAAATTATAACAAGTACTAAAGAAAAATTTTTAGATAAAGAAATAAACTATGTTGAAGATCCAACTGCTACTCCTTGGAATTGTTTTGATTTTGATCAAAGTACTGGTACGTTAGTAAAGTATACATGTACTAATACAAAATTAATTATTCCTGAAAGAATAGAAGGGGTTAAAATATTAAAAATAGGAGACTATTTTAATGCTTACTCTGGCAATACTCCAATTATAGAATTAGATTTAAGTAAAACTATCTATTTAAAAAGTATAGGAAATTCTTCATTCTCAGGTAACCAAATTTCTTCTATAGTAATTCCTTCAAATATAAAAACCATAGAAACATACGCATTTTATAATAATAATATTTCAAATATAACATTACAAGAAGGTCTTGAATATATTGGCAATGGAGCTTTTGAACAAAATAGTATATCTAATTTGGCAATACCAAGTACAGTTACACATCTAGATGGATTTGATGATAATAATATAACTGCGGTTACTATACCTAATAATGTAACTTATCTTGGAGGATTTTCTTATAATAACTTAACATCAATAAATATTCCAAATTCAGTTTCAACAATAGGAAGTTGGGCATTTAGTTCTAATTCTATTTCTACATTAACAATACCAAGTAGTGTAACGAGTATTGAGCAATATGCTTTTAGTAACAATTCTATTTCTAGTTTAAATATGAATAATACTGTTACGTCAATGGGAAAAGCAGTTTTTTCAAGCAATCAATTAACAACAGTATCTATTCCAACATCATTAACTGCAATTCCAGATTCGACATATGAAAACAATTTTATAGAAACATTAACGATACCTAGTAACATTAAAACTATCGGTTCACTTGCTTTTAATTATAATGATTTAACTACATTAATAATACCAAATACTGTTACATCAATTGGAGATGGTTCATTCCAAAACAATAATATAAGTTCTTTAACATTATCAAATACATTAACCATTATTCCAAGTGCAGCATTTAATGGGAATAGTTTGCCAACTGTAACATTTCCAAGTGCTATTACAACAATAGGTTATAGATCATTTAGTTCTAATAAGATAACTACCTTAAATATACCTTCTACAGTTAAAATGATAGATTCATATGCTTTTCATAACAATTTAATTAACAATTTAACATTGAATGAAGGTTTGCTTACTATAGGATATAATTCATTTCAAAGAAATAATTTAACATCAATAAATATTCCAAATTCTGTAACTAATCTGGGAGGCGGAGCCTTTACAAATAATAAAGTTCCTATAGCAAACGCAATAATATACGATAAAAAAACGGATGGTACTTATGATACAACTATATTAAACTCATATGCAGCAGAATCTAGTCCAACTACAATTCCGTCAACAATCATATATATAGAAAAACAAGCTTTTCTAGATGCAGGATATGGTTCCATAATCTTGCCACCTAATCTTTTAAGTTTAGGAGAGCGCTCATTAAGAGGTAATTCATTAACAGAAATCACCTTACCAAATAAACTTGAAGGAATAGGAGACTATGCACTTTCTAATAATGAATTAAGTAGCATTACTTTACCGGCAACCACCAAAGTAATAGCATCACATGCATTTGAAAATAATAATTTAACAACTGTAGTTATACCAAAAAATGTTACTTTAGTGGACTCCTATTCTTTTGCTGGAAATAATCTTACACAGGTAACATTTGAAACTGGAATAAATATAATGTCAGGAATGATTTGGGACCACGCATTTTATAAAACAAATAACCCATCATATGGAATATCAAATATTAACTTAACAAAAATAATATATCCTACAGCAACATATCAAAAATGGGAAGATGCCATCTTAGGTACTAATACAGGAAATTATACATATCCTCCTGCGACAATTGTTTCACCTTTGGGAAATGTAACAATTTCTTCAAATTAATATTTATAAATTACTATTATTAATGTATAATAATAATAGGTGATAATATATGAAGAATAACAAAGGGTTTGTAATATCAACAATCATATATGGATTGGTAATGATAATTTGTATGATTGTTTTAGTTTCTTTTGGAACTATAAAAGAAATACATACTAACCAAGAAAGTATTAATTCAGCTACTAAAAACAAAATAATAGATAAAGAATATTTTTATAAAGATACATCAAATGCTAGTACTCCTGTCCTTTATCAAGGAATGATACCTGTAGTTTACGATACTTCAGTTAGTAAATGGAAAAAGGCTAATTTAAAAGAAGAATGGTATGACTACAATAAGTATAATTGGGCTAATGCAGTAACAGTCAAAACTGCTGGTACTCAAACTAGATCTTATTATCAAAATGCCGTAGCAGGTACTATAATACCGATAGAAGATATAAATACAATGTGGGTTTGGATACCAAGATATGAATATAAATTTACGACTACAACATTAAGTGAAATATTGATTAATTTTACATCAAATACAACACCTACATCTGGATATACAATTCATCCAGCATTCACATTTAATAATAAAAATTTACAAGGATTATGGTTTTCCAAATTTGAAGTTTCAGGGACTATATCTGATTTAAAAATAATTCCCAATGTAACGTCATTATCAAGTACAAGTGTAAGTAATTTATTTACCGCTTCAAGAAATATGGAATCTACTTATAGTAGTAATTATGGTTTTAATGGATTAGAAATAGATACCCATATGATGAAAAATATAGAATGGGGAGTAGTAGCTTATTTATCAAACAGTAAATATGGTAAATATGGTAATCCAGTTTATACGGGAGCAAATAAAGAAATTTACCTAAATAATTATTATAATTCAAGTACTTGGGCAACAATAACAGGGTGTTCTTCTGGAGTTCCATCAACAACAGGAAATACAACATCTTGTTCATATACTTATGAAAAAGAAAATACAGGAACAGGAGCATCATCAACAGGAACAATCTATGGAGTATATGATTTAAACGGAGGTAAATGGGAATTTACAATGGGAAATATGCTAAATAGTGGAGGAGCTTTTTATTCTTCTTCAGCAGGCTTTTCAGCAGCTCCTGACATAAAATATTATGATTCTTATGCATATAGTACTTTATATTCTGACTATGCAACAAGAGGTAAGATAGGAGATGCAACAAAAGAAACAGTAAATTGGTATTCAGATGAACCCACCATGCCAGAAAATGCTAATGCCTGGTTCAGTAGAGGTGGTAATGCCTCTTTTGGTACGAAAGCTGGAACATTTACTTTTTCAAGACATACTGGTGGTGTTGTAACAGATACAACAACAAGAATAGTAATAACAAAAGAATAGGAGAATATATATGAATATAACAAATATAGTAGACGTAATAATAATTTTATTTATCCTTTTATTTGGAGTAGTTGGCTTCAAAAGGGGATTTATTAAACAATCAGTATCATCTATCGGATTAATAATAATATTAATTTTAGCGTTTAAATTTAAAGATCCTTTAGGAAACTTCCTAACTCTTAATCTTCCTTTTATTCCTTTCCATGGAATGATAAAAGGAGTAACTGCTTTAAATATAATTTTATATCAATTAATAGCTTTTATAATAATATTTACAATATTACAAATTGCTTTAATGATTATTATTAAATTAAGTGGAATAGTAGAAACATTCTTGAAAATGACTATTATTTTAGGAATACCATCTAAAATATTAGGTGGAGTATTGGGATTAGTAGAAGGATTTATAATAGTGTTTATTGCTTTATTTATATTAAAACAACCAACTTTTAATATAAAAGAAATAGGAAAATCAGAACTTACACCAAAGATATTAAACTCTACACCATTATTATCTTCATTTTCATCAAATACAAATAAAGCAATAACAGATATAATTTCATTAAGTAATAAGTATAAAGATGAAGAAAACAAAAATAATTTTAATAAAGAAGCAATTGATATTATGTTAAAATATAAAATTGTTAAAGTAGATTTAATTGAAAAATTAGATAAAAGTGATAAAATAAATATAAGTAATTTAGATAAATTATTGGACAAATACAGATAAGGAGAACAAACATGAAAGAATTAACAAATGAAAATTTTAATGAAGAAATAAAAAAAGATATTATATTAGTAGATTTTTTTGCTAATTGGTGTGGTCCTTGTAAAATGATGCATCCAATATTAGAGCAATTTAACAATGATACAAAAATCGAAGTTTTAAAAGTAGATGTAGATAAGTTCGAAGAATTAGCAAGAGAATATGGAGTAATGTCTATTCCAACACTTATATTATTTGAAAAGGGTAATATAAAAATTAAAAAGACTGGTTTTCAAACTTTAGATGAACTAAATAATTGGACAAAATAAAAGACCTTAAAGGTCTTTTTCTATTTTTCTTTTTTCTAAAATTGAATAATTGTAACTATTTATCTTATTTAAGTCTTCCTCTTCAATATCTACTATAAAAGAAAGTTTTTCATCAAAATTTTTCTCAACAATACTATTTTCTTTCAGCAAATATTCTAATTTATCTATTTGATTATAATCTAATTCTATTAAAACTCTATAACCATCTATTAATGATACTCTATTACATAAATTTAAGGCTTCCTTAGCAGCCAAACTATAAGTCCTAATTAAACCTCCAGCCCCAAGTTTTATTCCTCCAAAGTACCTAACAACTACTGCTAAACAATAATTAATTTTATTTTTCTTTAATACTTCCAAAATTGGTATTCCAGCTGTGTTACTAGGTTCACCATCATCACTAGCTTTTTGATAATTATCAATTATATAAGCATAACAACAATGAGTAGCATCACTATGTTTTTCTTTAATTTTACTAATTAAATTATTACAACTTTCTATATCGTAAACTTTATATAAATAAGTTATAAAAACTGATTTTTTTACTTCAATTTTATTAATAAAATCATCTCTAATTGTATAATTCATCATATCATCCCTAACTCATTACATTATAACATATTAATCTATCTTTTTTTAGAAATATATGATATAATATGTGACATTGGGGTGGCAATATGAGTGAATACAATAATAAAGAAATAAAAAAATTATTAGATTCCATTTTTGAATTAGATAGGTCAATGTTACAATTATATAAAAATTTAGCTAAACTAGAAATAGAAAATAATAAAAACACAAAAGAATACAAAGAAACTATTGAATTTATATTAATGATTAGAGAAATCACAGAAAAAAAATATAAATTATTACAAGAATTTAAACCAGAAGAATTTAATAAAGGATCAAAAAAGTTTTTAAGTAGTAAAGATATATATATTACTAATCCAACTACTCTTGAACAATTAATTGAAACAGATGATAATACTATTATTTATGATAAAATGATTCATAAAGTAAGTGATATAATTTCTGAATACTATATAGATTCATTAAAAGAAGCAGACGAAGATAATGATTTAGTATTTCAAGAAGAAAGAAAAATGCTAAGAATAAATAATTTAATATCTAAAACTCTAGCCTTAAATATAATAAATAATCTTAATTCAGTTATAGCAAAAACAGAAGATAAAAATACCAAAGAAGAACTTATTAGGATTAAATATAATTATGCTTTTTATTATGAAGATATATTTTTATTATTAATCAAAAGAAACTTTCAAGTATCTGAAGAAGATCTAAAATATAGTCCTAATTTTATAAGATATAATTACTCTACACCAGAATTCTATAGAAAAGAAAAAAATAGAATTTGTATGGCATTTATCGATTTTGAAAGTAAAAGTAATGATGTTGCTAAATATCCAAGAAGCAAAAGAAAAAATATAGAACTTATTAAAAAAATCCTAATTAAATCAGGTATAGACTTCATTGATAATCCATTATATTTAGAAAGAATTAAGTATGAATTCTTAAATGATTTTGAATTATTTAAAGATGATAAAATAACAAAAGAAAAACAAATACAACAAACAAAAATTACTTATTAGTAATTTTTTTTATTTATATACATATGGTATAATAATATTACGGAGGTACTTATGGAAAAAATAGAATATATTAAAGAAAAACTAAAATTAGTACCTACTAAACCAGGTAGTTATCAAATGAAAAACAAAGATGGTATTATAATATATGTAGGAAAAGCAAAGAACTTAAAAAATAGATTAAAAAGTTATTTTATTCAAAATCAAACAGGTAAGACAAAAATGCTTGTTAATGATATAGATGATTTTGAATACATAGTAACAACAACAGAATTAGAATCATTAATTTTAGAAATAACATTAATTAAAAAATATAATCCTAAATATAATATTTTACTTAAAGATGATAAAAGTTATCCATATATAGAATTAACAAACGAAAAATTTCCTAGATTAAAAATTGTAAGAAATATAAATAGAAAAAAAAATAAAAATAGATTATTTGGTCCTTATCCAAATGTAACAGCTGCAAGGAAAACTGTTAATATAATAAATAGAATTTATCCTCTTAGAAAATGCGAAATTTTAAAGAAAGATCTTTGTCTTTATTACCATATAAATGAATGCTTAGGTTACTGTAAAAAAGATATAGATGAATCAATTATAGATAATATGAATAATGAAATTATCTCATTTCTTAAAGGAAACAATAAAAATATAATAGAAAAATTAGAAGAAAAAATGAACAAAGCTAGTGATTCTCTCAATTTTGAAAAAGCCTTAGAATATAAAAATATGTTAGAAGACATAAATATAACTCTAATAAAACAAAAAATATCTATAGATACAAAACATAATTTTGATCTATTTGCTTATTACACTAATAACAATTTTATTTCTATTCAAGTTTTTTATATAAGAGAAGGATTACTATTTGGAAAACACAATGATATAATTCAAGCAGTAAATGATAAAGAAGAAATTTTAACTGAATATATAATTAAATTTTATGAAAGAAATAATATTATTCCAAATACAATCATAGTTCCTGAAATAGATAATGAATTACTTAGTGAATACTTAAAAACAAAAGTTTTAGTTCCTAAGAAGGGATTACTAAAGAATTTATATAAAATGGCAGAAGATAATGCAAAAATTCTTTTAGAAGAAAAAGAAGAAACAATAGAAAAAGATGATTTAAAAAGAGAAGAAGCAATTAATGAATTAAAAAATATTCTTAATATTCCTGCTTCTAATGTAATAGAAGCTTTTGATAATTCCCATTTATTTGGAACATTTTATGTTGGGGGAATGGTTAGTTTTACTGATTTTAAGCCCAATAAAGATAATTATCGTAAATATAAACTTGATGTTAATACAACAAATGATTTAGATGCTATGAAAGAATTAATTTATAGAAGATATTATAAAGTTTTAATGGAAAATATACCACTACCAGATATTATTTTAATAGATGGTGGTGAATTACAAGTTAAAATAGCAAAAAATATAATAGACTCACTAAATTTAAATATTAAAATTATAGGTCTAAAAAAAGATAGTAAACATAAAACTAATTCAATAATAGATGATAATTTAAATACTATTAATATTGATTCTCATAGTAATTTATTTTTATTTTTAAGTAGAATCCAAGAAGAAGTACACAATTATGCAATTACTTATCATAGAAATATTAAAAGTAAAGGTTCCCTTGCAACTACCCTAAATATGGTTGAGGGAATAGGTAAGATAAGAGAAAAAGAATTATTAAAAAAATTTGGATCATTAAAAAAGATCAAAGAAGCAAGTTTAGAAGAATTAGAAAAAGTATTACCAAAAGAAACAGCTTTAAAACTATACAATTATTTAAAAGCACTAGATAAATAATATTATTCTAGTGCTTTTTTTTGCTATCCATATTATAATAATTATTATGGATGTGATATAAATGGGAATAATAAAAGTAATGTCAGAACACCTAGCTAATCAAATAGCAGCAGGGGAAGTAGTAGAAAAAACTTTAAACGTAGTAAAAGAGTTAGTTGAAAATTCAATTGATGCTAAAAGCACGGAAATAAAAATTGAATTAATAGATTCTGGAGTAAAAGAAATAAAAATTACAGATAATGGAATTGGAATGGATAAAGAAGATGCTCTAACAGCATTTTCAAGACACGCTACATCTAAATTAATAGATGAAGATGATTTATTTAATATTAATTCATTAGGATTTAGAGGGGAAGCCCTACCATCTATTGCTTCTGTATCTCATATAATAATGAATACTTCTAAAAATGAAGTAGGAACATATGTAGAAATTGATGGTGGAACTTTAAAAAGTATATCATCAGCCCCCTTTAGACAAGGAACAATAATTACTGTAAAAGATTTATTTTATAATACTCCAGTAAGACTAAAGTACTTGAAAAATCTTTATATAGAACTTGCTAATATCACTGATTATATAAATAAAATAGCCCTATCTTACCCTGATATTAAATTTACACTTATAAATAATGATAAAAAGCTTTTAGCAACAGACGGTAAAGGAAGATTATTAAAAGTTATAAGTGATATTTATGGTATAGAAGTAGCAAAAAAAATGATTGAAATTAACAGTAGTAACGATGATTATGAAATTAATGGTTATATTTCATACCCTGAAATAGTAAGAGCAAATAAAAATGTCATAACTACATTAGTAAATGGAAGAGTAATAAAAAACAATGAAATAAATAGAATGATTTTAGATTCATATCATACTTATATTGCAGTAGATAAATTTCCAATAGTAGTTTTAAATATAGAAGTAGATCCAATTCTTGTAGATGTAAATATTCATCCTACAAAAACAGATATTAAATTTTCTAAAATAGAACCATTAAAAGCAATTATAAAAGAAACTATAGAAGAAAAATTAAAAAAATTAACATTGATTCCAACAATTGAAAATATATCAGAAGAAGAAAAAACAGTTTTAGAAAACAATCTATTTAAAGAAGTTAATTACACAATTAGTGATAGTGAAGAAAATGTTTCTTACGAAAATATAAATATTGAATTTGATACAGAAATTAGTTATACCGATAACACAATAGAAAAAACTTTTGAAAAAGAAGAAAGAATAAAAAAACTTTATCCAGTAGGATTAGTTCATGGTACTTATATAATAGCAGAAAATGAGTTAGGAATGTTTATAATAGACCAACATGCTGCTAATGAGAGAATAAATTATGAGTTGTTCTTAGAAAAAATGAGTAATAAAGAAAAAGAAGTAATGGATTTATTAATACCTATTACTATTGAATTGACTAACTCAGATTTTATTATTTTAAAAGAAAATTTTAATATTTTAGAAGACTTGGGGATAAATTATGAACTATTTGGAATAAATACAATCTTAATTAGAAGTGTACCAAATTGGTTACCTAAAAACAATTTAGAAGAAGCTATTAATAAAATAATTTATATTATTATTAGTAAAGAAGATTTTAGTATAGAAAAGTTTATTGAGAAAGTAGCTATAACATTAGCTTGTAAAATGTCTATTAAAGCAAATGATCATATTACTCATAGTGATATGGAATACTTATTAGATAAACTTAGAAGTTGTAATAATCCCTTTACTTGTCCTCATGGTAGGCCAACAATTATTACATATAGTAAATATGAATTAGAAAAATTATTTAAAAGAGCGGAGTAGTGATAAAATGATTTATGTTATTGTAGGACCAACAGGAGCAGGTAAAACTAAATTAAGTATAGAACTAGCTAAAAGTATCAATGCAGAAATAATTAATGGTGATTCTATGCAAGTATATAAAGAGCTAAATATTGCTACTGCTAAAACAAAAGAAAACGAAAAAGAAAATATCATCCATCACTTATTTGATATATGTGAAGTAGGAGATAATTATACTGTATATGATTATCAAAAAGATTGTAGAGCAAAAATAGAAGAAATTACTAAAAAAGGTAAAAATGTAATTATAGTAGGAGGAACTGGTTTATATATAAAAGCAGCTCTTTATGATTATGAATTTAAAGAAGAAGATAATAATATAGATTTATCTAATTACTCAAATATAGATTTATTAAATAAAATAAAAGAATATGATTTTAATACAGATATTCATATTAATAATAGAAAAAGATTAGAAAGAGCATATATTAAATATTTAAATAATAATATTAAAACAATTAATGGAAATAATAAAATATATAATTTTATGGTAATAGGATTAACCACTGATAGAGAGATTCTTTATGATAAAATAAATAAAAGAGTAGACAATATGGTAGTAGAAGGATTAATAGATGAAAGCAAGTCTTTATATGACAGAAATATTCATTCTAAAGCAATAAACACAGGAATAGGATATAAAGAGTTGTATAAATACTTTGATGGTACACTAAGCTTAGAACAAGCCTTAGAATTAATAAAACAAAACTCAAGACATTATGCAAAAAGACAATATACATTCTTTAATCATCAATTAGAAGTAAATTGGTTTAAAACAGATTATGATGATTTTAATAATACTATCAAAGAAGTACTGAAATATATTCAAAATGAAAAGCTTTTATGAGCTTTTTTCTATTGAAACAAAAAAGACAAAATGATATACTAAGGATAATAGAATAGTAGGGTGAGATTATGAAGAAGAAATATCATTTTTATGAAGAAAAAAAAGGTTATACGTTAATAGAAATATTAGCTGTTTTAGTAATTATGGGAGTAATAGCAACAATAGCAATCTTTGGAGTACTAGAATTAATCCAATGGTCAAAGATGGAATCTTTTAGAGCAACAGCAATAAATATTTCAGGAGCATCATCTCTTTACGCAAGTGATAAAGGAATGGAAGAAGGAGACGAAAAGATAGTAATAAAGTACCCAGATGATAAAAACACCTTAGAAATAAGAGGTAAATTACCAGATTATGGAAAAGTAGTAATTGAAACAGAAAATGATATAACTATGAATCTATATAGTAGAGAATTAAGAACGTGTGCATATAAAGATAAAATATCAACAAAAGTTAGATTAGTAAGAAGTATGACAGCCTACGAATGTTACATATACGAAGGAGAAGAAGGAGAAAACAATGGTTCTGGAGGAAATTCTGATAACACTGATTTAGCTAATGGAGGAAATACATCATTTTTAGGATGGATAACACTACATTTATTCTATCCAGAGGAAAGTTATGACAGAATGTGGCGCCTAGATACTAACGGAGAAGTAAGAACAAATGAAGATGATTGGCAAGAATATACAGGACCAATAACAATCCCAATAGATAGAGTAGAAGATGTATGGATAAAATATAAATTAGATGAAAGTGGTTATAAAATAATCGCTCCAAATGGAAAAGCAGTAGTAGATATAGTACCAGATGAAACAAAAAAATTAGTAGAAAAAGTAAAAATAAGAATAGACTATGACGAAAATGCAACAAAAAAATTATATAGAATAGATTATGGAACATGGCAAGAATATACAAAAGAGTTTTATGTCACAGAAAATGTAATAATAGAAGCAAAAGTAGAGAAAAATGTAGATATTTTTGATAATTTAGGAAATAAAGTTGGAACAAAAAAACTAACAGGAAGAGACTCATATGAAATTGAAAATATTAAACCAGCAGATCCAGTGCCAGGAATACCTGCTCCTATAATTACAAGAACAACACCAGACGTTGGAAATGTAGCAGCAGTAATAATAACATATCCAGAATCTTCAAAAAACAAAACATATAAAATAGATTATGGAATAGCTATGACATATAGCGAAAAAGTAAATTTCAAAACATATGACCATGTAATTCAAGCATACTACTATACTTTAGATGGAAAGAAAAGTATGGTTGCAAAAAAAATAATTGATGAGCCTGATACAGAACAAGTAAATCAAGGACCAGGAGGAACTGGTGGAGGAGGAATATGTACAAAAGATTGTCCATTAGATGAACCGATTATCAATGCAAACCCAGAATCAATAGCAACATCAGTAAGTGTAACAGTCGATTATCCAATCGAAGCAATTGATAAATATATAAAAATAGGTTCAGGAAAATATGAAAAGTATACAGGAGCAAAGATATTAACCTCCCAAGCTATGGTATATGCATATTATCTAGACATTAATGGTGAAATGTCTCCAATTGCAGTAAGAAATATTAATAATTTCTTAACCCCACCAGGTCCAGGTGGAAGTGGGAAAGTATACCCATCAGTTTCTATAGAATTAGAACCATTAAGAGATAGAACAACATCAGTAAATGTAAAAATATATTCATCTGATGCAACAGAAGTACTATATAGTTTTGATGGTCATAACTATTTACCATATACAGGAGCATTCAATGTAACGAAAAACACAGCGATATATGCAGTTGCAAGAAATGCAAATGGAGAAGATACTGATCAGGCATATATAACAAATATAGGAACAAATCCACCTATAAAAGATAAATTATCAGTAGATATAGTTGCTAAACCAGACTTAACTGGAACAACAACAAAAACAGATGAAGTATTAGTAACAATAGTATATGATATAAGAGCTACAACAAAGAAATATAGTTTAGATGGAACAACATTTATAGACTATACTGGTCCTTTTAAAGTAACAAAAAATACAACTATAACAGGAATAGCTACATCACAAACAGGGTATGGAAGTAGAAAAAAACTAATAACAGGAATAGGTACTCCAGAAGTAGCAGTACCAGTTATAACAATAAATCCAGAAGAAACGATAACAAGTCAAGTAGAAGTATCAATAGCATATGGAACAGAAACAACTATTAAACAATATAGAATTGGTAGTGGAGAATTAACAAACTATACAGGACCATTTATAGTAAAAGAAAATACAACTATATATGCATATGCATCAAATGGTACAGATGAAAAAATATCCTCAAGAAATATAACTAATATAAAAACAGAAGCAACAGTAGATAAAGTAACAATAATAGAAATGGATAAATATTTCTTGTTAAAACTAAATTATCCAAAAACGGCCTTTATAAAAGAATATAAATATACAGAAGCAGGGACATGGAAAACATATCCAACAGATGGAATTTTATTAATCAAAGCAGAATACAAAGATGAAATAGTAAATAATTCAAAAGTTATCATTAAAATAAAAGATGAAAACGGACTATATAAAGTATTTAATGGGGATTATTATTTTATACAAGGATCTGTTTATGATATAAGAGATTCAATATATATGAGATGGGATATGACAAAACCAACAGGGCCAACATACTTAATTGATGATACGTCATATACAGATAGAGTAAATGTAAGTGTAATAAATTCAAGTAAATGTATATCAAGTGAATATAGTATAATGGAACCAGGTTTAGAAAGAACAGAATGGACAAAATATACAAATCCAATAACAGTAACAAAAAATAATACAGTTATATATGGAAGATGTATAAATGCTTTTGAAGTATATTCACAAGAAACAAATTATAAAGTAATAAATATAGATGACACAGCACCAGTTATTTCATCAGTAACAAATGTAACAAGAAGTTCATCTATAACAATAACAATAAATGCAAATGATCCAGAAAGTGAATTATATAAATATGAAGTAAGATTAAATTCTGGAGAATGGATAGATACAAATATGTCCAGTACATATAAATTTAATGGTTTAACAGAAGCAACAGCATATGTAATAGATGTAAGAGTTAAGAATATATTAGGTTTAACAAGTGAAGTTAAAACATATAATATAACAACACCAATAATGGAACTGCCACTAATAACAGTTACTGATTTAGCTGTTTGGAAACCGATTAAAAATGTAACTTTTACAATACCATCAAATCAGCCATTAAATGAATATACATATTTATATAGTTTTGATAATGTAACATGGAATAATTATATAGGCCCTTTTGGTTTAATATATAATACAAGTTTATATGTAAAATTAATAGATTCAAATGGTGTTGTAAAAACAACAAATTTAATTATAGATAAAATAGATAACACGGTACCAACAATTAATCTAAATTCAGTTCCTAGTTTGGTAACATTGGGGTCGAGTTATACTTTACCTACAACTTATACACTCAATAGTAGTTTGTCAGGTGGAACAGTTACATGTAAATCAGGAACAACAAATTATACAAATACAGAAGTTATGCAAATAGGAATATACAATTTAGTGTGTACAGTCACAACAGGTGCAGGAAATGTTGCTACTGCATCTAAAACAATAGAAGTAAAAAATGGAATTCCTATAGTAGCAGATAACTTGTATGAGTTATTAAATTCTAATAAAATGATAGACAACCAAAGTTATTCAGTAACATTTTCAAATGACCAAATAATAGATATTGAATATCATGAAATAGGTGGAGATGTCACATATTCAAGTAATCCAACATTATGTAATAATTTGATGGATACATACATGTGCGTTTACAAGTATACTGGTAATTTGACAATAAATTCAGGAGTAACTTTAACACCTCAAGTTAGAAAGAAAGGATTGTTAATATATGTTAATCAAACGTTAACAAATAATGGAACAATCTCAATGACTGCAAGAGGTGCAAGTGCAGTAGGACAAGATGTTTTGCTTTATAAAAATTCAAATAGTTCATATGAATACGTTCCCGCACTTGGAGCAGTTGGCGGAGGAGGTATAGGGGGACTATATGCTAAAGCTGCCGGTAATCCGGGACACTCAGCTAGTACTGTCTTAACATCAATAAGAGCAACAGGAGGCGGAGGAGGCGGATCTGTTTATAATTCATTAACTGACAGAGGAATAGGTACTCCAGAAGTAGCAGTACCAGTTATAACAATAAATCCAGAAGAAACGATAACAAGTCAAGTAGAAGTATCAATAGCATATGGAACAGAAACAACTATTAAACAATATAGAATTGGTAGTGGAGAATTAACAAACTATACAGGACCATTTATAGTAAAAGAAAATACAACTATATATGCATATGCATCAAATGGTACAGATGAAAAAATATCCTCAAGAAATATAACTAATATAAAAACAGAAGCAACAGTAGATAAAGTAACAATAATAGAAATGGATAAATATTTCTTGTTAAAACTAAATTATCCAAAAACGGCCTTTATAAAAGAATATAAATATACAGAAGCAGGGACATGGAAAACATATCCAACAGATGGAATTTTATTAATCAAAGCAGAATACAAAGATGAAATAGTAAATAATTCAAAAGTTATCATTAAAATAAAAGATGAAAACGGACTATATAAAGTATTTAATGGGGATTATTATTTTATACAAGGATCTGTTTATGATATAAGAGATTCAATATATATGAGATGGGATATGACAAAACCAACAGGGCCAACATACTTAATTGATGATACGTCATATACAGATAGAGTAAATGTAAGTGTAATAAATTCAAGTAAATGTATATCAAGTGAATATAGTATAATGGAACCAGGTTTAGAAAGAACAGAATGGACAAAATATACAAATCCAATAACAGTAACAAAAAATAATACAGTTATATATGGAAGATGTATAAATGCTTTTGAAGTATATTCACAAGAAACAAATTATAAAGTAATAAATATAGATGACACAGCACCAGTTATTTCATCAGTAACAAATGTAACAAGAAGTTCATCTATAACAATAACAATAAATGCAAATGATCCAGAAAGTGAATTATATAAATATGAAGTAAGATTAAATTCTGGAGAATGGATAGATACAAATATGTCCAGTACATATAAATTTAATGGTTTAACAGAAGCAACAGCATATGTAATAGATGTAAGAGTTAAGAATATATTAGGTTTAACAAGTGAAGTTAAAACATATAATATAACAACACCAATAATGGAACTGCCACTAATAACAGTTACTGATTTAGCTGTTTGGAAACCGATTAAAAATGTAACTTTTACAATACCATCAAATCAGCCATTAAATGAATATACATATTTATATAGTTTTGATAATGTAACATGGAATAATTATATAGGCCCTTTTGGTTTAATATATAATACAAGTTTATATGTAAAATTAATAGATTCAAATGGTGTTGTAAAAACAACAAATTTAATTATAGATAAAATAGATAACACGGTACCAACAATTAATCTAAATTCAGTTCCTAGTTTGGTAACATTGGGGTCGAGTTATACTTTACCTACAACTTATACACTCAATAGTAGTTTGTCAGGTGGAACAGTTACATGTAAATCAGGAACAACAAATTATACAAATACAGAAGTTATGCAAATAGGAATATACAATTTAGTGTGTACAGTCACAACAGGTGCAGGAAATGTTGCTACTGCATCTAAAACAATAGAAGTAAAAAATGGAATTCCTATAGTAGCAGATAACTTGTATGAGTTATTAAATTCTAATAAAATGATAGACAACCAAAGTTATTCAGTAACATTTTCAAATGACCAAATAATAGATATTGAATATCATGAAATAGGTGGAGATGTCACATATTCAAGTAATCCAACATTATGTAATAATTTGATGGATACATACATGTGCGTTTACAAGTATACTGGTAATTTGACAATAAATTCAGGAGTAACTTTAACACCTCAAGTTAGAAAGAAAGGATTGTTAATATATGTTAATCAAACGTTAACAAATAATGGAACAATCTCAATGACTGCAAGAGGTGCAAGTGCAGTAGGA
Source organism: Bacilli bacterium (assembly GCA_028693275.1). Classification (GTDB taxonomy): domain Bacteria; phylum Bacillota_I; class Bacilli_A; order RF39; family UBA660; genus JAQUVS01. Next base: position 31,196 of record JAQUVS010000002.1, read on the forward strand.
CAAGATGTTTTGCTTTATAAAAATTCAAATAGTTCATATGAATACGTTCCCGCACTTGGAGCAGTTGGCGGAGGAGGTATAGGGGGACTATATGCTAAAGCTGCCGGTAATCCGGGACACTCAGCTAGTACTGTCTTAACATCAATAAGAGCAACAGGAGGCGGAGGAGGCGGATCTGTTTATAATTCATTAACTGACAGAGGAACAAGTGGTTCAGGAGGAGCTGGATCTTCTTACTCTGGAGGAACAGGAGGCGGATCTTCTGATTCAAGAAAATATAACGCTGGAAATGGTGCTCCAAACGGTGGTGCCGGTGGATTTGCAGAAGCTGCTGCTGGTAGTGGCGGTGCTGGTAATCCAGGAGGAAGCGCTGGGGATAGTTGGAAGACTTGCGTTGCAGGTGCAAATGGAACTGGTGGATTACTAATGATATATTCCAATAGTTTAATAAATAATGGAACATTACAATCAAATGGTATTCAAAATGTTGTAACCAATAAATATCGTCCAGATACTTCTGGTGGTTCTTCTGGTGGTGGAAGTATAAATATATTTTATAAAAATTCCTTTTCTAACACAGGAACTATATCTTCAGCTGGTGGATTGGCTACTACCGGTGCGGCCTATAATGGTGGAGCTGGTGGAACTGGTTCTGTAACAATAGGATCAATAGAAACAGGGACATTTATAATTAACTAATATTTTAAAAAAGAATACATGTGTGATCTAAAAATGAAAAAGATTACACATGTATTCTTTTGTTATTACACAAAAAAAGCAATCATTTAATAATGATTGCATAAACTGAATTATAATTAATTATTTGTAGCTTCTACATATATAGTTTTATCGAAGAAATGTTGATCAGTTTCTAAATTAGCAAGTTCACTACTAGTTATTAAGAAATAATCATATTCAAGTATATTATTGCCACTAGAAGAAACAGGATCATCCCAAGTGAGATCTAAATGTAGCCATTTACCATCTAAATATACTAAATTCCAAATATGATTTTCACTTGATATTTTATAATTAGGTATGCCAAATCTATCTAAAAATAACTTCATAGCATCAGCATATCCACTACAAATACCATATCCTTGAATTAAAACTCCATACGCTGTATCAGAACTATAAGTAGTTACTTTCTTATCACTTCTAGCTGAATCATAAACACTATTATTAATTATATAATCGTGTATTGTTTTTATTTTTTCTACGTCAGTCATATTCATTGTAATATTTTGACTAATAATACTATCTATTTTTGTATTCAAAATAGATATTTTATCTTCTGTATAAGCATGTTGTAATCTTATTGTAACTTCACCAATAGTGCTATATTCTGTTTCTATATGATTAAAAGTATTAAATACTCCAACAAAATTATTAACATAAGATAATAAAGCTTGATTATTAGCTATGTAATCCACATCACTTAAACAACTAATATATGAGTCCGGACAATAAAAAGAAAATTTAGTCATACCTGAGTTTATAACTTCATAATATATATTTTTAATATCTTCTTTATTTTCTGGAACAAAGGTTGTTGGAGCAGTAACATAATTATAATTTCTAGGAACATAATATTGATTTTTTTCTACAGTATCAACCTTTGTTTGAACACCAAAGAACTGAGTTAAATAAAAACCAACTATTTCTTCCCTAAAAGCAACTGTCACTCCCAATATAATTAATAAACAACCTAATACAACTATTTTCTTCATTATTTTATCACCTATATTAATTATAACAAAAAAAATAGAGTAATAAAACTATTTTATTACTCTAATTATATATTTTTCATCTTTGAAATTTTTGATTTTTGTCTAGCTGCTTTATTTTTATGTATTAAACCACTTGATAATGCTTTATCAATTCTTTTAATTGCAATATTAGCATTAGCAACGATTTCTTCTTTAGAACCATTCTTTACTGCTTTTTCAGCATTTTTAACAGCAGTCTTCATACTAGATTTTCCATAAGTATTAATTAAATTCTTAGTAGCACTAGTTTTAACACGCTTTTTAGCACTTTTAATATTTGGCATTTGTTTTCACCTCACTTTTTCAATACTCTAATTCTAACAAAAAATTAAATAAAAAGCAAATAAAAGTTAAAATTTTAAATAAAAATATTCTCTATTAATAAATGACATTACTATAATATACATGGTATAATAATGAAAGGTGATATAAATGAAACAAAAAAACATTAGAAATTTCTGCATAATTGCACATATCGATCATGGTAAAAGTACATTAGCAGATAGAATACTTGAAGAAACTGGTTCTATTACCAAAAGAGAATCTAAAGAACAAATGTTAGATAGTATGGATATAGAAAGAGAAAGAGGTATAACGATAAAGTTAAACTCTGTTGAACTAAATTATAAATATAATAATGAAGATTATATTCTTCATTTAATAGACACTCCTGGTCATGTAGATTTTACTTATGAAGTATCTAGAAGCCTAGCAGCATGTGAAGGAGCTATATTAGTAGTTGATGCGGCTCAAGGAATAGAAGCACAGACATTAGCTAATCTTTACTTAGCAATGGAACACGATTTAACAATTATACCAGTAATTAATAAAATAGATTTACCTAATGCTGATATTGATAAAGTAAAAAAAGAATTAAAAACTAATCTTGGTTTTGATGAAGATGAAATAGTTTGTACAAGTGCTAAAAATGGTATAGGTATAAAAGAATTAATTGAAGCTGTTATAGAAAGAATACCAAGCCCCCTTGGAGATGAAAACAAAGAATTACAAGCATTAATATTTGATAGTATATTTGATCCTTATAGAGGAGTTATAATTATGGCTAGAATAGTTAATGGTAGTATTAAAAAAGGAGATACAATCAAATTAATGCAAACAAATGCAGAATATGAGGTTGTAGAAATTGGGGTAACAACTCCTAAAGATTTAAAAAAAGATATCTTGTCAGCAGGAGATGTTGGATATATAACAGGTAGTATTAAGTCTATAGAAGATATAAAAGTAGGGGATACAATAACTAATAAATTTAAACCTGCAAAAAGTCCATTAGATGGTTACAAGCCTATGAAATCAATGGTTTTTTGTGGTTTATATCCAATTGAAGCAAATAAATATGATGACTTAAAAGAAGCTTTAGAAAAACTAAAATTAAATGATGCCTCTCTTGTATTTGAAGTAGAAACATCAAAAGCATTAGGTTTTGGTTTTAGATGTGGATTTTTAGGATTATTACATATGGAAATAATTGAAGAAAGAATAGAAAGAGAATTCAATATAGAAATAATTGCTACATCTCCTTCAGTAATATATGAAGTAGAAATGACAGATGATTCAGTAATTACTATTGATTCTCCAACAAAATTACCAGATAAAACAAAAATAAAAGAGATAAGAGAACCTTATATAAAAACTAGTATTTTTTCACCATCAGAATATGTAGGACCAATTATGGAATTATGTCAAAATAAAAGAGGAACATATATAAGACTTGATTATATAGATGATAAAAGAGTAAACATCCATTATGAAATACCTTTATCAGAAATAGTATATGATTTCTTTGATAAATTAAAATCATATACAAAAGGTTATGCATCATTTGATTATGACATTATAGGATATAAGAAAAGTGATTTAGTAAAAATGGATATTCTATTAAATGGTGAAATAGTTGATGCCTTAAGTACTATAGTTCACAAAGATTTTGCTTATAATCGAGGTAAAGCAGTAGTAGAAAACTTAAAAAAATTAATTCCTAGACAAATGTTTGAAGTCCCAATTCAAGCCTCTCTTGGTAGTAAGATTATTGCAAGAACTGATATAAAAGCTATGAGAAAAGATGTTTTAGCTAAATGTTATGGTGGAGACGTATCTAGAAAAAGAAAACTTCTTGAAAAACAAAAAGAAGGTAAAAAGAGAATGAAAAGAATAGGATCAGTAGAAATACCACAAGAAGCATTCCTATCAGTATTAAGTATGGATGAATAAAGGAGTATTATATGAAAAAAAATGTAAAAGAAAAATCTAAGAAAATAGTTAAAAAAATAGAAAAAGAATTAAATAAAAAAGAAATAAAATCTAATATTACAGAATTAAAAGAATTTATTATGAGAGGTAATATAATAGATATGGCTGTAGGGGTAATTATAGGAGCAGCTTTTGGTAAAATAGTTACATCTTTAGTAAATGATATATTAATGCCTATTATTAGTCTTATTTTAAATGGAGTTGATTTTAGTAGTTTAACTTTTAAAGTTAATGATGCAGTTATAAATTACGGAATCTTTATTCAAAATATTGTAGATTTCTTAATTATAGCAATAAGTATTTTCTTCTTCCTTAAAACTATGAATAAAATTATGAATAAGAAAAAAGACGAAGTAAAAGAAGAACCTCCAAAAAAATCTAATGAAGAACTATTGCTAGAAGAAATAAGAGATTTACTAAAAAAATGATAGAATCAGCATATATACATATCCCTTTTTGTACTAATATATGCACTTATTGTGACTTTTGTAAGATGTTTTACAACAAAAAAATGGTAAACAATTATCTTTTAGCCCTAGAAAAAGAAATAAACTCTCTTTATAAAAACGATATATTAGAAACAATCTATATAGGAGGAGGAACACCTTCTTCTTTTGATATTGAAGACTTAAATAAATTATTTATTATTCTTAGAAAACTTAACAAAAGTGATAATATTGAATATACAATAGAATGTAATATAGAAAATATAGATGAAGAAAAATTAATATTTTTTAAAGAAAATGGTATTAATAGAATCAGTATAGGAATAGAAAGTTTTAACGAAGATATTCTTAAATTCCTAGGTAGAAAATATACAAAAAAAGATATAGTAGAAAAAATGAATATAATAAAAAAATATTTTGATAATATAAATATTGATTTAATTTATGCAGTACCTATTCAAAGTATAGAGATATTAAAAGAAGACTTAAATAATTTTATAGATTTAGATATAAAACATATATCTACTTATTCTCTTATAATAGAAGATAATACAAAACTTAAAAATGATAAAATTAAGTATATTGATGAAGACTTAGATCAAGAAATGTACGAACTAATAAAAGAAACATTAAAAGAAAATAATTTTATTCATTATGAAATAAGTAATTTCAGTAAAGATACTTATCAATCTAAACATAATCTTAATTATTGGATGAATAATAATTATTATGGATTTGGATTAGGTGCCAGTGGTTTTATAGATAATAAAAGATATACAAATACCAGAAGTATAAATAATTATTTATTAGGTAAATATATATTAGAAGAAGAATATTTAGATAATGAAAAGAATTTAGAAAATGAAATAATGCTTTTATTAAGAACTAATATTGGATTAAATAAAAAAGAATTATATAATAAATATAAAATAGATATAGATACTAAATATAATATAAAAGAAATGATTAAAGATCATTTAATAGAAGTATTAGATAACGGTAATTATATAATAAGTAAAGATAAATGGTATATTGAAAATAGTATTTTGATATATTTTATAGGAGGAAATACATATGGACAAAATTAATGCTTTTAATAAGGAAATAAATTATATAAAAAATAATAATTTTAAAGATGATGTAACTAAATTAATTAATAAATTACCAGATTATTTTTTTGAAATAGAAGCTTCATCAACAGGCAAATATCATCCAAAATACACATTAGGAGTAGGTGGATTACTAAGACATACTAAAGCTGCTGTAAGAATAGCTTATGAATTATTAAATAATCCAACAATAGGAGATAAGTATACAAATGATGAAAAAGATCTAATGTTAATTGGTTTAATATTACATGATGGTTTAAAATCAGGAGAAGTAAAAGAAAAGTATACTAAAGTAGATCATCCTTTACTTGTAGCAAACTTTATAGAAGAAAACAAAAATGAATTATCATTTAAAGAAGAAGAAATAACTTTATTAAAAAGTGTTATTTCTTCACATATGGGTCCATGGAATAAAGATTATAATGATAATGAAATCTTACCTAAACCTAAGACTAAATATGAAAATTTTGTTCATATGTGCGATTATTTAGCTAGTAGAAAAGCCCTTTTATTTGAATTTGATAATGATAATAACATTATAGATTAATTGACACAAACACTTGTTTGGGTATATAATATTAATATATAGTAGAGGTGATTATATGGTAGGTAAAATAATAGTTATTGAAGGGACAGAATGTTCAGGAAAAGATACTCAAAGTAAACTTTTAGTAGAAAAATTAGCAAGTAGGGGAATTAAAGCAATTCATTTAGGATTTCCAATGTATGATTCTGCTACTGGTAAAATAATAAAAGGACCTTATTTAGGTAAAGATGAAGAAATAAATTCTTATTTTAAAGAAGGGCCAATAAATGTTGATCCTAAAATAGCTTGTCTTTATTATGCAGCAGACAGACTATATAACATAGATAAAATAAAAGAATATGTTAAAGAAGGATACTACGTAATATTAGATAGATATATAAGTTCTAATATGGCTCATCAAGGATGTAAAATAGAAGATAAAGATGAAAGATTTAATATGTTTCAGTGGATTGATAAACTAGAATATTGGTTATTGAATCTTCCAAAACCAGATATAACTATCTTACTTAAATTACCTTATGAATATAATAATATATTAAAATCAAAAAGAAAATGTGTTCAAGGAGATGAAGAACACCAAGAATATTATAAGAATGTAGAAATTACTTATAATGAATTATCAGGTTTATATAATTGGGATACAGTCGAATGTGTTAAAGACAATACTATTAGAGAAATAGAAGATATAAATACTGAAATATTAAACATAATAATAGAAAAAAAAGAAACTATTCATTACTGATAGTTTCTTTTTTATTTTTTATTTCTTCTTTTTCATCATCTTGTTCTTGTTGTCTAGCTAATTGTAATATTAAATTAACTTGATTATCTAAAGCATCTTCTATTTCAATCATCTTATATATTTCTTCAAAAGTAGTAAATCCATCTAATACTTTTTCAAGTCCATCTTGTAACATTGTAATTACATTATTATTATCATATACAAGTTCTCTCAAATCTTCTTTTTTAAGATTAGGATTATTAATAGCATCTCTTAAATCTTCATTTATAACAAGTACTTCATGAACTGCAATTCTTCCATGGTAACCATTCATACATTGATCACATTTTCCTGGTTCATAAACTTCAACTACGTCTTTACCAATCATTTCTTTAAATACTTGTTTTTCAAAAGGAGTAGTATTTCTTAATTTACGACAATGAGGACATAATGTTCTAGCAAGTTTTTGTGAAATAATTCCAGATAAAGCACTAGATAATAAATATCTTTCAACATCCATATCAAGTAATCTTTCAATAGTAGATAAAGAGTTATTAGTATGGATTGTAGATAAAACTAAATGTCCTGTAATAGAAGCTCTAACAGCTATTTGAGCAGTTTCACTATCACGAATTTCCCCAATAAGTATAATATTAGGATCTTGACGTAAGATGGAACGTAAAACACTAGCAAAAGTTAAACCAATCTCGCTATTTACCTGAACTTGATTAACTCCTTCAATATTCATTTCTATTGGATCTTCAACAGTAATAATATTAGTATCTTCTTTATTTAATTCTTGTAGCATACAATATGTAGTAGTAGATTTACCACTACCAGTAGCTCCGGTAACAAGAATAATACCATTAGGAATAGCCATCATTTTCATTAACTTTTTATAATTCTTTCTAGAAAAACCTAAAGAAGTAATTCCTCTTAAACTTCTAGAGTAGTCAAGAATACGAATAACAACTTTTTCACCTTCATTAGTAGGTAAAACAGAAACACGCATGTCCAAATCCATATCATCAATGCGTCCCTTAATAGCCCCATCTTGAGGTAATCTATTTTCTGTAATATTCATCATAGAAATTAATTTAATTCTTGTAACTAAATTACGCTCAAATTCTTTAGGTATAATAGTATGATCACGAAGATTACCATCAACCCTCATACGTATTTTAATTCCATCTTCTATTGGGTCAAAGTGAATATCTGAAGCACCCAGTTTAACTGCTGCTACGATAATTTTATTTGCCAAATCAACTATAGGTATATTTGCTACATCATATTTTATCATTTTATAACCCCTTTTATCTTTTTTATTCTTTCACATTAATTTACTCTTTACTATGGTAATTTAACTTAATTTATTATATAATATTTTCAAGATATAATCAATAAAGGAAGTGAAATTTGTGATAAATTTGACTAATAAAGGATTCTTGCTTGTTGAAACACTTGTTGTAACTGTATTCGTAATGGGAATATTTTTATTTGTTTACAACAACACAGTACCAATGATAGCCCAGTTAGAAAAAATGAGTAATTACGATGATATGGAAAGTGTTTATGGGGCAGAACTTATTAAAAATATGGTAAAGGGAGATAATAATTTTTCATCTATAATTTCAAATCTAGATGAAGACACTTTCTATTATGACATTACTGATTGTACAAATTATACTGATCAAGAATTTTGTACTAATCTTAAAAGTAGTCTTAAATTATTAACTACTGATACAACAGTTAATGGTAAAACAGCCTATAGTGACAGAATAATTATCACAGATTATAATATAAAAAAATTACAAGAAGAAATTAATAAAGGGAACCTTTTCTTTACTAATAGAGATAGGGGACTTAAAGAATATATAACTACTTTAGAAGATTATTCAAATGATGGATCAATCACAGTAGGTAATTATAGAGTTATTATTTCAAGAACAACAATGGATGGAAATTCATTTACAAAAAAATATGCTAATATAGAATTAATTGATAATTTAGAGCCTGTAGTTCCTGTTGTCTATGGAAATGGAACAGCCGTATATTTTAATCCAGTAACAGGAGCAAAATGTACAGCAGGAGAAGCAGTAAGCACAACTGGCACTAAAACGGGATGTATGAAATGGTATGCATTTAATGATGGTGGAGCGTCTACTGATACTATCAATTTGATACTAGACCATAATACTACTGCTTTAGTAGCATGGAATTCCACAGGAAGCAATGTAAGTGGCCCAACAAACGTAATGACACAGCTTCAAACTGATACTAGTGCTTGGGCAGGAGTACCAACAAGAACAGATAGTTATAGTGTAAGTAATGGAACTGCTACTTATACAATAAATTATAGTACATATAAGGCTAGACTAATAAAGGCATCTGAAATAGCTACAATAACAGGAAATAGTAGTTTTGTAGAGGCAACAGCGACATATAAAAGTTCGTTTTATTTAGATAGTAATAATCAAACACAAACAGCAACTACAACTGGAGCAAGTAATTATGACTGGCTATTTGATTATACAAACGGATGTACTAGTTACGGATGTAATATAGATGATGCAAGTAACTATGGGTACTGGACATCTACAGCTATCTCTGGCGCTACTAGCGAAGCTTGGGCCGTGAGTAGGGGCGGCAACTTGGGCAACAGCCTCGTAGTTCGTGCAGACAGCCGCGGCGTGCGCCCAGTTATAACTCTTCCAAAATCAATGTTATAATATAAAATTATGAAAGAATGGTGATAATCATGAATAATAATAAAGGTTTTACTTTAGTAGAATTAGTTTTAAGTTTTGCTCTTATTATGATAGTAATAATGGGTATGTTAACAATTATTATGAATTACAAATTAAAAGCAAATCTTCAACAAGCAAGAAGTAATATGATTACATATAAAGATACTTTAACTAAAGATATCCAAGATGATATTCATGATTTAGGGGTGTCTTCAATAGCTACCTGTACTACTAACCCAGATACTTGTGTTGATATAAATTTTATGAATAGTACTACAAAAAAATTATATACAAATAAAACTGATTTAAGAAATAAATATATTATTTACGGAGATATTATATATAGAATAGAAGATAATATTCCTCAAAAAGTAGATAATGCAAATCTTGCAACATATCAAAATATTGAACTATTACCAACTGCTACTCCTATTTTAAATACTTACGTAGGAAGTAGTAAAACTATATATACAATATCTATTCCTATCATAAACAAAGATTTAGAAAAAGATTTTGGAATATATATAACAGTAGTAAAATAATAATATAAATACTTAGGTATTTATATTTTTTTAAGGAGAACTAATGATAAGAAAATCAGATAAATTATTAATTATTACAACATTTTTATTATTAATTATATTAATATTAAGTTTTATAAATTTTCCATACTATGTAACAGTAGGTGGAGGAATTACAGAAATGAATAATAACTACATCAAAACAGATAATGAAAGTGAAAGTAAGGGATCATATAATATTACTTTTGTAAAAGAAGCTAAAACTAATATTCCTCTTTTTTTACTAGCCCATATTATTCCTAATTGGGAAATTTCTAAAATAGAAGATTATAAATATAATGATTTTGAAACAGCTAATGATATAGATAAAAGAGATAAAATGGAATTAAATATAGCTAATGCTACTGCAATTAAAAATGCTTATCTTAAAGCAGGTAAATATTATAAAGTAACAGAAACTAATATTGAAATAGCAGCACTATCTAAAAAAGATTCTAAATTAAAAATAGGAGATATTCTTTTAAAAATGGATAACACTAAAATAGATGATATAGAAGATGTTTCTAAAATAATAAAAAGAAAAAATATTAATGACATTGTAAAAATTGAAATAAAAAGAAATAACAAAACTATAACTATTAATGAAACTATAAAGTTAGATAAAGAAACCAATAGAAAAATATTAGGAATATATTATATAACTACAAGAAAATATGATACTAATCCTAAAACAAAAATAACATTTAAAGCTAGTGAATCAGGCCCATCAGCTGGTTTAATAGTTGCTCTTAGTATTTATGATAAATTAGTAGAAGAAGACCTTACTAAAGGCTTAAAAATAGTAGGAACTGGTACAATAGATTATGATGGTAACGTAGGATCTATTGGTGGTGTTAAATATAAATTACAAGGAGCCGTTAAATCTAAAGCAGATGTCTTTATAGTTCCAGATGGAGATAATTATAAAGAATGTGTTAAATTAAAAGAAAAATATAACTATAAAATCAAATTAATTCCAGTTAAAACATTTGATGATGCAGTTGATAAATTAAGAAATTTGGAGAAATAATATGAAAAAAACGATTGATTGTTTGATAAAAGATAAAAAAAATTTAGTAAGAAATACTTATTCATACCAAGAAGAAGATTTAATTTTTATATTTAACAAAGAAGATCCTCTAAATAAATATTTTAGATTGATGTTAGAAAATAATGAAATAAATTTTACTAGTCTATATAGCTTTTTATTAGTAGATGACAGTATTAATACTAAAGATGTTATTATAAATAAGATAATCAATTTTTTAAGTATTTTTAATTATGAAACTAAAAAGATTATTATTTTATCAGAAGAAGACAAAAAATTACAAAGCCACATTATAGAAGATAAAAAAGCTACTATAAATAAACTAGTAATAGACTTAATTGAAGAAAAAACTATACTAAATAAGATAATAAAATAGAACTTAGGTTCTTTTTCTTTTATTTTTAATTAATAATTGTTATAATATTATCAGGTGATTTACTATGAAAAGAAGCGAAGTAGATATAGAAAAAGTATCTCCTATGATGAAACAATATTTAGATATAAAAAAAGATTATGAGGATACTATAATCTTTTTTAGGCTTGGAGACTTTTATGAAATGTTCTTTGAAGATGCCTTAATATGTAGTAAAGAAATAGAATTAACTTTAACTGGAAAGAATTGCGGATTAGAAGAAAGAGTTCCTATGTGTGGAGTACCATACCATGCATATTCTAATTACTTAGACAAACTTATTGATAAAGGTTATAAAGTAGCCATATGTGAACAACTAACCAATCCTAAAGAATCAAAAGAAATGGTAAAAAGAGATGTTGTTCAAGTAGTAACTAAAGGAACTAGATTAGATAATTCACTAGACGCTAAAAATAATAATTACATAGGAAGTATCTATGATTTTGAATATTGTTATGTTTTATCATATAGTGATATATCAACTGGATATTTTTATTCTATTATTATAGAAAATGATCAAGATAAACTGACAAAAGAAGTCTTAAACAGAAATATTAAAGAACTAATTGTAAATAATAAAATAGATAGAGTAATAATTAATGCATTAAGAGAAAATTACAAAATAATAATAACTATTGAAGATGAATTATATGAAAATGATGATTATACATATATTTATAAAGATATTAAAGACATTAGAATAATTACAGGTAGTAAACATTTATTGAATTATTTATTAGAAACTAAAAAAGGTAATTTATCCCATTTACAACCAATAGAAGTAGTAAATGTAAATCAATACTTATTATTTGATATTCATACTAAAAATAATTTAGAATTAATAGAAACAATAAGAAATAGAGATAAAACATATTCACTACTATGGTTACTAGATAAAACAAACACTGCAATGGGTTCTAGATTATTAAGACAAAATATAGAGAATCCTTTAACTAATAAAGATGAAATAGAACGTAGATATAATATTATTGATAAATTATTAATTGAATTCATTTTAAGAGAAGATTTAAGAAAAGAATTAAAAGAAATTTATGATTTAGAAAGATTATCTAGTAGAATAAGTTATGGTAATTTAAATGCAAGAGATTTAATTCAATTAAAAAATTCTATCAAAGTATTACCTAATATTTATCATATTTTAAAAGAATTAAATTATGATAAAAATATAGAAACATTAGATGATTTATATAACTTATTAGAAAATTCTATTAATGAAGATGCTCCCATTACTATTAAAGAAGGTTCTATCATTAAGGATGGATATAATAGTGGATTAGATGAATTAAAAAATATAAGAAAAAATAGTAAAAATTATATTTTAAAAATAGAAAATGAAGAAAAAGAGAAAACTGGTATTAAAACTTTAAAAATAGGATTTAATAAAGTATTTGGTTATTACATAGAAGTAAGTAAAGGCCAAATAGATTTAATTAAAGATGAATATGGATATATAAGAAAACAAACTTTATCTAACTGTGAAAGATTTATAACTCAAGAATTAAAAGAAAAAGAAGATATTATTCTTGGAGCAGAAGAAAAAATAATTAATTTAGAGTATTTATTATTTACTCAAATAAGAGATATAGTTAGAAATTATATAAATAAAATACAAAAAATAGCTAGAGTAATAGCTGAAATAGATATGATGACTTCTTTAACTATTGTTGCTGAAGAAAATAATTATATTAGACCTATTATTACTGATAATAGAAATATTAATATTAAAGATGGAAGACATCCTGTAGTAGAAAAAGTTATTAAAAGTGAATATATTACTAATGATGTAATTATGGGAAACAATACTGATATCTTATTAATTACAGGCCCAAATATGGCTGGTAAATCTACTTATATGAGAGAATTAGCTATCATTATTATCATGGCTCAGATGGGTTCTTTTGTTCCATGTAAAAGCTGTAGTATTCCTCTTTTTGATAGAATTTTTACAAGAATTGGAGCTAGTGATGATTTAGTTAGTGGAGATTCTACTTTTATGGTTGAAATGAAAGAAGCAAATATAGCTATTAGTGAAGCAACAGATAAAAGTCTAATTCTTTTTGATGAATTAGGTAGAGGTACAGCTACTTATGATGGTATGAGTATTGCTCAAGCTATCTTAGAATACATTCACGATAAAATTAAAGCTAAGACTTTATTTTCTACTCATTACCATGAATTAACTACTTTAGCTAATGATTTATCTAACTTAAAAAACGTTCATGTTAGTGCCATTGAAGAAGATGGAAATTTAACATTCTTACATAAAGTTAAAAATGGAGCAGTAGATAAATCCTATGGGCTTAATGTAGCATCATTAGCTAAATTACCTAAAGAATTAATAGATAGAGCTAAAGATATACTTAATATATATGAAAATAACAAAAATAAAAAACAAGAATTTACTCAAACAACTCTCTTCTTAACTCAAGAAGAAGTAAAAGAAGAAAAAAATGAAATAGAAGAAAAATTAAAATCTATAGATCCATTAAACATAACACCTATAGAAGCAATTAATATTTTATATGAGTTAAAAAAACATCTAAACAAATAAAGAAAAAGTCACTTAAAGCAAGTGACTTTTACCTATATTTATGATAAAATCATACTAGGTTGGAGGTAAATATGAAAAATCGTAGCGAACTAAGAGAAATAATCATGAAAGTAATGTACCAAATTTATATATTAGAAGATGCAAAACTTGAATATAATCTAGATTATTTAATAAAAGAACAATTAGAAGTAGAAAATGAATTTATTAATAATACTGTAACAGGAATATTAAAAGAACAAGTAAGTATTGATTTACTTGCTAATAAATATTTGAAAAATTGGGAAATTAATAGATTAAATAAAGTAGATAAAGGAATTGTATCTTTAGGTATATATGAATTAATGTATACAGATACACCATCTGTAGTGGCAATCAACGAAGCAATAGAATTATCGAAGAAATATAGTGATGAAAAAGTTACTAAAATGATTAATGCTGTTTTAGATGAGATATTCCATAATGAATTAGAGGAACAAAAATAATGAATGATAAATATATCACAGTAGGGCAACTAACTAGATATATTAAATTTAAAATAGATAAAGATGAACATCTAAATCAAGTATTTTTAAGAGGAGAAATATCTAATTTTAAAGCTCATACAAGAGGTCATTTATATTTTACTATTAAAGATGAAGAATCAAGAATAAACGCTGTTATGTTTGCTAATAGTGCGGCTAAATTACCATTTCCTCCTGTAGATGGAATGAAAATAATGGTTGTGGGTAAAGTAAGTGTTTATGAAGCAACAGGCGGATATCAAATTTATGTAAATGAAATGATTGAAGATGGAGTGGGTAACTTATATATAAAATATGAGAAACTAAAGAAAAAGTTAGAAGAAGAAGGTTTATTTAATCAAGAACACAAGAAAAATATTCCTAAATTTCCAAATAAAATTGGTATAATTACAGCCCCTACTGGAGCTGCAATTAGAGATATTCTATCAACTATTGAAAGAAGATGGCCTTTAACAGAAACAATACTTTTTCCGAGTTTAGTACAAGGAGAAAGTGCTGCTCCTGAAATAGTAAAACAATTAAAAAAAGCCGATACTTATAATTTAGATTTAATAATAGTAGGTCGAGGTGGAGGATCTATAGAAGATATGTGGTGTTTTAATGACGAAGAAGTTGCTAGAACAATATTTAATATGAATACTCCTATAATATCAGCAGTAGGACATGAAATTGACTTTACAATAGCTGATTTTGTAGCTGATTTAAGAGCTCCTACTCCTACTGGTGCAGCTGAAATGGCTGTTCCAAATAGAAATGATATTATCAAATTACTAAATCAAATAAATATTAGAATAAATCAAAATATAAATAATGTTTTAATATATAATAGAGAAAAATTAAATACATTAGTAAATAGTTATGTTCTTAAAAATCCTATTAATATATATAGGCAAAAAGAAGAAAAATTTGATAACATCTTTGAAAGATTACAATTATCTATATCAAGTATAGTTCTTCAAAATAAAGAAAAATTAAATTATTTAAAAAATTCCTATATTCTTGTAAATCCAGATAAAATATATACTGATAAAAAAATCAAATATAATACAATTATTGATAATTTAAAAAATAATATTAATAAAATAATAGATAATAAAAAAAATATTTACTTAAATAAAATCAATAAATTAGAAGCATTAAATCCTTTATTAACTATAAAAAGAGGATATAATGTAACTAGAAAGAATAATATAATTATTTCTAATATTAATAATTTAAATAAAGATGATAATATAAATATTGAATTTAGTAATGGTAATATAGATGCCAAAGTATTAAATATTAATTTAATAAATAAAGGAGAATAAATATGAAAGATAAAGAAAAAAGCTTTGAAGAAAGCTTATTAGAATTAGAAACAATTGTTAAAAATTTAGAAAATGGTAATGTACCATTAGATGAAGCAATAGAAAAATTTAATGAAGCTATGAAATTAGCTAATGCATGTGATAAAAAACTTAAAAGTGCTGAAGAACTAGTTAGTAAAATTTTAAATAATAATAATGAATTAGAAAACTTCAAAATAGAAGAATAAATATAATATCTTAAAAATATTTATTTTAAGTAATAGTAATTCCAATAATATTTTTCTTATTAAGCAAGGGAATTCAGGTAAATATGAATTTATATAAATTTATTGAAAGATTGACAACCCCTAATAACTTAATGTTAATATATACAAATAATAGTCTCGTAGGAGAGTAAATATGAAGAAAAAAAATGGATTCACTCTAATAGAATTTTTAGCAATCATTGTAATACTTGGAATAATAATAAACTATTAATTAAACATTCTTATAATTTAAATTTTATTATTAAAATAGAACCCCAATTCAACATAACCTGAATTGGGGTTCTAAATTCTTTTTGAATAATCTTTAATTACATAAAATAACCAACAATACCTATAACAAAACCGCTAACCATTACTAGAAGTAATAATATAGATATAAATTTAACTACTTTCTTGTTCATTTTTAACACCTCTATATCTATTATATAATAAAATTATATAAAATAAAATACTATACCATAATTTTACTTGTACATTTGTAAATGATGTGAGACAAAATTTATAAAAAATTAATAAGCAATATGATATAGTTATTTTGTAATTATTGAATATTGTTTTTTTCTATAATTTGTTGTCTCATTTCTAATGGAGTAAGCCAGTTAAGTGATTGCCTAGGAATATTATTTGAACGTTTAAGATATGCTTTCATTTGAATAGTTAAATCACTATAAGAATAGAATTTAAGGAATGTATAGAATCTTTATTGATCGTTTCTATGACTTCTTTCGACTTTTCCATTATGTCTTGGAGTTCTTGGTTTAATAAGTTTATGAGTTATATTTAATGAATTTAGTAAGATATCTAATGGATGTACTTTATCGGTTCTTTTAATGTGAGTAAATTCTTGACCATTATCAGTTTGCATAATTTCTAGTTTATATCCGAAATAAACAATAGCTCTTTTAACAAAATCAATGGTTGAATAAGACGATTGTTCTTTATATGGGTAAATAAATCTTTCACGAGAAGCTTCATCAATAATTGTATATTGGTAAAATTTATCCGGCATTTGACCAACATAACATTGTTTAGGGATAACTTTAACATCCAATTGCCATTTAACACCAATATTGGTAGGAGTGTCATATTTTTTAGGAATGTATTTAGAATGATGTTCTGCATTAACGGGATACTTCATTTTTCTAACTATTCTAAACAATGAACATGCATGTCTTGAATAACCTTTATCAACCCTTAATTTACCATATAATTCACAAAGAGAAATATTTGGATTTCTTCTAATATAATTTTTAATCCAATTAAGTTCTTCCTCAGTATGCGAATTAGGATGTGGATTAAAAGGTCTATGTGATTTATCGATTAAGGATTCTTTAGTTCCATCAAATTTTTTATTCCAGCGCATAAGAGAGGCTTTAGAACATTTATATCTTCTACATACAAAAGATATAGGATTTCCTTTTCTATATAATAAAATTGCATAATATTTAGTATTTAAACTATGTGGATAATGTGATATACTTTTCATAGCAATAAGTCCTTTCTAATTGAAATGTTTCTGATAATTACATTTTACTAGACTTATTGCTTTTTTACTATATATAAAAGTCTCACATCAATTGTAACACTACAAATTTTTGTTATAAATTTGTTTCACATCATTTACAAATATACAATTTTGTAGTAAAGTAAAAGAATTAGCAAAGGATTATAATTTATCTTTCTTTGTAGTAACTGACGGTGCTAGTGCTATTTCAAATAATGGATGTGAAGCTGTAAAACACGCTAGGGACTGTCATATTGAGTGGGAAAAGCAAAATAACTATGATCCTTATGAAGATTGGTTAAAAGATAAAGGTAAAAACAATGAATAAAATAAATGAAATAATGAATATACTAGACACTATAAACTATGGATTTATAGATGATAATGGAACTAATATATTTAATAATGATTTAAATGTTGAATATATATTTAATCAAGTATATCACTTAATGTCACCAGAAGAATTATTAAAAAAGAAATATGGAGTATGTTGGGATCAAGTAGAACTTGAAAGGAAATTATTTAGTGAAACTAATATCCCATTTAAAACATATTTTATATATACTGATGATCAAAATTATTTGCCTTCTCATACATTTCTTGTGTATGAAGAAAATGATAAATATTATTGGTTTGAGCATTCTTGGTATGATGAAAAAGGAATTCATGAATATAATAGTTTAAATGAATTATTAAATGAAATTGTAGATAAACACGAAAAAGCACATGGCGATGAAATTAAAGATAATTATGGTACAACTATTTATGAATATAATAAGCCAAATTATAATATTAATTGTGATGAATTTTATGAATTTATTTATAAGCAAAAAAGAGTTTATAATTACATTTTAGAAGATTCTACTGAAGAAGATATAGATAGACTAAAATATTACAAACTAAAAAGCATAGTTGATTATGCAGAAAATCTATCAGAAGATGAAATGAGTAAAATAGATTCTTATATACAATCTAATATTCCTAAACAATTAAAGGATTATAAAAATATAAAGCATAATAATAAAGTAATTGGCTGTTTATTAGTTTCTACAGAAGATAATGAAATACTATTGGATGAAATATACTTAGAAAAAAAATACCGTAAGAAAGGTATTGGTTCAAATATTATAAAGACTATTATTAAAGAATCAACAAAAGATATAATTTTATGGTTATACAAAAAAAATGTAAATGCATATAACTTATATTTGAAATTAGGATTCAAAATATTAAATGAAACTGATACAAGATATAAAATGATTATAAGAACTAAATAGTAAGCAATATGTACGTGAACAAAAATAACCACACTGGAGTAATTAACTCCAATGTGGTTATTTTTTGTCCCATTTGAAAGCGTCATCTAAACATTTTTTATTAAATCCCTAAATGAAACTCACAAATGATGAATTTTTTTCATTTTCTCTTGATTACAAGTGAATTCAGTTCCGTTATCTGTCTATATTTCTTCAGGTTTGTATCCGTAAAATAGAAATCATCTATAAATAAAATTTACAGTATTAGCAGGATTATGAGCATTATAGTGATAAATAAATCTTTCACGTGATGCTTCATCAATACAAGTCCACTGATAAAATCTTATATCCTCAGGTAAATTACTTGATTTACATTGGTTAGGAACAAATTTAACATCTATCTGCTATTTAATTCCAATATCTTTAGGAGTAACATTACAATAAAATACTATAACATAATTTTACTTTTATTTACTTATAGTCCTTAATGTCGTATAATATTAGGAGGTGATGGAATATGAAAAAAGTAGTAATAGGTATGTCTGGAGGAGTAGATAGTAGTGTAGCTGCTATTATTCTAAAAAAACAAGGATATGAAGTAATAGGTTTATTTATGAGAAATTGGGATTCTTCTATAAACGGAGATTTTTTAGGTAATCCAAATATAAATGATAATATTTGCCCACAAGAACAAGACTATAATGATGCTCTTGCTGTATGTGAAAAAATAGGAATTCCTCTACATAGAATAGATTTTTCAAAAGAATATTGGGATTATGTTTTTATGTATTTCTTAGATGAATTAAAAAAAGGTAGAACTCCTAATCCAGATATTATGTGCAATAAATATATAAAGTTTGATTATTTCATAAAGGAAGCAGAAAAACTAGGAGCAGATTATATAGCTACTGGACACTATGCTAGAATGATAAATAACCAACTTTGTAGAGCAATTGATGAAAATAAGGATCAAACATACTTTCTTTCTCAATTGAACGCTAATCAGCTTAAAAATGTCTTATTTCCAATAGGTGATATAGAAAAATCTGAAGTAAGAAAAATAGCAAATGAATATAATTTAATTACAGCAACAAAAAAAGATTCAACAGGTATATGTTTTATAGGAGAAAGAAACTTTAAACAATTTTTAAAAAATTATTTGCCAAATATACCCGGTAAAATAATAAATATAGATACTAACGAGGTAGTAGGGGACCATATAGGTCTAATGTACTATACAATTGGTCAAAGAAAAGGATTAGATATTGGTGGTACTAAAGATAAAACATTTGTAGTTGGAAAAGATTTAGAAAAAAATATATTATATATAGCACTTGGAGAAGATAATAAATATTTAGTATCTGATAGTTGCATAATAGATAGCGTTAATTTTAATTGTGATTTAAGACCAACAAAAGCAACCGCTAAATTTAGATATAGACAAAAAGATAATGATATAGAAATAGAATATTTAGAAAATAATGAATTACTTATTAAATATAATAATGTAAAATCAGTTACACCAGGACAAGCATGCGTTATTTATGTAGATGACAAATGTATTGGTGGCGGTATAATTAAAGAAGTAAGAAAAAATAATGAAAAACTATGGTATCTACTGTAAAGTAATTTGTAAAGTTTACTCTTGCTTTTTTTTCTATTAATGATAAAATTATATTATACATAGGAGGTTTTTATTCATGGATCAATTAAACAAAATACTATCAGAATTAGGCATTTCTAAAGTTAGACTAGCTAAGTATTTAGGTGTATCTAGACAAATGTTATACAATTACTTAGGACAAGGAAACTTAAATGAATGGCCTAAAGAAAAAGAAATGAAAATAATGAGTCTCTTAGGTATTAAAGATCGTAACGAGATAGATAATATAGTAGTAGATGGAGATTATATAATTAAAGTAGAAGGTAAGCTTAATGAAGGTGTTAGAAATAATAATGCCAAAGAAGTAATGGCTGATTTAAAAGGATTTAATAAAAAAGAACAAGAATTATTATCAGATATAATAAATTTATTAAAAGAAAAATTAGCAGAAGACAAAAGCAAAGATACTTATAATAGTTATAGATATTTATTTTATTTTCTTCAATCAATGGAAACTACTAAAGAATTAAAATATATATTAGCATATATGTCTAAATCAATGGGATTTGTAGAACCTCTTGAATATACATTTAATGAGAATCAACAATTAATATTTGAAAGTATTTTATTCTCTGCAATGACTCTTTATAACAATGGGGGAGCTTCAAGAGCTAAGATAGCTGAAACTCACAAAAAGTTTGTTCAAGAAATAGAAAAGAAAAAAGAAGAAAGATTAAGTAGAACCCAAGAATTAAATACAGCTAAAATGCAAGCATTAAAAGAACTTGGTTACACTGAAATAAATAATTCTAATGCTAAAGATGTATTAGAAAAAATAGCTGAAATTCAATCTAGAAAAGTTTAATAAATTAAATAAAGAACTAATATTATTCTATATATAGTTCTTTTTCTTTTATTTGTCAACTTCCTATAATTGATATTATGTTAACTTCTATAACAAATCTTTTTTTTGTTTATCTTATATATAATATAATACTATTACAATCCTAATAAAATATATTTTCTTTTGTTTTAGTTTTATAATTACTCAATCGTTATAATTTAAATTTATATATACACAATTAATATTAAACATTTTTAATTTTTCAATTAACTAATTACATATTCATTTATATATA
>JAQUVS010000002.1:53090-82130 GCA_028693275.1 Bacilli bacterium
ATTTATATATACACAATTAATATTAAACATTTTTAATTTTTCAATTAACTAATTACATATTCATTTATATATAAGTATTATTGTAGCATTATTACATTATTATTGAATTGCATTATAACAAATCGAAATTAAATTAGATGAACAATTACCCATCTCAAATTGAATTATAAGACTTATT
Source organism: Bacilli bacterium (assembly GCA_028693275.1). Lineage (GTDB taxonomy): Bacteria > Bacillota_I > Bacilli_A > RF39 > UBA660 > JAQUVS01. Next base: position 53,269 of record JAQUVS010000002.1, read on the forward strand.
TTTTCATAATAAAAACTCCCCTACTTTTTTCATTAAATTAAAATAGGGGAGTTAAATATTTTTTTATTTTAATTTTTCTAAAAAACTTTTACCAATAAGAGGTTTCTCTATATCAAAGTTTTCTGCAATTGTAGCACCAATATCTGCAAAAGTTTCTAATGGTTCAAGTTTTTTTGGTTCCTTAAAATTTCTACCAAAAATGATTACTGGAACATTTTCTCTTGTATGATCTGTACCACTAAATGTAGGATCACATCCATGATCAGCAGTAAGAATCAATAAATCGTCATTTTCCAATTTATTAATGATCATAGGTATTTCTATGTCAAACTCTTCTATTGCTCTTGCATACCCTTCTAAATCACGTTTATGACCATATAAACTATCAAAGTCTGGTAAGTTTACAAAACATAATCCTGTAAAGTTCTTATCCATTATATCAGTTAATTTATTTGTAGCTTCAAGAGTAGTAATTGCTTTAATATTTTTACTAATCCCTTCCCCATCAAAAATATCATTAATTTTACCAATTGATATAACACTATAATCATTATTAGTTAAAGAATTTAAAATACTTCTTGTAGGAGGTTTTACCGCAAAAGATTTATCTTCATTAGTAAATTTAAATTTTCCATTTTTTAAAGAAGTAAAAGGTTTAGCTATTACTCTTCCTACTTTCCAATCTTCTCTTAATGTTATTTTTCTTATTTTTTCGCAATAACTATATAATTTAGAAACTGGAATAACATCTTCATGTGCAGCTAATATCAAATTAGAACCATTTGAAGTATATAAAATAAGTGATCCATAATCTAAATGTCTTTGTGCAAATTCAGTTAAAACCTCAGACTCAACCATAGACTTATTACCAATAATTCTTTTTCCAGTAACAAATTCTATTTCATCTATTAATTCTCTTGGAAATCCTGTATCATTAAAATTTTTAAATGGTACATGGTTTCTAACTCCAACCATTTCATAATGTCCATTTAAAGTATCTTTACCAGGATTTTCTGGTTTTGCTATTGTATAATAAGCATCAGTAATTCCATCTTCCATAGTTAAAGTATTCAAAAATCCCAATTTCTTTAAATTTGGAACAAATAAATCATAATTATCTTTAATATGTCCTAAAGTATTAGCTCCACTATCGTTGTAATCATTTGCATCTCTAGCTTCCCCTACTCCCATAGAATCTAAAACTATTAAAAATACTCTCTTAAAATTCATCTCTAATTCCTCTTTCTAGGATGGTAATTTTTATAATCATCCTTAACCTTATTGTTTGTAATATGTGTATATATTCTTGTTGTAGAAATATCACTATGCCCAAGTAATTCTTGAACACTTCTTAAATCAGCTCCATTACCAATTAAATGAGTAGCAAAACTATGTCTAAGAGTGTGTGGTGATACATCTTTTTTAATACCCTTTATTAATAATTCTTTTTTTATAAATTTGAAAAATCCTTGTCTTGATAATTGCCTACCATGATTATTTACAAATAAATATTCTTCTTTATTATTTTTAACTAATTTAATTCTAACATCTAAATATTTATTATAAGCATCAATGATATATTCACCAATAGGAATAATTCTTTCTTTTTTACCTTTTCCATAACATCTAACTACACAATTAATTGTATCTATGTCATTAAACCTTAAATTAAGTAATTCACTTATTCTTAACCCAGTTCCATATAACAATTCTAACATAGCCTTATTACGGTAGTCAATTGGGCTATTTAGTTTAATATCTAGTAATTTATCTACCTCTTCATAAGACAATGTATCAGGTAAACTCTTTCTAAGTTTAGGTCTATCTAAAACTTCGGTCTTATCAATAGATAATATTTCTAATTTAGTTAAATATTTATGAAAATTTTTAATTGTAGTAATATAATGAGCTATAGTAGTAGAAGTATGATTACTTTTATCTAATTTCTTTATAAAATCAATAATATCATCTTCATCTATTTTTCTAACATCTAATATATTCTTATCACAAAGATACTCTTTATATACTTTTAAATCATTAAAATATGCTTTTTTAGTATTTATAGAAAGTCTTTGTTCAAAAGTAACATAATTAATATATTCATTTATACAATATTCAATATTATAATTCATCTTATCACCAACTACATAAATATTATATCATATTATAGAATAATTACTTAAATTTTGTTATTATATATATAGGAAGTGATTATTATGGATAAGCCTTTAGCTATTAAAATGTGTCCAACTACTATAGATGAAATAATAGGACAAAAACATCTTTTAGGAGATAATAAAATATTAAGAAACTTAATAGAGAATAAAAAATTATTTTCTATGATTTTATATGGTAAACCAGGTATAGGTAAAACCAGTATTGCTAAAGCTATTGTTAATGATCTAGGATTAAGATATAGATTTTTAAATGCTACTGTTAATAATAAAAAAGATTTTGATACTGTAATAGAAGAAGCAAAAATGTATGATGGTATTATCCTAATAATGGATGAAATCCATAGATTAAATAAAGATAAACAAGATTTATTACTTCCTTCTTTAGAATCTGGTTTAATTACTTTAATAGGTATGACTACATCAAATCCTTATCATAGAATTAATCCTGCTATTAGAAGTAGATGTCAAATATTTGAATTAAAAAGCTTAGAAGAAGAAGATATCATAGAAGGTATAAAAAAGGCCATATTACATGAAGATTTAAAAGGTGTACAAATAGATGATGATTCTATTAATTACATTGCTAGAGTATCTAATAATGACTTAAGATATGCATATAATCTTTTAGAAATAGCTTTTTATTCAAGTAAAGATAAAATAATAAATTTAGAATTATTAAAAAATATAAATAATAAACCAGCATTCTTTTCTGATAAAAATGAAGATGGTCATTATGATTTACTAAGTGCTTTCCAAAAATCAATTAGAGGGAGTGATGTAAATGCTTCCCTACACTATTTAGGGAGATTAATAGTTATGGGAGACTTAGATAGTATTCATAGAAGAATGGTAGTTATTTGCTACGAGGATATAGGATTAGCCAATCCCGGTTTAGGTCCTAAAGTAATGGCAGCTATAGCAGCATCAGAACTTGTTGGATTACCTGAAGCAAGAATACCTCTTGGTGAAGTAGTAATAGAGATGGCCTTATCTCCTAAATCAAATACAGCTCATATTGCATTAGATATAGCAATTAGTGATATAGAAACAGGTAGATGTGGACCTATTCCAAATCATATAAAAAATAGCAGTAATGAATATTTATATCCTCATAATTATAAAGGTAGCTATGTAAAACAACAATATCTTCCTGATAATTTAAAAAACAAAATATATTATAAACCAAAAAATGAATCAAAATATGAATCTGCTCTATATGAAATAGATAAAAAAATTAAAAATATAAATAAATAAAAACCTTTTGAAGCTAATCCTCAAAAGGTTTTTTTCTAACTATTTTCTTTAGTAAATTTATCGAACTTTTTAATTACTTCAACATCTAAATCAGTTTTAGCTAATTGATCAATTAATTTCTTTTGTTCTTTTGTTAATTTACTTGGAGTAATAACTTTAAGTATTATATACATATCACCTTTATGTCTATTAGAAGCATTATCTACCCCTTTACCTTTTAATCTTTGTTTATCCAAAGACATAGTTCCTGCTGGAATAGTTAATTTTACATTTCCATACAAAGTAGGTATTTCTTTTTTAGACCCTAAAATAGCTTCTGTAATAGTTATAGGTACTTCTAAATAAATATCATCATTTTCTCTAACAAAATATCTATGATCACTAACAGCAAATTCAATATATAAATCACCATTAGGTCCACCATTATAACCAGAACTACCTTTACCAGATAGTTTTAATCTATTACCATTATCAACTCCTGCTGGGATATTTATATCAAATGATTTATTCTTTTTGTTTTTACCTTGACCACCACATTTATTACAACGTTCTTTATATGTTTTTCCTTTTCCATTACATACTGGACAAGTTGATTTAGATAAAAACGTCCCAAACATAGTATGTTGTTCTGTTGTTATAGTTCCACTACCATGACATCTGTCACAAGTACTTTCACCAGTACCACCTTTACCATGACAATACTCACAGTCTTCAATAACGTCTATATTAACAGTTTTTTTACAACCATAAATAGCTTCTTCAAAAGATAATTTCATTCTTATTAAAGAATCATTACCCTTTCTTGGTTGATTACTACTTCTTCCACCACCTCGTGAAGAAAAACCTCCAAATCCACCAAATATATTATCAAATATATCACCAAAATCAAAATCATTAGCATTGAATCCACCATAACCTGAACCACCAGCCCCATTAAATGCTGCATGTCCAAATTGATCATATTGAGCTTTTTTACTATCATCAGATAAAACTGAATAAGCTTCTTGTGCTTCTTTAAATTTGCTCTCTGCATCTGGTTCCTTATTTACATCTGGATGATACTTTTTAGCAAGTTTTCTAAAAGCACTCTTTATTTCATCTTTACTAGCATTCTTACTAACTCCTAAGATCTCATAATAATCTCTTTTATCCATATTTCACCTACTTCTACATAGACAAAGTTCTAGACTAGCTAGAACTTATCTATATTTTTATTTTTCTTCGTATTCAGCTTCTTTTACATCATTATTATTATCTTCATCATTGTTAGCATCCTCAGTATTATTATCTGCTGCTTCTTTTTGAATATTTTCATAAACTTTAGTAGCCATAGCCATAGCTTTTTCTTGTAATTTTTCTTTCTTTTCTTTTATTACTTCTATATCATTTTTTTCTAAAGCTTCTTTAACTTCTTTAATTAATTCTTCAGTTTCATCTTTTTCAGTAGAATCAATTTTATCTCCTAAATCTTTAATAGATTTTTCTGTTTGGAATACTAATTGTTCAGCTTCATTTTTAAGTTCAGCTTCTTCTCTTCTCTTCATATCCTCTTCTTTATGTTCTTCAGCTTCTTTTTGCATTTTTTCAATTTCTTCATCTGTCAAGTTAGTACTAGCAGTAATAGTAATTGATTGTTCTTTATTTGTACCTAAATCTTTTGCAGTTACATTAACAATACCATTAGCATCTATATCAAATTTAACTTCTATTTGAGGTACTCCTCTAGGTGCAGCAGGTATTCCAGTTAATTGGAAATGTCCTAATGTTTTATTATCTGCAGCCATTTGTCTTTCACCTTGTAATACATGAATATCAACTGCTGGTTGATTATCTGCAGCTGTTGAGAATACTTGTGATTTACTTGTAGGTATAGTTGTATTTCTTTCAATCAATACAGTCATAACTCCACCAAGTGTTTCAAGTCCAAGTGATAATGGTGTTACATCTAATAATACTATATCATTAACTTCTCCGGTTAAAACACCACCTTGAATTGCAGCTCCCATAGCTACTGCTTCATCTGGGTTAACTTCTCTTGAAGGTTCTTGTCCTAATTCTTTCTTAATTAATTCTTGAATCATTGGAATACGAGTAGATCCACCTACAAGAATAACTTTGTCTATTTCATTTTTACTAATTTTAGCTTCTTTAATTGCATCTCTAACTGGTTTTAAAGTAGACTCTGCTAAATCCCTAATTAAATCTTCAAATTTAGCTCTAGTTAATTCCATATCTAAATGTAATGGTTCTCCATCAGTCCCTTGTGCTATAAATGGAGCTGAAATTTGAGTAGTAGTAACACCACTTAAATCTTTCTTAGCTTTTTCAGCTATTTCTTTTAATCTTTGTAAAGCCAATTTATCTTTACTTAAATCAATTCCATTATCTTTTTTAAATTCACTTACTAAGTAATTCATTAAAATATTATCAAAATCATCTCCACCAAGTTTATTATTTCCTGCTGTTGATTTAACTTCAAATATACCATCACCTAATTCCATAATAGATACATCAAATGTTCCACCACCTAAGTCATAAACAAGAACTGTATGAGCTTTATCTTGCTTGTCTAAACCATATGCAAGAGCTGCAGCTGTTGGTTCATTAATAATTCTTTCTACTTCTAATCCAGCAATTTTACCAGCATTTTTTGTTGCTTGTCTTTGTGAATCATTGAAATATGCAGGTACAGTAATTACTGCTTTAGTAACTTTTTCACCTAAATATTTTTCGGCATAATCCTTCATATATCCTAATATCATTGCTGATACTTCTTCAGGAGAATAATCTTTTCCTTCAACTGTAACTTTTTTATCAGTACCCATTAATCTTTTTATTGAAGAGATAGTATTTGGATTTGTAAGAGCTTGTCTCTTAGCAGCATCCCCAACCATTCTTTCTCCCTTTTTAAATGCGACTACAGATGGAGTTGTTCTTCCACCTTCTGGATTTGGTATAACTTTTGATACCCCACCCTCTAATACACACACACAACTATTTGTTGTTCCTAAATCTATTCCTATTATTTTACTCATTTTTATCATCCTTCCTTATATTTCTAATTTATTTACTTTAACAACCGAATGTCTAATTACACGGTCCTTTAACATATAACCTTTAATTAATACTTCTACTATAACATCATCTTCTTTTTCAGTATCAGATACTGTAACAATAGCATCATGATAATTAGGATCAAATTTTAATCCTAATGCATCTATTTCTTTAACACCAAATTTATTTAATGTATCAACAAATCCATCATATATTAATTTAATTCCTGTTAAATATTGTTTAACTTCTTGATCATCCTGTTTAATATTCATTGCTCTTTCAAAATTATCTAGTATTGGAATCAATTCTAGTATTAAATCTTTATTAGCATACTTAAGCATATTCATAACTTCTTCATCTTTTCTTTTACGATAGTTAATTAATTCTGCTTGATTATATAAAACTTTATTTTCTAATTCTTTTATAGTTTCTAAAAGTTTATCTGTTTCATTTTCTTCTTTAACTTCTTCAGTAACTATATCTTCTACCTTTTCTTCTTCTATTTTATCTTTATTCTTCGTCATTTTATCTCCTTCCAGTTCCATCTTCTAAATTATTCTTAATGAAATCTAAAAGACCCACAACTCTATCATAATCCATTCTTTTAGGCCCAATGATAGCAATAGTACCTTCATCAGTACTTGTCCTATATTTAGTTTTAATAACAGTCATATCATCATCTATATTAGATTCTTTACCTATATATACATTTATATCACTATCATCAGTTTCTATTTTATTTAAGATATCTACATCATCTAATTTATTAAATATATCTTTAACTTTATCTAAGTTATTAAATTCAGGTTGTTTTAATATATTATTTTTACCTACAATATTTATATTTTTACTAGAAAAATCTTTAAATACTTGATAAAAAGTATTATATATTATTTCATGTTCTTTTACATACCTACCAATTATTGGTTTAATTTCAAACTCTAATTTACTACTTACTTCATCAATAGGAGTTCCTGAAATTAAATCATTAATTAAAGAAACAGTCTTTTTAACTTCTTCTAAACTTACATTTAGAATTTCTCTTTTCTTATGTTCAACATGACCTTTATCAGTAATAACTATAAGTAGAAATTCATTTTCATTAAGAGAAATAACTTCTATCTTTTTTAATTTGTTTTCGTGTGATGTATTTCCTAAAACAATAGATGTATAATTAGTCATTTCAGCTATTAACTTTAAACTATAATTTAAATATTCAGATATTTCTAATTGTTGATTTTTAAAAATTATCTGTAATTTTAACATATCTTCTGCATTCATTTCTTTCAATTCCATAAGATTATCTACATAATATCTATAACCTTTTTCGCTAGGTATTCTTCCTGAAGAAATATGTGTTTTTTCTAATAAACCAATTTCTTCTAGCACAGCCATTTCACTTCTCACCGTAGCACTAGAACAATCTAATTCTTCACAAATAAGATTAGAACTAACTGGTTTTGCTAGTTTAATATATTCAGAAACTATAAGCTTAAGCATTTTATTTTGTCTATCTGTTAACACTAAAACACCTCCTAGCACTTCTTTTATATCAGTGCTAAAATAATTATATTACTCAAATTAGCACTTGTCAATACCTAAGTGCCAAAATAAAAAAATCAACTATCTAGTTGACTTCATACATATAAATATTTATAAATTTACTTCCATATTTTTTTTCTTTTATAAGACTTAAATTAGGTATTTCTATATCTTTAATTATACCATCATGTTCACATATAATTAAGGCATTATCATTAACTAAAGAATTAATAATTAATTTATTCATAACTTCTTCATAAACGTTTAATTTATAAGGAGGATCCAAAAAAACTATATCAAATTTAATTTTATTTTCTATAAAATAATCTAAGGCTTGATTATAATCCTTATTATAAATATAAACATTATCTAATTTAAAATTATTTTTATTCTTATTAATAATATCTATAGCTTCCCTACTTTTATCTACTAGATAAATACTATTAGCTCCATTACTAATAGCTTCAAAACCTAAATTACCTGAACCAGAAAACAAATCTAAAACAACACTATCCTTTATATAATTTTGAATACTACCAAATAATGATTCTTTTACTCTATCCTGCGTTGGTCTAGTACCATCAATATTATATCCTATTATTTCTCTCCCCTTAAGACTTCCACTAATAATTCTAATACTAGCACCCCCTATCATCTAACAATGATTTAAGTTTACTATTAATTGATAGTATTAGAAGATTTATATCACTCTCATTTTTCTTAAAGTTCTTATAATCATCATTCATAAAAAGTTCTTGATTCTTTTCTATATATTCTTGATTAGTTATATAATCCTTTTTATTTTTTAAGTCTTCAATTAATAATAATAATTCTTTATCATTCATAATATTTTGTTTAAATATAAGTGTATCTTTTATTAAATTTGAATTATCTAATTCACTTAATAATTCATCTATTTTATTTACTAATTCACTATCCATTGTTATCACCTATCAATAATTATATCATTTATATATCAAGAAAAAAAGAGAATTATCATTCTCTTAATCTAAAAAATCATCTATTGTCATTAGTCTATCATCTATTTCTTTTAAAGAAACACTTTTAGAATTATTATTTTTATCATTTAATGATATTTTAACCAATAATTCATCTTTCTTAATTAATTCTTGAACTTTAAAAGCAAAATTTATTTCTCCTCTAGAAATACTAGATCCTGTAGAATACCTGTCCATAATAGATATTTCAGTATTTTTAACGAATTTAATTTCATCATTTTTAATACCTATATGATCTTTATTATCTAAAATAAAAGTTTTTACTATTTTATAAGGATTAGTCTTAACTTCTCTAAGTAATAATAAACCTCTTCTACTTCTAGTAGATTTTTCAAATTCACTTAACTTAACTCTCTTAGCAGTACCTTTATCTGTTACTACTGTAATATATTCGCTATTAAATCTATCAAAATTATTAATAGAGACTACATAATCATCTTTTAAAGATATTGCTTTAACACCACTAGTTTTAAGTCCTACTGAAGGAACATCTGTAATATCAAACCATAAACCATAACCATTGTTAGTAGAAACAAAAATATTATTATATTTAGTTATAAAAGCATCTACTAATAAATCATTGTCTTTAAGTTTAATACAAGTAATAGGTTTCGAATATCTAGATACTTGAAATTCACTTAATGGACTTCTCTTAATCATTCCATCTTTAGAAATAATAGTTACATCTTTTTCTTCATTAAAGTCTAATACTGGTATAACAGTAATTATTTCTTCTTTTTCTTCTAATTTAATTAAATTACTAATATGTTTTCCTAAATCTTTCCATTTTAAATCTGGTAAAGTATGAACTGGTACAAATAAATAATTACCTAAATTAGTAAATAGCAATATATGATTCAATGTATTTAATTCATATAATCCTAGTATATAATCTCCATCTTTTAATAAAGCTTCATCAACTGATGCTTGATAACTTCTAAAGCTTGTTCTCTTTACATAACCATCTTTAGTTACTAAAACAATAACGTCTTCTTTAGGAATCATTTCTGTTGTATCTATTTTAATTTCAGTTATTTCTTCTTTAATATCTGTAATTCTTTCTTTAGCAAATTCTTTTTTTACTTGACGAAGTTCATTTTTCATAACTTCTTTCATAGTATCAGCATCAGAAAGAATTTTTTCAAGAGCCATTACAATCTTTTTTAAATTAGCTAATTCTTCTTCAAGTAAAGTTACATCTGTATTAGTAAGTTTATATAATTGTAATACAACAATTGCTTCTGCTTGAAGATCTGAAAATTCATATTTTTCAATTAAATTTAGTTTAGCATCTTGTTTATTCTTACTAGCTCTAATAACTTGGATAACTTCATCTAATATAGATAAACATCTAATTAATCCTTCTACTATATGAAGTCTTGCTTTAGCATGATTCAAATCATATTCAGTTCTAAGAGTAATAACTTCTTTTTGGTGAGTTATATAAGCATCTAGAATACTTAATATTCCAAGTAATTTAGGTCTTCTATGATCTATTGCAATCATATTAAAATTATATGATACTTGAAGATCGGTATTCTTAAGTAAATAATTTAAAATCATTTCTTTATTAGCATCTTTTTTAAGATCAATTGATATTCTCAATCCATCTCTATCAGATTCATCTCTAACTTCAATAATACCATCTATCTTTTTATCTATTCTTATTTCATCAATTTTTCTAACTAACATAGCTTTATTAACTTCATAAGGAATTTCTGTAATTATTAAAGCACTTTTTCCTTTTTCATCTTCAAAAAAGGTTCTAGATTTAACTATTATTTTTCCTCTACCTGTTTGATAAGCATTTCTTATTCCATCTAATCCTTCAACTATACCACCAGTAGGAAAATCAGGTCCTTTAATAATATTCATAATAGAATCTATTGTACAATTTGGCGAATCAATTCTTTTTATCGTAGCATCAATAACTTCTCCTAAATTGTGAGGAGGAATATTGGTAGCATAACCAGCTGAAATACCAGTAGCTCCATTAACTATTAAATTTGGATATCTAGCCGGTAAAACAGTAGGTTCCATTGTTGTATCATCAAAGTTTGGTGCAAAAATAACAGTATTTTTATCTATATCTCTTATTAATTCATTACTAATTTTAGAAAGTCTAGCTTCAGTATAACGATAAGCAGCAGGACTATCACCATCTATACTACCATTATTACCATGCATATCTATATATGGATGTTTAAACTTCCAATCTTGACTCATTCTAACCATAGCATCATATATTGAACTATCCCCATGAGGATGATAATTACCTATAACATCTCCTACGGTTTTAGCACTTTTACGATAACCTTTATCATAAGTGTTTTTTTCATGATACATAGAATAAAGAATTCTTCTTTGAACAGGCTTCAAACCATCTCTTACATCTGGTATAGCTCTATCTTGAATTATATATTTAGAATATCTTCCAAATCTTTCACCCATTATTTCTTCTAAAGAATAATCATAAATTTTTTCAATAATAGTTTTAACACTTTTTTCTTTTGCCATAAATATCTCACCCCCTACTTTGTAATAGTTCTTATATAGTAATTATCTATATTATTTTTTAATTTTTCTTTATTTTCTGTATCTATTTTTTTATGTGCTTCTTTATACAATTTAATAGTCTCCCTAGTAGATAAAAAAGATTTAGTATTACATTGATCAATCTTATCTAATAATAAGCCTGTATACCTTGTATTTAAATTACTATGATAAACATTATCTTTTATAATTTCGTGAATCTTTGTATCTAAATTGACTATTTCTTTTATACCATTTAAATGATCATATTTTTCATCTTTTTCTACTATATCATATAAACAATCTACTTTAGTAAATTCCATTTCATATTTACTGTATGCTAAATCTATATCATTTAAATTAATTTTCTTTATAAAATTAGGAAAAACTAAAGAAACTTGTTCAATACTTTTTTTAAATAAAATATTTGTAACTTCCTCTAATTTAATTTTTCCTTCTTCTACTAAAAAATAAATAGTAGCTCCATATTTGTTAAACTCTTTTAATAAATTGTAAGTATCATCTGTATTTAGTCCCATTATATGCCTCCTATTTATATTTTATAATCATCTTCTAAAGAAAATTCTACATTTTCTTCTATCCATTCTTTTCTAGGTTCTACATCGTCCCCCATAAGAACACTTACTCTTTTTTCAGCAAGTAAAGCATCGTTAATGTTTACTTTAATCAAAGTTCTAGTTTCAGGGTTCATAGTAGTTTCAGCAAGCTGTTCTGCGTTCATTTCCCCTAATCCTTTATATCTTTGTATTTCACATTTTTTATCTCCAACAATTTCTTTCATTTCATCAATTGTATAAGCATATTTTTTATCTTTACCATTCTTTATTAAAAATAATGGTGGTAAAGCTATAAATAATTTACCATTTTCAATTAATGGTCTCATATATCTATAAAAGAAAGTAAGTAATAAACATTGGATATGAGCTCCATCATCATCCGCATCGGTCATTATAATTACTTTAGAATATTCAGCATCATCAATATCAAAATTAGAACCAACACCAGCTCCAATAGTATAGATCATAGTATTAATTTCTTCATTCTTTAAAATATCATCCATTTTTGCTTTTTCTGTATTTATAACTTTACCTCTAAGAGGTAAGATTGCTTGAAATCTTCTATCTCTACCTTGTTTAGCTGAACCACCTGCAGAATCTCCTTCTACTAAAAATAATTCCCTATTAGTCTTATCTTTAGATTGAGCAGGAGTTAATTTACCTGATAAAGCTCTTTCCTTAGGATTTTTTTCTTTACCTTTACGAGCTTCTTCTCTAGCTTTTCTAGCCGCTTCTCTAGCCATTTTACTTTTTAAAGACTTATCTATTATATCTGTTGCAATCTTTTTATTTTCTTCCAAGAAAAATTGTAATTTCTCATATACAACAGATTCAACTATTGTTCTAGCTTGAGGAGTACCAAGTTTACCCTTAGTTTGTCCTTCAAATTGAAGTAATGCTTCAGGTATCTTAAGACTTATAATAGCTGTTAAACCTTCTCTAACATCACTACCCTCAAAAGTTTTCTCTTTACCTTTAATGTAACCATTATTTTTAGCATAATCATTAAAAGCTCTAGTTAATGCTGTTTTAAATCCAACTTCATGGCTACCACCATCTACCGTTTTAACATTATTAACAAAAGAAATAATATTCTCATTATATGAATCATTATATTGCATAGCAACATCTACTTCTATTTTATCTTTAATTGCCTCAAACGATAATACATCATGAATTGTATTTTTACCACTATTTAAACTCTCAACAAAAGCAACAATTCCATTTTCATAATAGAACTTTTCACTTCTATTGTCTTCTTCATCAAATACTTCTAAAGTTAATCCTTTAAGTAAAAAAGCTGATTCTTGCATTCTTTCACAAATAGTAGTATAAGAAAAATTAATACTAGGAAAGATTCTATCATCTGGCATAAATCTAACTGTAGTACCAGTTCTATTTGTTGTACCAATTTTCTTTAAAGGAATAGTAGTTTTACCACCATTCTCAAAACGAATATAATATTCTTCTTTATCTCTCTTAATATTAACTTCCATATATCTACTTAATGCATTAACAACAGAGCCACCAACACCATGTAATCCACCAGATACTTTATAACCTGATTCTTCAAATTTACCACCTGCATGTAAAACAGTATAAATAACTTCAGGTGTGCTTTTACCTGATGCATGCATTCCCGTTGGAACACCTCTACCTCTGTCTTCTACACTTAAACTCTTATCTTTATGAATAGTAACTTTTATATAATCTCCAAATCCGTTAATAACTTCATCAATAGAATTATCTACTATTTCCCAAACAAGATGGTGTAATCCACGTTTATCAGTAGACCCAATATACATACCTGGTCTTTTTCTAACGGCTTCTAAACCTTCTAAAATCTTAATTGAATTTTCATCATATTTCAATGCCATACTACCATCTCCTAGTTAATTATATCAAATATTGTAACCAAAAAAAAGAAAGATGACAACACCTTTACAATTTTTAGTTAATATTTTTATTAATTACTTCCATAAATTCATCTTTATACTTATCTCTAACCTCTAAAGATACACCTTCAAACCTAACTGTAAGATTAGGTCCAGTATTACTAGCTCTTACTAAAGCCCATCCATCACTAAAATTAACTCTTACTCCATCTATATCTAAAATATTATAATTTTTACTTTTAGCATATTCTAAAACACTATTTACAACTATATTTTTTTTATCATCACTACAAGCAATTTTAATTTCTGGAGTAGAATAGTATTCATTTATACCATCTAATAATTCAGATAATTTTTTATTAGTATGACTAAGAACTTCTACCAATCTTAAACCAGCATAAATACCAGAATCAAATCCTTGCCATCTATCTCTAAAGAAAATATGCCCACTATATTCTCCACCTAAAATACAATCCTCTTCCATTGTTCTAGCTTTAGTATAAGAATTACCAGTTCTTGAACAAATACCAGTAGCCCCTAATTTGTCTATTTCATCAATTAAAGATTTACTACATTTAACATCATACAAGAATTTCTTATTATCATTTTTAATAACTAAATCTCTAATCATTATTATTAAATACTTATCAGCTGGAATTATATTCCCTTGTTCATCAACAATACCAACTCTATCACCATCACCATCAAAAGCAATACCAATATCCGCTTTTAATTCCTTAACAGTATTAGCTAATACTTCCATATTTTCAGGAACTGTTGGATCCGGATGATGATTAGGAAAATTACCATCACTCTTACCATATAAAATCATTAATGATAAATTAAACATATTATATATATTAGGAGCAAATAAAGCAGTTGTACCATTACCACAATCTATTACAACTTTAATATTTCTTTCCCCTAAATTAATTGAATTTCTCATTAATTTATAATAATCATCTGTAATATCCATAAAAGAAACAATACCATTTCCATTATCAAAATTACCAAGTTCTAAGAATTCTCTAAATTCTTCTATCATCTTACCTTTAGCATTACCTCTATTGTCAAAAGACATTTTAAAACCATTATCTTCCTTTGGATTATGACTAGCTGTAACCATAATACCTGCAGGAGTTTTAGTCTTAAGACAAGCATAATAATACATAGGAGTAGTAACAAGTCCTATATTTACTACATGTATTCCTGTAGAAATAATCCCTTCTATTAAACTCTCCGTTAAAGAAGGAGAAGATAATCTATTGTCATAACCAATAACACAATCACTTTGTCCAAACTTTTTGATATATGTTCCATAAGCTCTACCTATCGTATAACTCACATCTTCATCTATATCTTTTCCATAAACCCCTCTAATATCATATTCCCTAAATATGTTCTTATTAATATTCTTTTTTATATTCATTAAATTACCCTCCAATTATATATAATTATACCATATAAACGATTATAGTAAATAATAAAAAAATAAAAAGGTATTAACCTTTTTATTAATTATATTTTTCCATTGATTTCATCATTTGATTAATTTGCTTTTGTGAAGGTTTTCTACCCATTTGCATCATTAAAGCCTTAATCATTTCCTCATTTATTGGAGGATTCTTTTTTAAATATTTCATCATATATTTTCTAGCTATAAAAAATCCTATAACTGCTCCAATTAATAAAGGAACAACAATAGCTAATATATCTAAAAATAATTCCATAATATCAACTCCCTATATATATATATTACTAAATTTATTAATAATTAACAAGATTTATTTAATTAACTCTTCAATATGATTAAATATTTTTTCTATATTAAATCCATATTTATCTAATACTAAATCTTTTTTACCACTAGCTCCAAATGAATTTATAGTAAATAAATATTTATCATTATAAACATATTTATACCATGAATATGATGAAGATGCTTCTATTACAAATGTCTTAATTCCTATCGGTAATAATTCACCCTTATATTCATCGTCTTGTTCTTCAAATTTTGAAATAGATGGCATACTAATTACTCTTATTCCAAAACCTCTCTCTTCAAGTTTCTTAGAAACTTCCATTGCCATACTTAATTCTTCACCCGTAGAAATAATAATTCCAGATAAATTATTAACTTCTTCTTTAATAATATAAGCACCTTTTGAAACATCATTTATTTTAGTTGTTTCTTGAATAAAAACTTCATTTCTACCTAATATAATAGCTGTTGGTCCACTTTTCTTAGCTAAAGTATATTTATAAGTACCAAGAACTTCATTAAAGTCAGCTGGTCTAAAAACCTCTAAATTAGGAATAGATCTAAGCATAGCTAATTGTTCTATAGGTTGATGAGTTGGTCCATCTTCACCGACACTAATAGAATCATGAGTAAATATATAAATAACAGGTAAATTCATTATAGCTGCAAGTCTAATAGATGGTTTTAAATAATCAGAAAAAGATAAGAACGTAGAACCAAAAGATCTAAGTCCAGCAAGTACTAAACCATTTAAGATTGCTCCCATTGCGTGCTCCCTAACACCAAACCAAATATTTTTACCTAATCTATTATCTTTAGAATAATCTCCCGTACTTTCAATATAATTTTTACAAGAAGAAAATAAATCTGCACTACCACCTATTATAAAAGAATTTTTACTAAAAATACTATTTATAACTCTATATGAAGAATTTCTAGTTGCATCTAATCTATTTTCCGGAATTGTTATATCTAAATCTTCTACTTTTATTGTAAAATCATTATTCATAATTTTTAATAGTTCTTCTTTAACTACTTCATCAGCGCTATTAAATTCTGTTTTCCAATCATCATATTTCTTACTATTATTCTCTTTTATTTTATTTCTAAAAAAGCTAATTGCATCATCACTAACAGTAAAAGGAATATCTCTAACTCCAAGTTTTTCTTTTACATTTTTCAAATCTTCCTTACTTAATGGTGCACCATGTACTTTGTTAGTACCTTGATTAACTGAATATTTACCAATAACAGTATTAACTATAATAATAGAAGGTTTATCTTTACTATCTTTTGCTTTCTTAATAGCATTATCTATCTCATCTATATCATCACCATCATTAACTTTAAAAACATTCCAGTTAACAGCACTAAATCTCTTTTCTATATCATCATTAAATGTTTTATTCAAATTACCATCTAAACATATATTATTAGAATCATATAAAACAATAAGCTTATTTAAACATAATGTTCCAGCTAGTGATGCAGCTTCGTAAGAAACACCTTCCATCAAATCTCCATCACTACACATAACATAAGTATAATAGTCTATTAAATTACTTTTTTTACTATTAAAATATTCTTTTAAATAAGATTCTCCAATAGCAATACCAACACTACTAGCAAATCCTTGTCCTAAAGGACCTGTAGACATATCTACACCTTTTGTAACCATATATTCAGGATGTCCTGGTGTAATTGAATCTAATTGTCTAAATCCCTTTAAATCGTCAATACTAATATCATATCCAGCCATAAATAAAGTTGCATATAACATACTTGAAGCATGACCACATGACAAAATAAACCTATCTCTATTAACCCAGTTGTAATCTTCAGGATTAATAGTCATATGCCTAGAATATAATGTATAAATAATACCAGCAGCACCTAAAGCTATACCAGGGTGTCCACTATTAGCATTATCAATCATATCTAAACTTAAATTTCTAATATTATTTACTATTTTAATTTCGTTATAAGATTCTTCTTTGTTTTTAAAAAACATTTAAATCAACTCCTATTATAATTATATACTCTAATATCAAATGTATCAAATAGAAAACACTATTTGACAAAAAAAGATTTATTTATCTTCAAATAAATCTTCTATTCCTTTTAATACATTATCATCGTGTCTAGCCATTCTAGATGTTCTTGTTGGTTGTTGAAATTCTAATGTATCTTGATCATTAATATCTTCTTTTGAATCAATGATTTCTTCTTTATCTTCTACTTCTACTAAAGGACTTTCTTTTACCTCGTTAGAAACATTTAATTTATTAGCCTTTTCAAGTAATTTTTGTCTCTTCTTTTCTAATTTCTTTTGTTTCTTAGCTGGATCAGAAGTCTTAATATAAAAATAAATACCTAATCCTCCAATTGTTATTAGTAATAGTGATGCAATAGTCACTAAAACATATTTAATAGGATTTTCTTTATCATTTGTAAGTGTATCTGTAACTTCTTTACTTGTTTCTTCACTAGTTGATGTTGTAGTTGTTTGTTCTTCTTCTTCATCTTTTCTAGTAACTGTTATAGTATAAGTTTTTTTATTACCATAAGAATCTTTTACAACAACAGTAACAATATTTTCTCCAACTTTTAAAACTGTACCACCAGTTGTAGTAACAGTTGCCTTACTATCAGCAGCCGATGCCGTAATAGCAATTGTTTCAATATCATATTCTACATCCATAGTATATTCTAATTTTTCAGGATCAAAAGTTTCATTTAATGTTTGTCCTTTTATTTTTAATGTTTGTAAATTTAAATTAGATTCTTCTTTTTTTACTTCAATAGTATAAGTTTTAATACTACTATCTTCTGCTTTAACACTAACTTTTACAATAGTGCTACTTCCAGAATACAAAGTAACTGTACCAATTCCTGATACTGTTGCCTTTTCACTATCATTAGCTTCTGCTTTTACAACTATCTTAGTTGTTGAAGAAGGAACAGTTAAAGTATATTTTGTTGTAGTCTTAGAAAATGTTTCATTTAATGTAAATCCATCTACTGATAATGATTTTAAATAATTATCACTACTCAATACAACTTCAGGAGTTGCACTAGGTGTAGGACTTGGCGATGGACTCGGTGTAGGTGTAACCTCTGGTGTTGGACTTGGAGTCGCATCAGGATCTAGAGCGTTACAAACTACTGGCATAAATATAATAGTACTTAATAGTACCATAGTTAATATTTTTAACTTATTTTTCATTTTATTAATTCTCCTTATTTATTCTATAAAAATTATAGCACACCTTTTTATAAAAATAAATTCTTATTTTATAAAAACAAAAAAAAATAAAACGATTAAAATTCTAATCGTTTATTCATAAGTTTCATATAATTGTTTATATATTTTACTTTTATTTAATAATTCTTTATGTGTACCTTCTCCTACCATTTTACCATCATCAATTACAATTATCTTATCTGAATCAACTATTGTTGATAATCTATGAGCAATAATCAAAATTGTTTTTTCACCTTTTATATTACTTATAGCTTGCTTAATATAGCTTTGAGTTTCATTATCTAAAGCACTTGTTGCTTCATCAAAAAGGATTATTTCACTTTTCTTCAATAAAGCTCTTGCTATAGCTAATCTTTGTTTTTGACCACCAGATAAAGTAATACCACCTTCACCTATTATTGTGTCGTATTTGTCTGGTAAACCCTCTATAAATTCATCTATACATGCAGTATTACAAACCTTTTTAATTTCTTCTATCGTTGCATCTTCTTTAACTATTCTTAAATTATCAATAATAGAAAAATTAAATAAATATGGATTTTGAGTTATTAATGAAATATTATTTCGAATAGAATTCTTATTTAATTTATTTATATCACAATCATCTAAAAAAAGCATATTATCATTAATTGAATATAATTTATTTACTAGATTAAAGATAGTTGATTTACCAGAACCAGTCTTACCTACAAAAGCAACTATTTGATTTGGTTCTATTTCAAATGTTAAATTTTGAAGAGTAGAAATTTCATTATAAGAAAAACTTAAGTTATTAAATTTAATTTTACCATTTAAATGATCTAAATCTATTTCACCAAAACTTTCCTTTTTAAATTTTTCTTCTCCTATTATTTCAAAAACTCTATCAAAAGAAATATTAAATTCTTTTAATGATTCAGCCATATTTATAATACTATTTAAAAGATTTTGAATCTTATCCCTATACATAAATATAATTATAAAATTAGATAAAGAAATTAAATTATTATCAATTAAATACACACCTAAGAATATTAATAGCAATTGATATAAGTCTTTTGTACTACCAGAGAAAAATCGATATCTATAATTTATTTTATTCATCTCTAATGTTTCATTCATTGATTCAAATAAATCTTTTTTAGATTTTTCTATTATAATATTCTCTGCATTAAGTACTTTAATATCTCTATTTCCTCTTACTGTTTCACCAATTAAAGAAGTTATCTTTTCATTTATTTTTCTTCTCTTCTTATCTATCTCATATCTTTTATTAATGGCTATTTTCTCAATTGTAAATATAATTGAAACAGCTATAACTATATAAATAAATATTATTTTATTTATTACAAAGATTGTAACTAAAATACCTATATTCATCAAAAAATCAAATATTAATTTTTCAAGTCTATCTAGAACACTAGGTATATTACCTGCATCTTTATTAATTCTATCGATAAACACCCCTGATGAATTATTATCAAGTTCAAATGTCTCAAGTTCTAAAGATTTCTTTAATATATCTATTCTTAAATTAGTACACGTGTTATGAAAAAAAATTGGGAAAAACTTAGCACAAATCATATTAAATGTATTTCTTAATATTTCAATAATAAATATAATTATCGCAACATTTATTAAACTATCAAAGTTTTTACTTGTTATATAAATAATTAACTTAGCTGATAAATAAGGCATAATAAAACTAATTAATGTAAGCATAAACATCCCCAAAATATCAATTGCTATTTCCTTTTTATTATTTTTAGCATAAGGCCAAAGTTTTTTTAAGTTAACTAATAGTGTCTTTAAATTCTTAATAAATACTCACCCCTTATTCATATATAAAATATATTTTAACATAGATATTTCAATTGTAAATAAATCATTTAAAATAAAAAAAGTTAACGACCGTTAACTTTTAAATATAAGTCGAAAACTTATCGACAATGTTTTATTTGGTGCGGGTAACAGGAGTTGAACCTGCAAGCCTCACGGCGCTAGATCCTAAGTCTAGTGCGTCTGCCAATTCCGCCATACCCGCATAAATAAATGGTGGACCCTGTAGGACTCGAACCTACGACCGTCCGGTTATGAGCCGGATGCTCTAACCAACTGAGCTAAGGGTCCATTGCCTTTTAATAATATCATATAATTTTACGATAATCAATATCCTTTTTAACTTTTTTTAACTTTTTTAAAATAAAAAAAGTAGACTACTCTACTTTTGTAACATATTTAGTAAATTAACCTTAAACATATCCTTTTCAGGATTTGTTTTAGAAATCATTACTCCTTTATAAGTACTTAACTCTGCTCTATGTCCTTCTTCTAGAATCCCTTCAGGAGTTATATTAGTTAATAAAATTATATTTTTATCTTCATAAACTGTATAATGTAATCTTATTTCTCCATGCACTTTTATAAATAATGAATCTGTAGGTAATTTAAGTTCATATGATTTTGTATTTTCTTTTTTATTTACAGAAACTAATTCACCAATAAATTTACCAGTTCTTAAACTTGGATAAAAATCAAAAGTAAGTTTCTTATAAGCTAGCATATTATACTTTCTTACTGATCTTTCTTTTTTTCTAAAATCATTTTCATTTAAATATTCGAAAATAAACCCTTGTTTCATACTATTCAACCCCTTTGTTCCCCCTAGTAGAAATACCCTGTATCTCTAACTGTGTATGTATTATAGCATATTTTAATGTTTATGTCAAATAAAAAGTAGGTTTCCCTACTTTTGTATACATTATCTTACAAGTGTTGTTTCTTCAGTATTTTCTACTTGAGGTTCTGCATATTGAGCAATTATTGCATCAATTTGAGCATCTACACTTTGAGTTTCTACCGGAGCATCCAATCCTGACATATTAAGGTAAGGATCTTCTGAAGCACTTGGTAATTGATCAGTTGGATAAGTTATTTCTCCACCTATAACACCTTCTTCTACTACTGGAGCTACCGGAGTAACTACTGTAGTATCTGTTGGTGTTGGATTAACCGGTGTATCTGTATTCAGATTCTTTTCACTATCTTGTTGTGTTGAAGGAATCGTATCAGGAGCATCAGTTATTTGTCCACCTGTTATTGTTGGATTATTAACTATATTATATGCAGTTAATCCTCTAGATTTAGCATCATTGAAGACTTGACTACATACTCCAAGAACATGACTATCTAAACCACCTGGTAAACTAGCTTGATAATTATAATCTCCAGCCTTAGTACCATTTGTTTTATAAAAATTATATGTTGCATTATCAATTGAATCATATATTGCAGCTAAATTAACAGCTTGTTGTTCAGCAACTTTTTTATTTTCTTCATTTTGTTTAATTATTGCTTGCTCTTGTTGTTTCATAGATTCAAGTAAAGCTTGGTTATTACCAATAGCTTCAACTGCTTTATCTCTGTCATTTCCTTGATATATAACAACATCTTCTGCTTTTTTAGTTGGTGTTGTAGAAGTAGATTTTTGTTTTTTATTCAATGAATCAAAATCATTAAAATAAAATTGATCAAAAGTACCATTTGGATATTTTCCGTTTAATACTAAATCATCTTTTACATATCCTAAAACAGTATCTAAATCTAAAGTACCTTCTACTAATTTATCAAATTCACTATCTTCTTGCATTGAAATTTTAGTATTATTATCTCCTTTTTCAAGAGCACTATTAATTTCAAATACTAAAGCCTTATTACTATCAATATCAGCATCTCTTTCAGTTAATCTTTCTTGATTTTCTTTATAATCTACTAATCTTTCAGTAAAGTCTTCGCAATGAGCATCTATTTCATGTCTCAATACGTCTATTAATAATCCTTCTTCACCTTCTATTGTAGTTTTTTGGTTATATGCATTAACTACTTTAGAACTTGTAGAATTAATTACTTGTTGTTCAGGAACTAATGAAGATAAAATATAAGCCATTGATGTATTTTCATCGCTAAAACCTATATATTCTTCTTCCATATTATCATAATATGTATGGAAGAAAGCATCTTTCATTTCTAATGCAAGATCTTCTTTGTCTTTTAAATCAGCCATATTGTATTTTGCATTCATTTGTTCAAATTTTAATACTGCTTCTTTATCTTTTTGACTATTGAATAAATCAGCTACATTACTATTTCCTGTTTTATCATAAGTATAGAAATATATCATCTTAGTTACAAAACTATTTCTTAATTCTGTAATATCTTCAGGATCAATTTCTCTACCATTATAAATAGAAATCATTTCTTCTTCAGTTAAATTGTTTTGGTAAACATAGAAAGCTAAAGTTTCTTCTTCAGTAACTCCCCATTTAACTTCTTTTCCATTTTCATCATATACTGCTTTACCATCTTCATCTTTTTGAATCATCCAATCAGCTGAATCATTTATATTACTAGCAAAATCATGGATTTTAACCATTGTATCTTTTTGTTGTGTCCCTGGTGCATTAGCTAAATAATCTTCAAAATCAGCAAATTCAAGATCTATTTCAGGATCTTCAACTGTTGTTGGTGTATCAGTCTTATCTTCTTGTTTTTCACAAGATGTAAGCCCATAAGCAGTAGCAACTAAAGTACCTGCTAAAATACTAGCAGCAAGAAATCCTTTTCCAAATCCCTTATTTTTTACTTTTTGTTTTTCTATTTCTTCTACTATTTCTTCTTCTTCAGTAACTTCTAAAGAATTATATAGTTGGGTTTCATTAACAAATTCTTTTAATAGAGAAAGTTGGGTTTTTTCATCATCAAAATTGTATAGACGTACTAATTTATCTTTTTGTAAATCACTTACAGACTTTGAATCATTTTGTTTTTGAACTTCTTCTACTAAACTTACAATTTTAGAATGAACATTTTCAAGTTCACCTAAATTTTCAGCAGTAAAATATTCTGGTGCTTTATCATCAAAATAAATGAAAGCTCCAATATATTCTTTTTTACCAGTTTCTTCTACTAAAGAATTTAAAATTCTTAAACTCTTAATTTTGTCCATAACAAACTACCTTCTTTCCCTTATTTATTTCTTGAATTTCCAGTCATTGAATATCCCTGATTAATAAGTGTTAAATTATTATATGTACTCCAAGTATATTGGCTATAAGCTGCTGTTAATAATTGACGAACTCTAATTTTATAAACACTAACTGTTTTATAAATTGTTTGAGCTGGTTCAAGTAACATCGGTGTACTAGTTGGAACAGTAACTTTAATTATAACTGGAACATTTCTTGTTTCATAAGAAGCACATGTAACTGTAACTTTATTAGCAACTGTTGATGTAGATGAAGCACTTCTTGTTTGTTTTTCCCATTTAATATAAGGACTATTAGTACAAGAACTTCCACATACATTCCAATCTACTCCTACAGCTACCCATCTAGTAGTACTTGTTGCAGCAGCAGGTACTGAATATCCATAAGCATAAATACCAGTATTTACCCAATTACCTGATACACTATATAATGTATCCCCAAATACTTCATAATTAAATCCTGTACATACTTGGTAAGGAACGTTATCAACTGTTCTAAATTCTTCTTTTTCTACTAAAACAGTTTTATAAGTAGCACTCTTATAGTAATCTACAACTTGTCTTGTACCTAAATCAACTATTTCTTTTGTAGCAGTTAAACCAAATGGAATATTATCATTAGCTGTATATGTATATTCATTCCATGCTGTCCATGCAGAATATGTTGCAGCTACATTTCTCTTATATTCATATTCTTTTTCAACTACTGGTGTATTAGTTGGCGTAGGTGTTGGTTTTATAGTAGGTGTTACTGTTGGTTTAACAGTTGTAGTTGGTTTGATTACAACCGGTTTTGTTGTTGGTTTAACAACAGTTGGTTTTTCATCATTATCTTCTTGTTTTTCACATAATGTATCTTCACAATAAGAATAACATCCTAAATGAACTAAGATATAATCTTCTTGATCAGAACATTTTAGATTAACCTTCATCAAATACTCATTTTCCATCTTTTCAAGTGAAACATAAGACTCAGTTAAATCACAAGAATCTCCATTCTTGTCTACAAATGGTAATAAAAGTTTTAAATCTAACATTTCTTGTAATGTTAAAGTTACTTTATCTCCCACTTCTTCTGGTAATCTTTCTGTTGTAAAATACATAATTGCAGCATCTTTCATTTCTTGAAGATTTGCATTAAATATTTGATCCTTTAACGCATCATTATTTGGCCATGGTATTAACCATACTAATAATAAAACAAATACAATCATTAGAACTAACTTTAATAAGAAGTCTACAAATGGTAACCTTCTTCTTTGGTTTTCTTCTATATACATAATCTTTCCCCCTCTTTTGTTTTATATGGCTCGTATTATAACACAATATAATTAAAAAGTCAATTTCTTTCTTTTATCCTAACTATTGTACATCCTATATTCATAAAATCATTTCTAAAAGATTCTACTTTTTTATTGACTGATAATGTTTTTTTAACTTCTTTTCTTAATATTCCACTACCTATTCCGTGGATAATAATTACATCATATTTTTTCATTTTATAATTATCTTCTATAAATTGATTAATCATCATTCTAGCATAATCTCTATCCATCCCATGTAAATCTATAGTTGGATAATTACTATATAACATCAACATAATCCTCTTTATAATTTAAAACTTCATCTAATTCAGGAATAGAATATCTACCACCTATTTTTAATGTCGATAAAGCTCCTGTTATATTAGATAATTTCATTGCTTTTAATAAATCATAATCATTCATTAAAAAATATGTTAAAGCTCCATGATAAATATCACCGGCAGCAGTTGAATCAACTGGTTTAACTTTGATACTTGGAACTATTATATATTCTCCATTGTACTTAGTAAAACTTCCACTAGATTCTAAAGTAATTATAACATTATTCTTAAAATCTTCAACTAATTTGTCGTAAATTTTAATTAAACTAGTCATATTATTTGCTGTTGCTGTCAAATTAGTATACTCTTGGGCAAAATCATGAGAACATACGAAATACTTAACATATTTACCAAGTTCAATTATAGATTTCTTATAATTACCAGCATCAATTACTGAAAGAGCATCTTTATTATTAAGAAGAACTCTTTTAGCATATTCAGCTTCTCTTCCATCTATCATAATAGCATCATACTTATTATTATTAATAGTATCATCTAATATATCTTTCTTTTTTTCTTTTACAATAATTGTTCTAGTCCCTAAAGTTATATTAGTAATAATATATCCTGCAGCTGTTTCAATCATCTTAGATACTATAAGATTATCTATATTAATACCAAGATCAATAAATTCATCGATTATTTTTTTACCATATAAATCATCACCAACTGCTCCTGCAAAAGAGGAATCCATTCCCCATTTTGCAAGTAAACAGCAAGCATTAGCAGCACTTCCACCGCCACACTCAACAGTCTTATCAGTTCTTATCTTAGTATTTTCAATTGGATATTTATCTAATACCAATGTAGTATCATAAGCTGCTTGTCCTATACATAAGACCTTTTTCATATTTTCACCTCTATATTAAATATTATTTTAAAATACCCAAGAAGATAACCATTTCAATGAATCAATATATTCACTACTATTTACACTACCAGATATAATTGGAAAGAAATAAATAAAGAATATAATAACAATTCCTATATAGAATATCATTAAACTATTTGTCTTAATAGATTCGTTTATCTTTTTAAACATTGCAACAATTCCTAGCATTAAGAATGGTAAAACAGGAAAATAATGATACATAAACATTATTCTACCTATAAATAGATAAGGTAAGAAACTACATAAAATAAATGTTAAAATAAATAAATTACTTTGTTTTCTCATTTTTTTACCAAAAATTGAAACTATCATAAATAATGTACTTATTATTCCTACCCACCATATTGCTGGATTACCTATTCCTACAATTGTAGATTTTAAATTACCACTTAAATAACTAACATAATACCATACTGGTTTATACATAACTGGCCAAGTATACCAATTAGAAGTAAACGGATGAGTATCATTTAATTGTGAATGATATTTAAACATTTCTTTTGTTTGATTAAATAATTCTCCAAAAGAATTAACAGTATAAGGAAAAGTATTCGGGAATAAGAAATAAGATAACAAATATATTACAATTGGTATAAATACAAAGAAGATAACACAACTTAATATAATTTTTCTTATATCTTTCTTTTCCATTCTATTAACGACACTTTTTCTATTTCTATAAAATAAATGTCCAAAAAATACTATTGCTAATGCTAAACCAGTAAACATTCCAGTCCATTTAGTAGCAATTGCACATCCTACAAATAATCCTGATAAGAATAAATAAAGTATTTTTTTTCTAACAGAATCTCTATTTCTCATTATCAAATATTTATACATGAATAATGCAGATAGCATCATAAATAATACTAAGAAACTATCTATTGTTCCCATTCTTGTATGAGCAAAATGGAAGCAATCAAAAGTCATTAAAGAAGCTGCCATAATTGCATATTTTCTATCTTTAAATATTGTTTTACCAAAAACATACATTACTACTATCATTAATATACCAGCAATATTACCCATAAGTCTAAAACTAAAAGTATTCATACCTAAGAAAATAATTGGAATACTTTGAATTAATTTACCTAATGGCGGATGTACCCATTCATAAGTAATCATACCATTAGCATATTCATAAGCAGTTCTAGCAAAATAAATTTCATCAAAATATGTACTATTTTTATAGCTAATTACAGAAGGTACTGTATCTAGTTCATCAACTATATAAGCACTTTGATCATTTTCTGCTTTTAAATCTAATTTTTTACCGTAAGTATCATATAATTGAACATCACCTAAATAACTACCAGCTTGTTCAGAAACAAACTTTATATACTTAAATGTTTTTCCAATATTAAAATCTGCCCAAGAAAACACAGCTTCTTGTTTCATAATACCTACACTTTCGTATGTAGAACCATCATCAGAAATTAATACTTCATATTCACCTATTTCTGGTCCTGTAAAATGTCTAACAAATGATACATTAGTCTTATCACCTGTAAGTCTAATACTAGCTTCTACATTCTTATTATTTGCCCCAAAATATGTTTGTGGCATAGATGTAGTCCCCAAATCTTTAAATGAAATCATCGAGTAAAATAAAACAAACACGAAAATAATTACTAAGTCTATTTTACCCAATTTACGAGATTGATCACTAAATTTACTAAATAATTTAGTAATACTATTAAAAACCTTATTCATAAACATAGCCTCCTATAATAATATAATACCAAAAAAATAAATATCTTTAAAGATATTTATAGTTTTTTTTAAAATTATTTAACTAAAATATAATTTATTCAGTAACTAATAAAATTTTATGAGGTACTGGAGTATTAACTTGTACTACTGTTGCATAATATTGACCTGCTCCATGGGCGCTTAACCATAAAGATATAATTCCTGTTGTAGAATCATATGTTTTAGAATAATCTAATCTACCGTAAACAGTTGTATTATCACCTAAATTACCATTATTTATGGTTCCTTGAGCACCAGCAGTAACCTCTATTATAAAGTCATCAACTGTTAAATTTTTATAATCATCTGCATCTAATCCATATGTAGCATAATTCGTTTTTAAATCATATGTAGTAGCATTTCCTAATAAGATTATTTTTTTACCAGAACTAATTGCACTTATTTTAGAGGCCAATGAAGATAGATCTTCTGATACATTTGCAGCTACACCTTTTGCTGTTATAGCATCAAC
>JAQUVS010000038.1 GCA_028693275.1 Bacilli bacterium
CTAGAATTTTAATTAATTCTTTTTTCCCTATTTGTTTTTTAAGTCTATCAACACCTGTAGGAGATTGAATACCAAAAAATCTTTTATAATAAGGAATTAAACCTGAAGCAAAAGTATTAACATGTGTCATATAATCATTTATGACAATCCATAAATGTTTACAAACTAAATTTTTTCTAGCTTTATCTTTTTCAACTGGGGGCCTATTTTCTTCTGGACCATAAATTGAATCAATCTGAGTTAAGTTATATGCTGCTCCATAATAAAGAAAAGCTGGACATGTACATCTAGCTCTTATATCTTCAGTTGACATATAAGTATTTAAGAATTCTACAATTTTATTATCTGGTAATTTGCACAAAAAGAGAATAAAAAGGATTGATTCTATCTTTTTGAAGTTTTTTAATTTAATTGGTTGATTATAAGATTTACCAGATATATCTGATTTAGTAGTAAAGACTATTGTTCCATTTCTTAGAAAAGAATAAAAGTCTTTCTTTTTAACACTCACAAAAGATTTCCAATCTTTTGAATTAAGTCTTAAACCTTTATTTTCATTAAATTGATTATTTGCATAGTTTCGCAAATAATCAATTTTTGCTGCTAAAACAATATTTGACATTTTTTAATCAGTCCTATTTGCTAGAAGGTAATAAGCATAGTACGGAAGTTGTGTCATAGAAAACATTAAATGATTACAGAAATAATTTGCATTACCTCTTTTTCTAGAATGTTTTCTATTATATTCCGGACAATTACATCTACTATAAATTTCACTACTACCTAATAACATAAAATAATTAAATAGAAGATTAGAATCTAAAGAAGCTGATTTAATGTATTGAGCTATTGGATATCCATTTATATCAAGTTTTTTCTCTCTATTAATAACAATAGTTATTGTTTGAGCGAATGAACCTACATTAGGTTCTTGAACAATTGTACTATAATTAAGTAAACCTTCTTTTTTATTAAGAGAACAATTTTGTAATTGTATATTCCAAGCACTTCTTAATTTAACCCATTGAAGTATTCTTGCTAATTTAGCTTTATCATTAAATTCTTTTAATTTTATATAATCTTTATGATATGTTTTATCTATTAGTTCTGTCATTGATATAGGCATATTTCTTCTAACAGACATAAAATCTAAAGTATATCCTAGCAAAGAATTATAATTATTTGAATAGCCTAAAGAAACTTCTTTAGTATTAAAATCAATAATAGTATGTTTTTCTTTTTCATTACTTAATAAAGCTACTTCTTGAGCAAAGACACTAGCTTTTTTTAGTTTATGAATTAACATTTCTTGCTCTTTTACATCATTTTCTGCTTTTTTATAAAAAGAGACATTGCTATCGTATTTTTCATCGAGTCTCTTAAAGACTTTTTCTATAAATAGTTTTTCTTTTTCGTGTCTATAAAAGCTCATAGCATTAATAACCTCTTTTTAGTTTAATTTTACTGCATTATTTTTGTATTCAACAAATTTTTTAAGTAATTCATTTTTATGTTCTTTTAAGTATTGAATCATTGAATTTTCTCTTTCAATAAGAGTCATAATCTTTGGATCTGTATTATCCAATAAAGTATTAATTTTATTTAATTTAGTATCAATTTTCTCTTTAATCCAATCTTTTAGAAGCTTATATAACTTATTATTGTTTTCATCTGTATTGGCTGTTTCTAAGTTAATACTAGCTGCATTCATAATTTCAATTATTACAGGTGTATGTTTATTAATAACTTTTTCAGTTATTTGCATATTGATTAAATCATGAAAAAATTCTGCAAATATTTTATCTAAACACAATCTTTTTATTTTACCTGATAATACTGTGTATGAAT
This sequence comes from Bacilli bacterium, assembly GCA_028693275.1. Classification (GTDB taxonomy): domain Bacteria; phylum Bacillota_I; class Bacilli_A; order RF39; family UBA660; genus JAQUVS01. Next base: position 1,849 of record JAQUVS010000038.1, read on the forward strand.
ATGCTAAAATTGATTCTTGCATTGTTTGCATAATACTATTTGGTTCACCTATATCATCGAGTATTTCAACGATTTCTTTATCTATTTCTCCATAATAACTATTATCAGCGTATTTAACCCCATCTACATCCATTTCTTCTGCTTCTATAATTGAAAGTACTTCATCTTCAATATCTTCCATATTTTGATTATTTAATAATGTATTGAAAAAATCTTCTTCAGTAACATCATTATCTTGAGAATTAACACAATGTAAATCATTTGCATTAATAGTGTTATATTTATTTTTAAGAAGTATTGCATTATAATAAATAGCAGATCGATGAGCAACACCAATAAAAATACTAAACATTACCCTTGAAGTATCTATTTTAGGAAGATATTTAATTAAAGCTGTCCATGCATTATTTACTGCTTCTTCAAATTCAGTTTTATATGGACTAATTACTTTAGCTCCAATAACTTTTCTAATACTTAAGTTTACAAGTGGATATATTTTTTCTAATATTTCTTTTTTCTTAATAATACAGTATTTAACTATTTTATTATTTTTACCTATATGAAACCAACAAATAGCTTCATAAATCTTATATTGCTCGATGAGTTCTTTTAGAAGATATTCTTCTTCTAATGAAATTTGAATCTTATTATCATTCTTAAATAAAGTAAGATATTTCTTTTTATTGATAAATGTTTGTGAATTTAATTCTAATTCTGTTCTATATTTTTGTATTTTATTTAAGAGTTCATATATACAATCATTTATTTTATATAAATTGTAATTTTTAACAATAAATAGTTGATGTCTAATTACTTTATCATTCAAAAGAATATCTATAAGCCAATCGTCTTCAGCAAAATTCCACCTAAAAAAATACTTATTGTTTGGTATAGATTCTAATTGTTCTGTCATTCAACGTTCTCCTATCAAACCTAAAATTAATTTTAGAAATTGTTTAATCAAAATTAAATTTTCACTTTCTCTCTTATCGTTAAAGTTAACTTTAACGATAGTTAAGAAACTTAAAGAAAGGAAAATATGTGATTTTAATGGAAACAAAAGAAGAACAATTATTAAATAAATTAATACAAAATAGAAAAGATCCAATAAATTGGATTAAAGAAAATATTAAAATTTCTCATCCTGCACATGGTCTTTTACCTTTTGAATTATATGATTTTCAAGAAAAAATTATAAAACTTTTTTTAGCCCAACATTTTGTAATTACTCTTAAATCAAGACAGGTTGGTTTATCTACTCTTACACAAGCTATTTGTTTATGGTCAGCCATGCATTATGCAAATTTTAATATTTTAATACTTTCAACAGGTCAAAGAAACGCTGCTTCATTCTTAAGTAAAATTAGAAAAATGTATGAATTTTTACCTAATAATGAATTAAAGTTACCTCTTGATACTGATAATAAACAATCTTTAGTATTTGCTAATGGTTCAAAAATAGTAGCAGTTCCAGCTACAAGAAGTTCAAGCTTAGGAGAATCTATTAACTTATTGATAATAGATGAAGCAGCATTTATAGATAGAGTTGAAGATGTTTATCAGGCAGCGTATCCTACATTATCTAGAGCTTTCAAATCGAATAAAGGCAAACCTTATGGTATTATAGTTATTAGTACTCCTAATGGTATTTCAGGTACAGGTAAATGGTATTATGAAATGTATGAAGGTGCAATATATAATGTTAATAAATATATACCAATTAAAATACACTGGACACAAGTTCCTGAATATGATGAAGATTGGTATTTAGATCAATGTGCGCAGCTAAACTGGAATTATAGACAAATAGCAGCTGAACTTGAGCTATCATTTGTATCATCTGGAAATACATATATTCCAGGACAAATACTTGATTCTATTGGAGTAATAGATCCAATTCATAAAACGATGGATGATAAACTATGGGTATGGGAAAATCCTGTTCAAGGAGAAGTTTATATTGCTGGTGTTGACGTAGCTTATGGCGATAGAAAAGATTCTAGTGTTATGCAAATACTTAATGCTAGGACATTAGAACAAGTAGCTGAATTTGAATCTAATACTATTAAACCTGATGAATTTGCTTCAGTAATTATAAATCTTTCTAAAACATATAATAATTGTTTAGTTAATATTGAAAGAAACGCAGTAGGTAAAGTACTAATTGATAAAGTACTAGATAAAACTTCAGGGTTTATGATTAATCTTTATAGGGATATTAGTAAAAACGAACTTAATTTAAGCTACGGAGAATCTCCATCATTCAAATCTAATATTGGAACACTAGTTACAGGTCAATCAAGAGATGTTATATTAGCTAACATGTATAATATTTTATTAGATAAATATACAGAAGCTTTAGATACTATGTTATCTGAAGATGATGAAAAAGCTTCAGCCAAACAAAAGTTTCAAGCTATTATGTCTAATAAAAAAACAAATCCTGTTAAAAAAGTTGGAATCATTAAGTCAGAAAGATT
>JAQUVS010000039.1 GCA_028693275.1 Bacilli bacterium
GTTATCATACGCCATTAAATATACCTTATAACACATTTTCATTAATTGTTTATATTTTCTTGAATGATTCCATGTTTGAACATCAAAAGTAATTATTCTTCCTTCTAAAACTCTAAAAATATCTTCCAATCTTTTATTAAACTCACTTATACCTTGCACTCTACTATAATGTTCAATATTAAGATGTATTATTTCATGAGGATATTTTTTTGCAATTGGTTTAATTGTTTCTGCAGTGTGATGAATATTAGCATCTCCAATTAATAACTCAAATTGAAACCTATGTGGGTATTTGTCTTCAATCTCACGTTTCATATAGTAGCAATTATAATGAATCAATAAAGTATCTATAAAATATTTATCACATACTTTAATTAAAGCATCTAAATCATTTTTTCCTAAATACCAAATCCATAGTGCATTCATTTTAATAATCCTTTTACTGCTTCTTTTAATTTATTTTCTTTACTATCTGGTTCTTTAATTTCAATTTTTAGATTTTCCTTTTGTTTAGGTTTTGTAAGTAAATTAAATTCTTTCTTATATTTCTCTCTAATTGATTTAGCCTTTAATTTCTCACTCACTGTTGAATCTTTAGTTACTGTAGTATTATCTAATGGAGGTTCTTCACCCCAAACATCACCACCTTCAACAGTGCTCAACCCTGCAGCTAGTCTTAATTCATTAAAAGTTGCTGCTCTCATGTTATATAATTGACTTATGTTCATAAATTCTTCATTTTGTGAGTATAAACTAGCCTCACCTAATTGTAATTCTAAATCGTCTGATAAAAAACTATAACATTCAAGTAAACTTTTCGTAATTATGTTATTTAAATAATTTTTTAATCTGTTTTGAATTGCGTCTAAACTTAACTTAAAAGGAACTTTAGCCTCACTAGCAGTTGCCATACTACTATCTTGACTAAATGCTGTCATGTAGTTTGGTGTTAGTGCTGACCCTGAATCTTTTCTTAAAAATTCTAATTCATTCTGCATCATGTTATCTGTTCCATTAAATGTTAAGTCATCACTTTGAAATTTTTTATTAATTAATAATGAATCTTCCTCTTCTAGATTATCAAACATATCTTTAATTCTATCTAATTCATTATAATCAACTCCTTCACCATCTTCATTATAAAATCCAATTATCTTTTTTGATAAACTTCTATACTTAGCAGACAACGCCCAATTTTTTAATATCTCTTCTGCTACATCTTCATTATCAATACTAGATGTTAATAATCCGTTACCATAGAAAGGACTTCTACTCCATAAAAATTTAAATTGTAATAAATTATCTTTAGGTACTGTTATACCCCAAATATTATCACTCCAGAAATATGAACCACAAACATAACTAATTAAATGAAATCTTAACGATTGGTCTTTAATCTTCATTACTTCTTGAGGGTATTCAATTATCCAGTATTCGTCATCAGACTTAGCATTTAGGTTTAAATAAATACCTGATGGTACAGGAACATTGTACAACATATCAATAACATTATTGTTTCCAACTTTAGTATATAATGGTTCTAAATAAGCATTACCTACACCTAACCACATCATAGTAAAATTAAATAACTCTGTTTCTAACTCTGGTCTTAAATTAAGCCAATCATTAGCAAATGTTGCTGTCTTATCATCACTACTAGTAAAATGTAATTGTGGTATAGTAAATAATGCTAATTGTCTTAAACCATTCATTGCAGAAGGTCTATTCTCTAAAATATCTTCAACTTTACGCATTGCAAAGTGTGGTGTCTTTACTGCCTCTTTATCCAAAGTCATTCTAAATTTATTTATACCTATATTTGACGCAGCTCTACTTCCTCCAACACCATTAAAAAATTCTTTCAATTTCATGATTATCATCTATTTAATTTTTTCTATTTAATATTATAAATTCTTTTATATTTTTTATTATTAAATTATACACATAATACAAACCAAAACTACCTACTAATCTTAATCTCCAATCATAAGTAGAATTAAATAAATAAGTAGCACAAAACACAAAGATAAAACCTATATCAATATTCAATATGAATTTTATTATGTTTCTAATAAATAGTAATATATTGTCGTACATTCTGTTTAACTTAAATTTTAATTTTGATTTGTTTTGTTTAAATTTTTCTTTCTTAATCTTTTTTTTCTGTTTTGTAATAATACTTCTGGCTAAGATTAGTTGCTTAAGGTGGGCGTGTATTGTTTTTAGAAATGTTTTTGTTGGGTGACAAAATGAATTCTTAACTAATACAACTAATCTTAGCCAAAAAACATTAAAAGGTTTTAAAAATTGTTTAATTTTTGATAGAAACTTACTAAATTTGTGATTAACATGTTTGAATAAATCTTCCTTTTTTATTTTTTTATTAGTAATTTCATCAATAATTAAGTCCAAATTACACACCTATATACATTTTTATATTAATTAATATATAAAATTAATTATTATCATATATAAAATTAATTATTTCGTTCGATTAGTTTAACTTCTTTTGTTTTAGGATTAACAAATTTCCAGTAAAACTTTCTATTCTTCTTAAAAACAGGGTCAACACACACATAATTAATGTCTTGAGCAATATTTTTACAGTATAAAGTACCATTCTCATCAGTACCTAACATGAAGTTTCCTGACTTGTCTGTCCACTTTCGTATTATCTTTACCATTTTTATTCATATTGCATTTTTAATAAATTCTAAAGTTATAAAAACTGCTAATTCCTCATCAAATCCTACTCTAATAAATTCATCATACATTTGTTTAAATGTCTCTGCAAGTTCAACAAAGTCTTCATTTCTTGCTAATTGTATTTTATCTTCTACCATTCTACATCAGGCTCTACTAATTCTACTTCTTTAATTTTTATATCTTCAATTTCTTTTTGTCTAACTATGTCTAACTTGTTTGAATCAATGTGTCTAAAATTATCAGGTAATAATGCTAAACCATTTGCAATTACAATATCACCATGACCTAATTCACTATCATGGTCACACGTATAATCATTCTTCCACATCATGTAATGTTTTATTTGAACCTCGTCTGCAAGTAATGTCATCTCTTTATAATTAAACATCTTGTTTTGATTTGTGTGTAAGTATTCTTTAATCGGTATACCTCCAGTTACTCTACCTGCAGTCTTAATTGTGAATACTCCTCTAATAACTTTAATTAATTGTACCCCAAACTCTCGTCTTAATTCTTGTGCTAATTGATATCCTAGTCCATTACCATCAATTACAACTCTAGCAGGTTTCCATAACTTAATATAATCTTTACATTTAATCTCCATTATAGGAAGTTCAATTGTTTTTGTGTAAAATAAATGTCTTTGTTCTTTTTTATTTTTCTCAAATATAGAAATTGTAAAGAAATCTCCACCTTCACCTCCAGCAGGGTCTATACCTATTGTATACACTTCACCTTGGATAGGTCTATCATAACTTTTTAGATTTTCATCAATACACTTAGAAAATATATCATACTTGTAGAATTGTTCTTCAGCATCAACTAATTCACCCATATACTCTTCTTTAAACGTGTTAAGGTCTTCTCTTCGTTTTTGTTCAAGTAGTTTAATGTCATGCCAAGGAACAATAGGAATTAAGTTTAATGTTTTTGCTTGCTCAATTAAACTTTTATTAAGGTCAAGTAAAGGGTGTTTAAGTACAGGCCAATCAAAAACAAGTAGATTGTCAGGTTTAGTCTTCATTATAGTTTCAAACCAGATATTGAAATTAGTAAGTCTACCTTTACGTGTTGTTCCTATGTTCATTTGAAACATTCGTTCACCATCTTTAGAACCTCTAGCTGCATCTCTAAGTGCAATATAGATATCTTTAAAGTATCTCATAAAGTTAGATTCATCAATAATACCAGCTGACCCCATAATTCTCATTCCTCTTATAGATTCAGCAGAGTCTGCATTAGCAGGCATTGCTCTAAACTCTACTCCATTAGGAAAGAATATAGATTCCTTATTTTCAAGGTTAACCTCACTAGGGTCAAAAGGAAATAAAATATCTTTATATTTTTGTACCCCGTCTTTATCAATATATGCCATAGGTATTTTAATCGGTCGCATATGTTTGATTAATTGTTTAATCTCGCTTATAAGGTCTACAGCTCTTTTCATGTTAAGTCTGACAACAGGTACAATATTATCGGGAAAGAAAGGAACAGCCATAAGGTTTGATATTGAGCTAGACACTGTGAACGACGTATTTCTAGATTTTTTAACTAACCTATCTTTAGCATCTTTAAACTTACATGCTATGTCTTCAGAATGCCAAT
>JAQUVS010000012.1 GCA_028693275.1 Bacilli bacterium
GCACTAGGAGAATTAGGATAAGGTTTAGTAAGTGTTGCATATATAATTATTTGAGGATCTTCCTTAGGAAACATCCCTGCAAATCCCCTTATAACATCACTTTCTCCACGTAAATATCCTGTTCCGTTAGTACTAGCTATTTGAGCAGTACCTGTCTTTGCTATCAAACCATAACCAGGCATATTATATACAGAACCAGTACCATTTAAAACAACTTGTTCCATTAAATCTTTTATTTTATCTGTTGTTGCTTTACTTGCAACTCTTTCTATTTCTTCTCTTTTATTTTGAACAGTAACATTGCCATCACTATCAACTATTTTATCAATTACATATGGTTGAAGTAACATACCATTATTAGCAATTGATGTAAGAGCTTTTATATTTTGCATAGCTGTAGTCATAACCCCTTGTCCAAAACCAGCGTTATATACTTCAGTTTCATATTTAAAATCAATTTTACCAGTTGCTTCTTTATTTAAACCAACATTTGTCTTACTTCCAAAACCAAGTCTCTCATAGTATTTTTTTAATATATCTTTATTAATATAATCCTTTATTAGATTAACTACCCCAACATTACTTGACATAGCAAAACCTTTATCAAAATTAATTATTCCCCAACCATTTCTATCCCAGTCACCAATAACAGTACCATCTTTTGTCGTATACGTACCAGATCTATAAGTAGCATTTCCATTATATACTCCAGCTTCCATTGTAGCCATATATGAAAATATTTTCATAGTAGAGCCTGGTTCTACTGATACAGAAACATTTGGATCTAAATACTTAGTTACATTTCTTTTATTAGGGTCAAAACTAGGAGATGAACTCATTCCTAAAATAGATCCGGTCTTAGCGTCAGCAACTACTATATTCATTTCTTCAAAATTATAATTAGTCTCTGCATTAGCTATAGCTTGTTCTATAAAAAATTGAATATTATAATCTACTGTTAAATAAATATCATTACCATCATCAGCTTCATATACTTCTTCCTTCGTATTTGCTATCTTATATCCTCTTAAATCTTTTTGATATTCCCTATAACCATCTATACCAGTTAATTCTTCATTATATAATTGTTCTAATCCCATTTCTCCAACAATTGATCCATCATCCTTACTCTTAGCATAACCTAATGTATAAGATAAAAAATCTCCTTTAGGATAATATCTTTTTTGAGAAGAAATAAAATCTATTCCACTTAAATTTAAAGCTACAATAGCATCCTTAGTTATCTCGGTAAGGCCTCTTCCTTGACTACCAAATTCAGTTTGATAAGCATCCTTAGATAATAATTCTACTATTTTTTCTTTAGTAAGATTTATAACTGTAGCAAGTTGTTCTGCAGTATACTCTATATCCTTAACATAATGCCCTTCTCCCCTTGATTCTTCCAAATAAGCAATCAAAGTATATGAATAAACATTTTGAGCTAAAACCTCTCCATTTATATCATAAATACTTCCTCTTTTAGCATATATAGTTTCATGAGAAGTAGTTCTCTTAGAAGCAAATTCTTTTAAATTTCTTCCATCTATCTCTTTAGATAAAGCTAATTGACTACTTCTAAAAATAATCAAAACAAAAAAAAGAAAGATTGGTAAAAGTAAAAGCATATTATTTACTTTTACATTGTTTTTAACTTCTTTCTTTTTTTTCATTCTTATCACCTATTCTGATATTGATTTGATATTAGCATTATTATAACTCAAACCTTGTTCTTTAGCAACCTGTTGAATCTTGTCTAAAGACGCCAATTCATTTATCTTCATAGTTAAACTTTCATTAGTTTTTTCTTGTGATGAAATTGTTTTTTTCATTTTTTCAACTTCAAAATTTATTTGTGATAAAGTAGCTTGTGAAAAGATAATTGCAAAAGGTGTAGACAACATTAAAACAATAGTCAAAACATATAACATTTTTTCAAATTTTGACATCTTTAATCTTTTCTTTACATTTCTTTTCATATTATCACACTTCCTACTTAATTCTTTCTATAACTCTAAGTTTACTACTTCTACTTCTATTATTATCTGTTAATTCATCATCAGTTGGAATAATGGCTTTATTATTTATTAATTTATAATCTGGAAGCATATCTTGTGGTATATTTGGTAATCCTTTTACCATCTTATCTATTTCTGTTACTTCCTTAAACACATTCTTAACTATTCTATCTTCTAAAGAATGAAATGTTATTACTGCTAATCTTCCACCAGGTTTAAGCATTGATAAAGCATCTCTCATACTTGATTCTAAAATATCAAGTTCATGATTAACTTCTATTCTTATAGCTTGAAATACTTTTCTAGCTGGATGTTTATCTCTTTTAGCTTTCTCTGGAATTGATTTTTTTATTATTTCTACTAATTCTAAAGTAGTTTCTATTTTTTTTATTTCTCTTTCTTTAATAATATTTTTTGCAATACTTCTAGAATATTTTTCTTCACCATATTTAAAAAATATTTCACTTAATTTTTCTAATGAATACTCATTTACAAGTTCATATGCAGAAAAATTATTATCTTGATCCATTCTCATATCAAGTCTAGCATCATTATGATAACTAAATCCTCTATCTGTTTCATCTAGTTGAGGACTTGATACACCTAAATCAAATAAAATACCATCTACTTGATTTACATCTCTTAATTCTAATTCTTTTTTTAAATGAACAAAATTACTTTTAATTATTACATAATTATTACCAATTTCATTCAATCTCTTTGTTGCTGCTTCAATCGCAATTTTATCTTGATCAAAAGCATATAGCAAACCCCTTTTTATTCTCTTTAAAATATTACTTGAATGTCCTCCATATCCTAGAGTACAATCTACATAAATTCCATCTTCTTTAAGATTTAGAGCTTCTATTGATTCATTTAATAAAACACTTATATGCATATAATCACCTACAAATCTAAATCCCTATCAAAAAGATTTTCTGCAATATCTGATAAACTTTCTTCATTATCTAGAATGAATTTGTCCCAATTTTCTTTAGACCAAATTTCTAATCTATCATTAACTCCTATAACTATACATTCTTTATTAATTCCCGCATATTCTATAAGATTAGATGATATATTAACTCTTCCTTGTTTATCAAATTCTATTGATGTAGCTCCTGCTAAGAAAAATCTCATAAAATTACGAGCATCTTTTTTAGTAAATGGTAACTTTTCTAACTTACTTACAATCTTATTCCATTCATTTTGTGGGTATACAAATAAACAGTTTTCAATTCCTTTAGTTATAATGAACGACTCACCAAGCACATCCCTAAATTTATTAGGAATTATCAATCTTCCTTTTTCATCAATATTATGATGAAATTCTCCCATTAGCATTGGCATCACCCACTTTTTACCACTTTTAACCACTACATAAGTAAATATTACTATAATAGTTAGTTTTTGTAAATAAAATAACAAAAAAAAAGACACTTTACATAAATAAAATGTCAATTTTACACTATCTTATTACTTCCATTATATTTGGAACCAATTGTTTCTTTCTAGAAACGATTCCGCCCATATAATATCCTTGATATAAATCAGGTATTCCAAAAGCCTTTCCTACTATATTTTTACTACTATCATTATAGAATACATAAGAACCATTTCTTACTATATCGGTTACCACCAATAAGTAAACCTCTAATTCTCTATCGTCTTTAATCTTATCAATAATTCTAATATAATCATCTTTTTCTTTATTTATTTCATCAAAATCAAGAGTAAATACTTGACTAACAATAAATCTCTTATCATCTGTATTAAATAACTTAGCATCTACATTAATTATTTCTTCTTTAGTCTTACCTTTTAATGAAGTACCTTCCTTAAACATTTCTATAGAATATTTCTTATAATCAATATTCATATCACTAGCAAGTTTTTCTACTACATCAATATCATATTTAGTAGTTGTTGGACTCGAAAGTACCAATGTATCTGATAATATTCCGGATAACATTAAACCTTTTATTTCATAAGGTATTTCTATTTTAGCTTCCTTATATAAGTTATAAATAATTGTATTAGTAGAACCTACAGACATATTTCTAAAATTAATAGGATTATTTGTAGAAATATTTCCTATTTTATGATGATCTACTACTTCAATAATTTCAGCTTCGTTTAAACCTTCAACACTTTGTTCTTCTTCATTGTGATCAACTAAAATAACTTTCTTTTTATCTTTATCATCTATATCAGTAATTCTTATTAATCCTCTACAAATATTATTCTTATCTACTACTGGGTAGTTATTATGTTTTAATTTAGCACTCATATCTACAAAATCATCATAATAATCTTCTACATCAAAAGTATAAGCTCTTCCTTCTTCTACTATATTTTTAATATAATTGCATAAACCAATCATTTTAGCAGTATGAAACGTATCAAAATTAGTTCTAATAATATTAACATGGTTAGATAAAGCTACATTAATATGTTCTTCTTTTATTTCTCCATTACCAGTAATAATTATAAGTTTAACCCCACAATTAACTGCATATTCAATAATACTGTGTCTATCTCCTACTATTAATACATCATTTTTACATAAATCAACATTATTTAAAAAAGTAGTACTTCTAAAAGAAGCAACAGTAATATTACCTTCTATTTCATCTGTAGATTTTAAAACCTTTTCTCCATCTAAAACTTTAACTATATTATCATAAGAAGTACTAAGGTAATTAAAATCTCCGTTAATTAAACTCTTAACTATATTCTTAACTGTTACTAAAGATACAAATTCTTTATTATCATTTACAAGTGGAATACCAGTTATTCCTCTTGTTATCATATAATCATAAACTTCTTTAATACTAGCTTTTTCATTTATACAATAATCTTTATGATAGTTAACATCTTTAACTTGTAATTTAACATCATTAAGTAATTTAGGTTTTTCTACGTTAAAATAATTTAAAACAAACTGAGTTTCTCTATTAATGTCACCAAGTACTCTAGGCTCAGTTTTAATCCCTAATTGATTCTTTAAATAAGATAAACTAATTGCACTAGTAACTGAATCAGTATCAGGTTTTCTATGTCCAAAAACAAATATTTTATTCATTATAATAACCCCATTTCTAAAATTGCTCTCTTAATATTATTATTTTTTTCTTTGTTTGTAAAGTTTTTTAAATAAAAAAAGTACTAAAAAGTACTTATCCTTATTTATTTGTGTCAAATTTAACGCTAACTAATTTAGATACTCCAGATTCTTGCATTGTAATACCATATAAGGTATTAGCATATTCCATAGTTTTCTTTTTATGTGTTATAAGTAAAAATTGAGTCTTTGTTTTATAATGTTCTAAGTATCTACCAAAATTATCAACATTAGCTTCATCTAAGGCAGCTTCTACTTCATCAAACAAGCAGAAAGGCACTGTTCTAACATTTAATATGGCAAATAGCAAACTAATTGCTGTTAATGTTTTTTCTCCTCCTGATAGTAAGGAAATAGTTGTTAATTTTTTACCTGGAGGTGAAGCAATAATATCTACTCCAGTTTCTAAAATATTATCTGGATCAGTTAATTTTAAACTAGCTTTACCACCATTAAATAATTGTTTAAATACATCTTCAAATTCTTTTTCAATTTCTCTAAATGTTTTTATAAATTCTTCCTTCATAACAGTATCCATCTCATCAATTATTTCTAGAAGTTGATCTTTAGCATTAAGTAAATCTTGTCTTTGAGATGTTAAGAAATTATATCTTTCACTAACCTTTTCATATTCTAAAATAGAATCTAAATTAACCATACCAATTCTTTTAATATTAGTTTTATATTGATTAACTAATTCTCTAGCTTCATCTATATCTATTTTTAAAACATAATTTTCTTTTGCTTTTTCAAAAGTCATTTCATAGTCTCCAGAAAGAATATTTAAATAATTATCTAATCTAACATCCATCTTACTTACATTTATTTCTAATCCTTTTAATTCTTTTTCATAAGTATGTAAGCTACTATTATTTAATTTATTTTTAGCCTCTAATTCTTCAATAACTTGTTTTAAATTATCAATCTTTTTATTAGCAATATTTATACTATTTATAACAACATTCTTTTCACTTAACTTATTATAATAATCTGTAGTAATTCTATCTTCTTCTTTTGATAAAGATGAATTAGTAACATGTTCAAGACTTCTAACTTCATCAACAATACTATTATAAGATATAGTTATATCGTTCAAAGTTTCTTCTTTATTCTTAATTACTTCTTCTAAACTAAGTTTATTCCTATTAATATTAGAATATTCTTCTTCTATATTATTTAACATAACTGTATTATCAATAATATTTTTTTCTAATTCTTCTATTGTTTGAAAGATTAATTTCTTACTTTTTATAAGTCTTTCTAATTCAAATTTATCAGTTATAATACTTCTATTTACATTAACTGTACCACCAGTAATAGAACCGCCAACATTTATAATATCTCCATCTAAAGTAACTATTTTATATCTATAATTAATCTTTTTAGCTATTCTATTAGCATTATCAATATTATCTACTACAATAACATTTCCTAATTGATTTAAAATAATATTACGATATTCTTGATCATATTCAACCAATGAAGAAAATATATTTATGTATCCATATTCATTTTTTAATACTTCTATTATTTCAAAATCAATACCCTTTGGTTTAATTACATTAATAGGAAAGAAAGTACTTCTACCAAGTTTATTATCTTTTAAATACTCTATAGCTTCTTTAGCATTATTTTCATTATCTACTACTATAAATTGTTTACTAGCACCTAATGCAACTTCTAAAGCTTTACCATACTCATTTTTAGATGAAATTATATTTCCTATAACATCATGAATCCCATTAAGTTTAGGACTATTTAAAATAGATTTAACACTTTGAGGTAAATTACCACCACTATTTATATAATCATCTAATACAGATATTTTATTATCTACTTCCATTAATTCTTTATTTTTAAAAGAAAGTTCTCTATTAATATTATTATTATTTTCTCTTATTGAATTAATTTTCTTATCTATATCATTTAATTTATTAATAACTTCCATTAATTCTTTATTATTTATATCAAGATCTAATTGAATATTACTAAGATCATTTTTCAATTTAAACTTCTTTTCATTTAAAGTAGAAATACTATCATATACTTTTTGATCAGTAGCACTATACTTACTTCTCTCTTGTAATAATTTTTTTTCACCATTAAGTTTTTCTTCTTCTTTAGTTATTTCTAATAGTTGTTCTTGTAATAATGATAAATCTTTTTCTAATTTAATTAATTCTACTTTTTGTTGATCAATTTTAACATCATCACCATTATAACTAGTAGATAAAGCCATTATTTCTTTATTTATTACTTCTATTCTCTCTTTAGCATTTTTATAATCGAAGTTTAAACTTTCTATTTCATAAGTTATTAGAGCTACTTCAATTTCTTCAAGTTTACTTTTATTTTCTAAATACTCTTTAGCTTTTATAGATTGTTCCCTTAAAGGTTCTACTTGTACTTCTAATTCATTAGTAATATCTAAAACTCTATTTAAATTATCATGAGTTCTATCTAATTTTCTAATAGCTTCTTCTTTTCTTTTTTTGTATTTTAAAACTCCTGCTGCTTCTTCAAAAATAACTCTTCTATCATAAGGAGAATTACTTAAAATCTTTTGTACTTCTCCTTGAGAAATTATATTAAAAGATTCTTTACCTATTCCACTATCCATAAATAAATCAGTTATATCTTTAAGTCTACATTTTTCTCCATTTAAAAAGTATTCATTTTCTCCAGTTCTATAAACTCTTCTTTTAACAGTTATTTCATTATATGGTAAGTTTAAATAATTATCTGAATTATCAAAAGTTAAACTTACACTTGCTACATTAAGAGGATTTCTACTTTTACTACCTGAAAAAATTATATCTGTCATACTTCCATCTCCACGAAGTGATTTAACAGATTGTTCTCCTAAAACCCATCTAACAGCATCTACAACATTACTTTTACCACTACCATTAGGTCCTACAACACATGTTATTTTATCATCTAAACCTATTGTTATTTTATCAGCAAATGATTTAAATCCTGTTGCATTAATTTCTTTCAAGTACATAATTACACCCTCTTATCAATAATAGTATTATACTATGAAAAACCTACATATTTCAAGGAAAAGAAATAGAAACAAAAAAAGAACCAAATGGTTCTTATTTAATTTCTGTTATTTCAATATCATAGCTTCCATTTGGACTATCTACTGTAACAACATCTCCTACTTTTCTATTTAATAGAGCTTTTGCTATTGGACTTTCATTTGATATCTTAGATGAAAATGGATCTGCTTCTTGACTTCCAACTATTTTATATTCATCTATATCAGCTTCATCGTCTACATATCTAATTGCAACAGTAGATCCTAATGAAACCTTATCTGTAGAAACTTCTTCAATAACTTCAGCATTTTCTATCATTTGTTCTAACTTTTTAATTCTACCTTCTATGTATGCTTGTTCATTTCTAGCAGCATCATAATCAGCATTTTCTGATAAATCTCCTAGTGCTCTAGCATCCTTAATAGAAATAATATTAGCTGGTCTTTTTACATTAACAAGTTCATCTAATTCTTTCTTTAATTCTTCTAAACCTTCTTTAGTTAAATAAATTGCTTTTTTTTCTGCCATTTTCTTCACCCTCTAATCAAAATTCTACATAAGTATACTACAAAATTCCATATAAGTCAAGGAATTTATTATAACACTCTATACTTCAGAATAATCAATTGATTTAATAAAGAATTCATCAGTCATACCAGCAATAAAATCTATTACTATTTTTTCAGGAGTAGTGGCATCAATATAATCTTCATCAATATCAACTAAATAACTTTTAAAAATAATACTATCATAATTTTTATTCTTAATATCATTAAGATATTTATCAAATAACTTGAACATACCTTCTCTATAAAGTTCAACTGACTTAGGAGTATTAGCTTTAGCATAAATATTTTCATAATTAAATTTCTTTAAATCAAATATTGCCTTAAATACATCTTCACTCATTTTAATATAAGGTTTATCTATACTATTTTCTATAATATCTAGAATAATAGTATTAACTATTTCTCTATTAGAAGTACCAAGAACATTTCTTATATCACTAGGAATATCTTCTCTTGTTAAGACCCCTAAATTAATAGCATCTTCAATATCTCTACCTATATAACCAATAATATCACTAATTCTAACTATACAACCTTCTAAAGTCATAGGTCTTATTTTTTTCAATACCTCTTTATCTTTATAGCAAAGTTCATATTCTTCTAAAAATTCTTCTTTAGTCTTTTTCTTAGGTTCATAAATATTACAAAGAATTTCTCCATTATGGCACATAATACCATCAAGAGTTTGAATAGTTAGGTTTACTCCTTTGAAATTATTTTCTAAATTAAGATAAGTTCTAACACTTTGTATATTATGATTAAACATTAAACCTGTATGTTTTAAAGATATTTCATTTAAAATATATTCTCCTGTATGACCTAGTGGTGTATGGCCTATATCATGTCCCAAAGCTATAGCTTCAGTTAAATCTTCATTCAAGTTAAGTGCTCTAGCTATTGTTCTTGCTATTTTACTAACTAATTGAACATGAACTATTCTTTTACTAATGTGATCATTTGCTTTAAAAGAAAATACTTGTGTCTTATTCATATATCTTGTATAAGAAAGAGCATGAATAATTCTATCTATATCATGATAATATGATGGTCTAATATCATCATTATCTTGAGTAATCCTAATAGCCTCACTACTCTTAGTAGCATATTTACTTAGATTACTTTCTTTATTTAAAAAATTACTAACTACCTTATCTTTTAATATTTTGTCCATAAACCCTCCTAGACTTTAATCCTCATCATAGAATATTCTTCTATTTCGTAATCAATATATATTTTTAAAATTTCTTCTGGATGTCTTGCTGCATCTAGAACATTCATATCTTTATCATATATTTTATCTACTACAAAACTAACTATTTTACCACTAGGCATAATTATTTCTGCTTCTACCCCTGGTTCAAAATAATTTCTTTCTGATAAAGTCATAATTTTATTTTCTTTATCATATGAGAAAACTATAGCTAAAAAATCCTGATTAGATAATTCTTGTCTTCCTGTATAGTATTGATCTGTATAATCTGCTTCTTTAACAAAAAAATGTGTACTAGTTTCTCTATTAGCTACTTTGCCTAAAGCCTTATCATAATAATCTAATAATTCATCAGTAAGAGTATTATCATAACAAGCATCAATTATCTTTCTATAGCAAGAAACAACAGTTGCTAAATAATATATAGATCTCATTCTACCTTCCACTTTTAAAGATTTTACTCCAATATCAATAATTTCTTTGATGTATCTAGCCATATTTAAATCTTTAGTAGCCATAGTAAAATTTTCATTTTCTTCTTCATCTATTTTAAAAGCAAATCTACATACTTGACTACATCCACCTCTATTAGAATCTCTATTAGTTAAATAATTAGATAATGTACATCTACCACTAAAGAATGTACACATGGCTCCATGAATAAATATCTCTATATCTACTCCAGTTTTTTCAATGATTTCTTTTATCTCTTTAAAAGATATTTCTCTTGCTGGAACTATTCTTTTTACTCCCTCATTTTTTAAAAACAAAACACTTTCTACATTACTTATTGATGCTTGAGTAGAAACATGAACTTCTACATTTGGATAATTCTTAACTATATAAGATATTATAAAAGGATCACTTACTATAAAAGCATCAATTCCGGCTAAAACAACATTATCTATATATTCATATATCCCATCTATATCTTCATTGTGAAAAACTATATTAAGTGTAAGATAAACTTTTTTTCCTAAGTTATGGGCAAAAGAACAAGCATCAATCATCTGAGAAACACTAAAATTAGTAGCATTAGCTCTTAAACTATAGTCTTGTCCTCCTATATAAACAGCATCTGCTCCATATAATAAATTTATCTTTAATCTTTCCATATCTCCAGCTGGAGCAAGTAATTCTATTTTACTCATTTTCTTTTCACCTTATATATTGTCTTTTTATATAAAAAGGAAGAATTATCTCCAATTAAATTAATTATTCTTTCTTTATAAGAAGATAAATCTTCTCCTAACAATATCCTATCTATTATATTTATCATCTCTAAAATAGTATCTGAATTAATATAATTACTATCTATTACTCCATAATCAAAATCATTTTTTAACATTTCATCAATTGCTAAAACATGGTTAGAAATATCTCCAAATAATATTGATGTACCTATATTATCTTCTTTAATTATAAATTCTTTATTACTAATTTTATCTACTATTTTATGAGAATCTTTTAATATATTTTTATTACTTGAAATACTATAATTAGTTAAAAGTTTTCTCTTAGAATGAGCCATTATAGGATAGCCAAATAATAAAGTAAATAATTTTATTTTACTGTTCTTCTTTATTTCAATCATTTCTTCTAAAGTAATTTCATTAGATATATAAGCAAAATTAACACCTTTATCATAATAATAATTACAAGTATTATAATTAGTTACCATGTGACCTTGATTCCATACTAAATCTATCTTTAAATTTAATCTTTTCTTTATTGATAAAACAGCCATATCATAAAATAATATTCCTTTGATATTGCTATTATTTATATCAATCATCATCTGTTCTAATTTCTGTAAGTCATCATTCATTATATTTTTATTTATTACTACAAAAATATTTTTATTACTATATTCACTAGATAAATTAATTATTTCATTAATATCCATTACAAAATTATAATTAACAGAGAAATCTTTAACTCCTATAATATAATTATTAATTGTTTTATATTTATCTATATCTTCTTTTTTACTAGGAACTAACACTAATTGCATAATTATCCCTCCTTGTCTTATTATATCAAAAAAAGTTATCATTGATAACTTTATTAGTACTATTAATTATTTTTACTACTTATAGATATTCCGTCACCTATATCATAAAATACTGTTTTATATTCTTTATTTTCTTTTAAGAACTTAGTATAATCTTGAATTTTTCTAATTAATCCTCTTAAATTTCTACTTTTTATATCTTCTAAATCTTTATCTACTAGACCATGGAAATTTATGTTATCTGTAACAATAAACCCATTATTATTTAAATTTGAAGAAAACTTATTAAAGAAATTAATATTTTGACCCTTAGCTGCATCTATAAATACTAAATCATATTTTTCTTCTATATTTACTAAACTTGCATCATTAAATATTAAAGTAATTCTATCTTCTAAAGAGAATTTCTTAATATTTTTAATAGCTTCTAAATATCTTTTTTCATCTCTTTCAATAGTTTTAATTTTAATATTTGGATCAACTAAAGCCATCATTATTGATGAATAACCTATAGCAGTTCCTACTTCTAATATTGTTTTGATATTGTTTTCCTTAACAAAATTAGTTAAAAAATCTATACCACTTTTCATCATTATAGGAATATCATATTCTTCTGCATATTTTTCTATTTCTTTTATTAATTTAATATTTTCTTCGTTCATTTTTTCTCCTAGTAACCATTATTAATTGATGATAATTCATTCTTTTTAACTAAAAAATCATTATAATTATCATAAAAGAATGTTTCTTTTGTTTTAATATTTGCTATAAAATATATATAAGTACTTTCTGTTGGTTCAATTGCTGCTATTAAGCTTGATATAGACACATTACATATAGGTCCAACAGGAAGTTTACCATTCATTGAACCATCAGTTAATCTAGTATTATATTTACTATTAGTAGCATATTCACTAGCAGTAAGAACTTTACTATAATCATCTAATTTAACTGCATATCTAGTAGTTACATCACTACCTAAAGGCATATTTCTATTTAATCTATTTATAAAGACACTTGATACATTAGGTCTATCCACGTCTCTTGATGCTTCTTCTTCAACAATAGATGCTAAAGTAAATATTTCATGAATACTTAATTGATTATTATTAATAGTATCTTTATATTTAGATATCTTATTATCCATCTCTTTTATCATAACATTAAAAATAGTTTCAACACTAACATCTTTATCTATAAAATTATAAGTATCTGGATATAAATATCCTTCTAACTTATAGTATAAATCATCATTATTGAGACTATCAGTAATAAACCAGTAATCTTCTTTTAAAGAATTAATATAGTTTGAATCATTAGCTTTATCAATAACATCTTGATATTTATTATTAGTCTTTTCACTAATAACTTTAGCTATCTCTCTCATATTTAAACCTTCTTTAAAAGTTATAGAGATTTCACCCTCATATTTATCTGTTCCATCATTTAATTGTTCAATAATTTTTTCAACACCCATGTCTTCACTTAAAGAATAAATACCAGCTTTCATATTAGAAGTATTAGTAAGCTTTATATACAACATAAAAAATGTTTCATTTCTAATTAGTTTTTTATCTTTTAATATTGAAGCTATTTGTTTAACTGAAGAACCCTTTGGTATAATCACTTCAACTACATCTTGTTTATTACTAATTGGACCAATTTCATATTTAAATATTAATGTTCCTATTATAACCAAAATAGTAGAAAAAATGACTAAAAATAATGCTATATTTTTTAGTCTTTTCATCTTTTCACTCTTTTATTTTCTTTCTATTCTTCTGTATTTTTGTCTTCTACTTTTTTCTTAATTTCTTCATGTAAAGTTTCTAAAATAGTTTCAATTACTTTCCATTCTTTTTCTGTTTCAATTGGTTCTAATTTTAATTCTTCACTTTCAGGATCAAATGTAGAAGCAAAAACTTGTACATTTCCATTTTCATCTTTAGAATTGTCTGTGTATGTTACATAACTCTTTCCTGTTTCATCACTATCAAAAGTAAATAAAACATCACATTGAATTTCTCTTCCGTCATCAGCTATTACTGTAAATTTATTTTTATCCATATTTTTAATTTCCTTTCCTATCTAAAAAACTTTGTAAAATTATAGTTGCAGCCATACTATCTATAACTTGTTTTCTTTTTTTTCTTGTAGTATCATTACTAATCAATATATTTTCTGCTTGTCTAGTAGTCATTCTCTCATCTTGCATATTAACAATAATATTTAAATTATCTTCTAACTTCTTTTTAAATTCAAGAGCTATCTCTGCTCTAGAACCTATAGAATTATTCATATTTTTAGGTAATCCTAAAACTAATTGATCAATCTTTTTTTCTTCAATAATTTCCTTTAATAAAGGTATTAAACTATCATAGTCTTCTTCATGTCTCAACGTTTTTAAATTACTTGCAATTATTCCCATCGGATCACTACAAGCAAGTCCTAATGTTTTAGTTCCTAAATCTAAACCTAAATATCTCATTATTTCTCCTTTAGATAATCATTCAACAATACTTCAATTATTTTAGATCTATCAATACTTGTTATTTTTCTTCTAGCTTCTTTGTAAGATGATATATAACCTGGATCTCCACTCATTATATATCCAACTAACTGATTTATAGGATTATATCCTCTATCACTTAAAGCCTCAAATACTTCTTTAAGTATTACTCTTACTAACGCATCATCAAACTCTTCAAGATTATATAATTCTGTCTTTGAATCCATTATAACACCACCTTTTCTACTATAAATAACTACACTTATATAATATCATTTTATTTAATTAATAGCAATATATCACAAAAAAATAGTAGATACTATCTACTATAAAAATTAATATATATAAAGAAACCTAATAATAAGATACTTACAATATATCCGTTTATCATTTCAAATTTAGTACTCTTATACTTAACACCAAGAGCAGTAGTAACAATAAAACCACCTACTAAACCACCTATATGAGCAAAATTATCTATACCTGTAACCATAAATCCATATAATAAATTTATTAAAATTAAAGGAATTATTTGACTTCTCATAACAGTACCAAGATAAACTCTATAGTGATATCCAAAATAAAGTAAGCTTCCCATTAAACCAAAAACAGCTCCACTTGCTCCTATACTTGGATTAGAACTTAATGTGATAGACAGAAAACTACCAAATATTCCAGATAAAAGATAAATCAATAAATATTTAATTTTCCCTAAATAACTTTCTAATTGAATTCCTATTACATATAAAGCATAACAATTAAATGCTAAATGAAAAATATCTCCATGAAGAAACATAGAAGTAACTAATCTATAATAATCACCACTTCTAACTAAATCCCCAAATAAGCAATATTTATCTAAAATAGAATTATAATCTAAAAATATTATTGAAAATAAATATATAAAGACATTTAAACCTATAAGAGTATAAGTAATAATAGGTTTTTTTAATTTAAATATATTCTCTACTCTTTCAGCATCTTTCTTATTCTTAGAATTAATATCATTAGTTATTTTCAAAAATAATTCCATTCCTTCTTCAGTAAATTTTAATTTATTTACTATATTACCAAAAGTCTTAGTAAAAAAATCATAATTATCTAAATCATTTTCATCAAATAAAGACATATTATAAATATTTTTAAATCTATTTTCTTTTGTTATATCAACATTTTCTCCTAAATCTAAATAAATGCTTATTACATTCATGTTTACAGAAAAAGTTTTCTTCTTTATTTTATCTGATATTTTTTTTGTTTTAAAAACATCGAATTCAAATTGTTCATTATTATGCAAATAATTTGAAACAAGTCTAATAATCTTATATTCTTCTTCTAAATTTTCAAGCCAAATCTCATTATCAGCTCCTTGTAAAACTACAGGAGAATAATTTTTTTCTAATATAAAGTAATGTAATAATTTCATTACTACTTCATTTTTTCTATCAATCATCAATTCCCTCCTATTCTAATTCATTTAAATATTCTGTAAATTCTAATGGTGCATCAACTTCAAAAAACATCTCCTTATTAGTTCTTGGATGTGTAAATTTAATACTTGCTGAATGTAAGAATTGACCAAAATCAGTAGTCTTTCCTCTTTTACCATATAAAGGATCATTATGGATTGGATACCCTATATAATTTAAATGAACACGTATTTGATGTGTTCTACCTGTATCAAGTAAACATTCTATTAATGTATTATCCTTAAATCTCTTAATAACAGTAAAATGAGTAATTGAATCTTTACTATTCATATCTATTACTTTCATTTTTTGTCTATTATCTGGATCTCTTCCTATTGGAGCATCAATTGTTCCTGTTTCATGTTTGATAACCCCATCTACTAAAGCAATGTATTTTCTCACTACTTTCTTATCTTTAATCATATTAGCTAATTTTTCGTGTGTAAAATCATTTTTAGCAACTAACATAAGCCCACTTGTATCTTTATCAATTCTGTGAACAATACCAGGTCTTATCGTATCTTTACCTGCTTCTATATTAAACTTATAAATAAGTGCATTAACTAAAGTCCCAGTATAATTACCTGGAGCTGGATGAACTACCATCCCTGACTTTTTATTAATAACTAAAAGATCATCATCCTCATAAACAACATCTACAGGGATATCTTCTCCAGTAACAGTAATTGTAAAATCTAAATCATCATCTATAAAGATATTATCTCCTTCTTTAACACTATGACTAGCACTAACCAAAACACCATTCAATAAAATCTTTTCATTCTTAACAAGTTTTTGTATTTTACTACGACTAATATCTAATACTTCTACTAAATATTGATCTAATCTATCAAAATTTTTTTCTACTCTAATATCCATCTACTTTTCCTCCTTTAAAATTTCTAAAGAAATAAGTATAAAAGAAATAACTATTAAACTATCTGCCAAATTAAATATAGGAAATCTATAACTAAATATATTTACCCCAATATAATCAACAACATAACCCCTAAAAATTCTATCTACTAAATTCCCTAAAATTCCTGCTAACAAAAAACCATAATATATTACTTTATAATAATTATCTATTACAATTTTCTTTATATTATATACTAAAAACCCTAAAAAACCAATAGTTATTATAACAAGTATTGGTATAGAATTATTAAATATACTAAAAGCTCCACCATAATTTTTTACATTTGTAATATATATATAATTTTTTATTATATCTATATCAGCATTTAAGCTAATATTATTAACAATTATATATTTTATAACAATATCAATAAACAATAAAATTATTGATAATATAATTATCTTTTTCTTCATACAACCACCTAAATTATTATATCAAAAATATAAAGAAAAAGTACTATTATCTAGTACTTTATTTACAAACTGCTCCTTGTGAAGTTAAATTACTTATAACATCATCTATTTTATCATCTAATTTATAATTAGAAGTAATTGAATACTCAACATTATCTATAGTTTGTTTTGCTTCTTTAAAATCTTTTAAAGTATAAACCTTAGTAATAGTAAGTATATTATTATTTGCAGAACATATATGACTATAGCCATCTTTATTAGTAAAATTATTAGACATTAAATTACATAAACTTAATTTTTCATTATATACAGTTTGATCTAATGAATAATCTGTTACCTCAACCATTTTATAATTTTTAATTAAATCATTAGCGTAATTTATTTCAATAGTTTTATTTGTAATAAAATTATTATCTACAATTGACATTGTACAAGTCTTAGTAAGTACTTTATCTTTATCACTATCTGGTTCTACTACATCCTCTGTTTTCTTGTCATCATCTAATTTATCTAAATTATCTTGATATTCTTTTTCTTTATCTCTATTCATATATTCCTTAACATTTTCTGCTATATCTGGAAGCATCCAAACAAAAATCATCATTAATATAAATAAAATAAGTAAAATTATACCAGTCTTATTTGAATTTTTATTAGTAATAGGAGTTTCATTAATAGAAGTTTTTTCTTCTACTGGCACACTATTATTTTCTTCAATAGTAGGATTTTCTATATTTAAAGCTGGATTTACTAATGGTATTGATTCCACAGTATTATTTTCTATTGGAGTATTTTCCACTACTGGAACACTTTCTATAGAAGAAACACTAGTAGTAACATCTTCTTTAACATCAGTAGTACTTACAACAGGAATAGCTTCATTTGCAGTAGTACTATCTATATTATTGTTATTATTTTGATTACTATCACTATTAGTATCCCACAATGATTTAAACTCATTTTCGTTATTCATAAAAACACCTCTTTTATTCTAATAACATTATAGCAAAAAAAAAATTATCTTTAAAGATAATTTTTATATATTACTTTTATTTTTTTCTTGAATCAAATTTCTTTCTTTGATCAGTATCAAGAATTCTTTTTCTTAATCTTATGCTAAGTGGTGTAACTTCAACAAGTTCATCACTATTAATATAATCTAAAGCATATTCTAAAGTAATAGGTCTTGGTCTTTTAAGTACTACTGTTTTATCAGCAGAAGAAGCTCTCATATTTGTAAGTTGTTTTCCTTTAACAGCGTTAACTGCTAAATCATCATCTCTATTACATTCCCCAATGATCATACCTTCGTATACTTCAACACCGGGTTCAGTAAACATAATTCCTCTATCTTCTAATTGTCCCATACCATAAGCAGAAGTTTTACCAGCTTCAGTTGAAACTAAAACTCCAAGTTTTCTTTCTCCTACTTCCATATTTTGGTAAGGTCTATATTCTTTAAATGTATGATTTATAATACCATAACCCTTAGTCATAGTCATGAAATCTGTCATGAAACCAATTAATCCTCTTGATGGGATTGTATAAGTTAATCTTACTTGATTTTCAAAGTTAGCCATATTTTCCATAACAGCTCCTCTAGTACCAAGTTTTTCAATGATTGCACCTACACAGTCTTCAGGGCATTCAATTTGTAAATCTTCATATGGTTCCATTTTAACACCATCTACTTCTTTAATAATTACGATAGGTTTAGAAACTTGTAATTCAAATCCTTCTCTACGCATATTTTCAACTAAAATAGCTAAGTGTAATTCTCCACGTCCAGAAACTAACCAACTTTCTGAATCATAATTTTCTACTCTAAGACTTACATCTCTTTGTAATTCTTTATTTAATCTATCTTCTATTTGTCTAGCAGTTAAAAGTTTACCTTCTTTACCAACAAATGGAGATGTATTTGTACCAAATGTCATTTGTAGTGTAGGTTCATCTATTCTAAGTACTGGCAATGGTAAATTTTTACCTTGTTCACATACAGTTTCACCTACTGAAATATCTGCAAGACCAGCTATAGCAATAATATCTCCAGCTTCTGCTTCTTCTATTTCAATTCTTTTAAGTCCTAAGAACCCAAATAACTTTTGAATTCTAAAACTTTTAGTAGTTCCATCTAATCTAATACAATTTACTGTTTGTCCTACTTTTATTTTACCATTAGCTACTCTACCAATACCAATTCTTCCTACATATTCATTATAATCTAATAATGCTGGTTGAAATTGTAAATCTGCATCTACATTTCCTCTAGGTGCTGGTATTTCTTCGATAATAAGATCTAGTAATCCACCAAATCCTTTTTCTTGAGTACTAAGTTCATCACTTAAACTACTTGTTCCATTTAAAGCTGATGCATAAACTACTTTAAAATCTAATTGGGCATCATCTGCTCCAAGTTCTATAAATAAGTCTAAAACTTCATCTACAACTTGAGAACATCTAGCTGAAGGTTTGTCTACTTTATTAATAACAACAACTGGTTTAACTTTAGCTTCTAATGCTTTCTTTAAAACAAATCTTGTTTGTGGCATTGTACCTTCATAAGCATCTACTACTAAAATAACACCCTCAACCATATTCATTATACGTTCAACTTCTCCACCAAAGTCAGCATGACCTGGAGTATCTAAGATATTGATACGATAATCATTATAATTAACAGCAGTTGTTTTAGCTAAAATTGTAATTCCTCTTTCTCTTTCAAGAGCATTTGAATCCATTGAAGAATTTGTTGTATCTTCATTTTCTCTAAATGTTCCTGTATACTTAAGTATTTCATCTACTAATGTAGTTTTCCCGTGGTCAACATGGGCTATAATTGCGATATTTCTTTTTTTCATATAATTCACTTCTCCTAAAACGCTTTGTAAATTATAACATACTTTTTTTTATTTGAAAATACTTTTTTTTCCAAAATAAAAAAAGGA